>SXIE01000032.1 GCA_005772945.1 Pseudomonadota bacterium
GAATCGCCCGAGCGGCACGGCACGCGCGTCGACCCGATCCCGAGGACGCGCCCGAGGTCGACGTGGTCGCCTTCGGGGGTCTCGAGATCGACGTGCAGGTGGGGCGGCGCGTCGAGGACGGCCGTCCCCCCGAGGAGCCCCAATTCCTGGCCGGCCTCGACCACGTCGCCCACGGCGAGCGCCCGGTGGACGGCGCCCAGGTGCAGGTAGCGCGCGGTCATGCCGGTCAACGGACCGTCCAGGATCCGGGTCGCGACGAAGCGCCCGGTGCGGTAGCTGCCGTAGGTGCGCGTGAAGAAGAAGACCTTGCCGTAGCCGGGGACGTCCTTCCATGCGGGCAGCTCACGCCCGCCGCGCGTGACGGTGTCGCGGTCCTTGATGGGGGCGCCGAAGCGAGCCGGATCGTCGTCGGACTCGCCGATCTCGGTGACGCGCGCGCGCCCCATCGAGCGCACGCGCGTGCCGAGTCCGTCGTCGGGCCCGACGCCGCCGATGTCGAGCGCGCGGTGATGTCCGCGGCGCGTGCACTCGACCCAGCCGCGGAACAGGTTGTCGAGCGGGTAGGGGAGGACCAGGCCCGTGTCGAGCCGGTAGACGGCGTCGATCGCGGCAACGGACGCGCCGCCCCCATCGCGGCCGTCCCCGATGGGAGCGGGCAATCCGAGGGGAGGCGGCGCGACGATCGCGCCGGCCAGGGCCAGGGCCAGCGAAAGCATGGGTGCGGGCGAGATCCGGGGTCGGCGAGGGGGGCCGCGCGGCGCGTGCCTTCACCGTGACTACACCAGCGCGTGAGGCGCTGGCCAGCGACCTCTTGTCGCCTCGGGTCGCCTGGTGTAGAGGCGGCGCGAGGGCCGGATGCTTGATACACCAACGATTTCGCCAGCCGCGCGCCCCATCGCGCTCTGCGATCTCGGTGTCGCGCCCTACCTCGAGACGCTCGCCCGCCAGCACGCGCACGTGGCCGAGGTTGCGGCCGGCCGCGCCCCCGACACCCTCTTCCTGGTCGAGCACCCGCCCGTCATCACGCTCGGCCGCCAGCGCGCCTCGGCCGCGCACATCCTCGCTGCGGGCGACACGCCCGTCGTCCAGGTCGAGCGCGGCGGCGACGTCACCTGGCACGGACCGGGTCAGCTCGTCGGCTATCCGATCGTCCACCTCGCGCCGAGCGAGCGCGACGTCCACCAGCTGCTCCGCCACCTCGAGCGCGCGCTCGTCGACGTCCTCGCCAGCGTCGGTCTCGCCGCCGCCCCGCGTCCCGGCCACACCGGCGTGTGGGTCGGCGGTCACAAGGTCGCCTCGCTCGGCGTCGCCGTGCGCGACTGGGTGACGTTCCATGGTTTCGCGCTCAACGTGAGCTGCGACCTCGCCGAATTCGCGCGCATCCAGCCGTGCGGTTTCGACGCCGGCGTGATGGCCTCCATCGCCAGCCTCGGCGCGCCCGTCCCGCCCCGCGCCGTCCTCGTCGCGCGTGTCGCCGCGGCCGTCGCACGCGCGCTCGGGCGTCGCCTCGTCGCTTGACCTCAGCGGAACCCTTTGGTCAAACAACCACACGAGGGCTCGGTCCCCGCACCGTCGCGGCCCCGCACCCCGGCTCGCCGGCCCCCATTCCAAGAGGAATCGCCATGCACGTGCTTCGCACGCTCTCTCGGATGCTCCGCCTCCGACGCCAGCTCCGCCAGCTCTGCCCGCTCGTGATGACCGCGGCGACGCTGGCCCTCATCGCCACCGGATGCGCCGGCGCCGACGGCGACACTGGCGCGACCGGGCCCCAGGGCGCCAAGGGCGATCAAGGAAACAAGGGCAACGACGGCGACCCCGGGATCCCGGGCGACAAGGGCGACAAGGGCGACAAGGGCGAAAAAGGCGCGGACGGTAAGGATGGCGCCTGCGCGACCAGGACGCCGCTCGAGATCACCGGGGTCACCGGCAACGAGGCCCCGGTCTTCCCGGGCCAGCCGGCGCGCGTGCGCGTCGCTTTCCAGGGCACCGTCGCCGCCGCGACCTTCCAGTTCATCGGTGCCACGACCCTTCTCGCGGGCGGCGTCGGGTTCGCCGACCTCCCCGTGCGGGGCGAGGCCTTCAACGAATGGCTGTTCACGAGCGCCGCCGAGGCGAACACCGAGTACATCGTCGTCGTGACCGACGGCTGCTCGATGGCGACCTACAAGTTCACCGTGCGCACGCGCGCCGCCTACGTCGGGTGGTTCGACGCGCATGGCGGCGTCAAGGCGATCGACGTACACGCGACGGGCGAGTCCGACGCGCTCACGTTCCAGCTCGCCATGTGCGACCCCCTCTACGCCTGCTTCACCCAGCAGACGTCGCGCCTCCTCCCCGGCGACGCCACGCGCTACGCGCCCGTGGTCACGGGCGAGGCGACCTACGACGTCTTCGACGCGACGGGGCCCGAGATCCTCCTCACGACGCCCAAGTTCACGTTCGTGCCCGGCGAATACTACCGCGTCATCGTGCACGAGGGGCTCGCGACGCCTCACGCGGTGACGCTCGTCCACGAGGACGTTCGCGCGCTGCAGGACCCGCAGCGTCGGGCGAGCTTCTCGTTCGGGAACTTCGTGGCCGGGGCGGCCACGCTCGACGTGGCGGTCGACGGCGGCACCGGCTTCGACGACGTCGCCTTTGGCGCCTTCGCCCCGAGCGCCCGCGAGCTCGTGCCGCACGACCTCGTGCTCGACCTGGATCTCGGCGGTGACGGCGCGTTCGACGCGATGTTCGAGGGCGCGCGCGCGAAGATCCGCTCGTCCGATTTCTACACCGGCGAGCGTCTCGAGGCGCCGCTCTCGTTTGCCGACGCGATCGCGCCCGGCGACCGCGTGAGTTTGGTTGCCTTCGCCGGTGCCGATGGCGAGCCGCGGCTCTTGGTGGCCGTCTGGGATGAGGCGAGCGGCAACGTCTACCAGTTCGCGGTCGCGGAGACGCACGCCCCCGACGCCTCCGGCACGGCCACGCCGGCCACGCCCGTCGTCATCCCGGACAGGGTCGTCGCGCAGTCGGCGCCGGTCGGTTGCGACGGCGCGCACGCGCTCGCCTGCGGCACCGGCACGTGCTGCGGGGCGCCCGACATCTGCAGCTTCGACATCGACGCGAACCGGGTGTGCGAGCGCTCGACCGAGACGCCGCTCGCCTCTAGCATCACGCTCGCGGCCCCGGCCGGGTGCACGGCGGCGTCGACCGTCGACGTCGTCGTCACCGTGATTCACGACGACCCGCTGGACCTGGACTATGCGCTCCGCGCGCCGGGTGGCGCTGCGTTCGAGTTCATCGGGTACACGGCCGAGAAGGTCGCGCGCTTCGAGAAGATCGTCGCGTTCGCGGGCGCGACCGTGGCCGGGGCGTGGACGCTCCAGATCACCGACACGCGCGCCGAGGTCGAAGGCGCGTTGGTCGAATGGAGCATCGGCGTCCACTGCACGGAGTAGCGTGGGCGTGTCTTCTAACGCGTTAGCGGATCATCGCCGCGTGCGCGCGCCGCTGTCGCTCGAAGAACGGGCCCGTGTCCGGGTGCTCCGCGCGTAGGCGCGCGACGTAGGCACCGTGCGCCGGCGCGTCGA
>SXIE01000311.1 GCA_005772945.1 Pseudomonadota bacterium
CCTCGCGCGGGGTCCGCATCGGACCCCTGAGCGAGGCTGCCCGCGAATCGGCTCGCGAAGGCCTCGCGCGGGGTCCGCATCGGACCCCTGAGCGAGGCTGCCCGCGAATCGGCTCGCGACCGCTCGCGAAGCGCGCGCGCGTCAGTCGGCGGTGACCGTCAGCGGGTACGCCTGGGACGCGCACTTCGACGTGACGGTGAGCGTCGTGACGCCGGCCTTCACCGCGACGATCGCGAAGGCCTCGTCGTACCAGCTGCCGCGATCGATCGGCAGGATTCGGACGAGCGTGGGATCGGCGGCCGTGATCGCGAAGTCCTCGCACGTGTAGTCGCACGAGTCCCAGCATCGGACCGCGACCACCACCCCCGCCGAGAGCGTGATCG
Source organism: Pseudomonadota bacterium (assembly GCA_005772945.1). Next base: position 384 of record SXIE01000311.1, read on the forward strand.
CGGCCGGGATGTTCGCGCTCGGGTTCTGGATATCGAGGGTCTTGGAGGGCGGCGCGCTGGTCGTCGCGACGATCGCGACCTCGTGCGGCCGGTTGGGGTCGCAGTCGGCGCCGTAGCCGAGCAGGATCGACGGGAGGAGCACGATGAGGGGAATCTGCCGCGTCATGGGAGCACCTCGATTTGCCAGGACGCCTCGACGCCGACGCCGCGGACGACCACAGTCGCCGTGCCCGCCTCGCGCGCGATGACGCGGTAGAGCCCGCCGACCGCGTCGGGGATCATGATGACGGCGGTCCCCGTCAGCGTGCGCTCGAGCGGGAAGTTGCCGAGCAGCGATTGCGCATTGAGGAACGGCTCGACCGACACAAGCACCTCGTCGCCGACCAGCAGCGTGACGGTGTCCTGGACCGGACCGAGGAGATCGCCCTGGCGCGAGTACGCGAGGATGCGCAGCTCGTCGGCCTGCGCGACCCACACGTGCAGAAAATCGAGCAGGCGCTCGTCGTCGCCGACGAAGAGCAGCCCCGACATGCCGGCCGCTTTGGCGCGCACGAGGTTGCCCTCGACCTCGAGGACGCCAGGGACCGCGCTCTCCAGCGCGACCGCCGGGCCCGAGCTCCCGGCCAGGCGGAAGTCGACCAGGAACTCCATCGACGCGCCCTTGGCGAGCGGCGCATCGAGCCCGATCTGGAGGCAGGCCTGCCCGAGCGCGCCGCATTCGGGCTCGGTGCTTCCCGATCCGAGGTAGCCACCGCCCGGCCGACCGCCGGCGTCGCCCGAGGCATCGCCACACGCCGCGAGCGCGAGCGCCAGCGCGGCGCCGAGCGCCACGCGCGGCGAATGGATGAAGGTCACCGAACGAGCCATCTCTGCCTCTCTTGGTCAACGGTCAACAGGCGACGCGCGCGAGTATCGAGGAGGCACAGCCCAAGGTCCAGCGTCGCCTGCCGCGAATGCCGCAAACGCGCAAAGAACTCTGCTTCCGATCAATCCGCCGCGCCCCGTCCGCGAACCCGATTCCCGCGCCCGAGTCCGCTGTGTTGCGTTCCACCATTGCAGCGGATTCCGCGGATTCCCGTCTCCCGAGGTCCCCCGATGGTGGCGCGCGCCGATTTGTCTCGCGACGATCTCCTCCGCCAGCGGCGCGGCCCCCGTCGGGACGACCGCCACTCCGACGACGACGCCGCGTCCGAGCGCGCGCGCCTCATGGCCGACCTCGACCTGCTCGCCGCCGACTTCGGCGAGGCGCCCGATCAAGTCGGGCGCTACCTCGCCGGACTCGAGCTGCGCGGCGTGCTCGGGCCGGCCGACGAGGACCCGATCTACGCGCACCTCCAGGACGCCGTCGGTCTCGCGTTCGCCGACGAGGTCTTTCGCCGCACCGACGTCGCGCTCGCCTCGCCCGAGGCGCTGCTTGCCCAGATCCAAGCCGACGCGGGCCTCGGTGACGCAAGCGCCAGCCCCGCGCTGGATGCCGATCCCGAGCGGGCCGCTAGGACGGCGGAGATCCTCGCCGAACTCGGCCCCGCGCTCGGCCTCGACACGCGCCAGGTCGTCGTTCACGCGGACGCCGACGCGCGCGACAAAACCCACGCCCGCGGGCTCTATGGCCTGATGCGCGACGGCGAGGTCTTCCTCGATCCGGATCGCTACGACCCTGCCACCGCGACCGGGCGCCGCCTCCTCGCGCACGAGAGCGTGCACCTCGCGCAACGCGAGAACCACCTCCGCGGCGCGCGCACGCCGCCGTCGCTTCCCGCCGCCGAGCGCGAAGCCGACACGCTCTCGGCACGCTTTGCAGCGGGCCAGCACACGGGCGCCCCGCTGGCCGCGCTGACGGCCTACGACGAGGCCGCGTGCGGCGCGCCCGCGCGGCGTGACACGCCCGACAAGCCGACCCCTGACAAGCCCAAGGAGGGGCGCACCGAGGTCGTCCACGAACCGCCGGTGTATCGGATCGTCGACAATCGGGTCGAGGTCCCGACCATCCATTACAAGGTCGACAAAGACGCGATCACCGAGACCGAGCCGAGCGCGCAGCCGATCATGAAGCAGCTCGCCGACACGCTCGCGGCCTATCCGGAGATCACCAAGATCAAGATCGAGGGCTTCACCTCGACGACCGCCTCGGCGGAGCACAACCTCGCCCTCTCGCAGCGACGCGCGGACCGCGCACGCGCCTGGCTGAAGGACCGCGAGCACGTCGCCGACGTCACCATCGACACCAAGGGCTGGGGCGAGGACACGGCCCACCTCGCGGACCGCACCGAGGACGACGTCGAAAACGACGCGAACCGGCGGACCGAGTTCACCATCGTCGAGGTCGACGGCGCGGCCGTCCCCAGCGGCTGGCAACCGACCAAGCGCGTGCTCGTCGCGCCCGGCAAGACTGTCGTCCGCCACCTCGACGCGCAGGGCAACGTGATCCGCGAGGAGGTGTTTCCGGACGTGCCCCCTCACGACGACGCCCGCCCGCGGGGCCACGACACAGGCGAAGGCGGGCCCGGGCGGCCTCGACTCGGAGGCTGACCAAAGGCGCGCTTCCGTCGCTCGCTGCGAACGGCGAGCCGCTTCCCCCAGGGCCTCGCCCTCATCGGGCACGAGCTCACGCACGTCGTCCCGTAGGACGCGGGGCGCGGCGGCGCGGGCGGCGCCGCGTGGTTCAGCGGAAGCCCGACCCGACCCCGATGCCGCCGACGCCGGTGGCCGAGACGACAACTTGCATGAAGACGCAAGCGTTTCTCCTGCGCGAGGCGTTCAAGCGCGCCGGCGAGAAGCAACAAGGCGGCGAAGCACGCTGGCTTCGGGGCTGCAACGACGTCGACCTCCTGCCCCCCCGAGGCCCCTGACGAGGTCGCGCCGGCAAGACCCTGATTCGTTCGCCGTGCGCGGAGAGTTCAACCGGCCCGTGCCCGGCGCGATCTCACTACTCGTCGTGCGCCTCGGGCGGGGAACCCGCGCCCGAGCCGCTGCCACCGTCGCGGTCGTGTTGTTCCTGCTTGTCGTGCTTCTGATACTTCTCTTTCTCTTCGGGCGTCATCGGGCGCTGATAGACGAGGGTCGCGGGCGGCAGCGCGGGGAGCCAGGTGATTTCTTGTTTGATGTCCTCGATTGGGGCGTTCGCGCCGAAGTCGTAGCCGGTCGTGACCGTGATCGCCGCCTTGCCGATGGTGTACGATCCGAACTCCCACTTGGCGATTTCGCCGGAGGCGACCAGCGCCTCGTAGGTGATCTTGGCCCCGGCGCTGGCCTTGAGCTCGACCGCGAGCGGCACGGTCAGCGAGATGGCACCGCTGGCCTCGCCGGCCGGATTGATGTCGACCGCGCCCGAGACGCCGAATCCGGCCGAGGCGGTCGCCGCGACCGAGCCGTACCCTTGCAGCGCGAGGTGGGCGAACGGCGCGCCGATGTAGCCGCCCGCGCTGATCTGACCTTCGATCTTCGCGGCGAGCGAGGCGTTGCCGCTCGCGCTGAGCGACAGGCCCCGGGTGTCCTCCCAAGGGCCTTCGAAGGTCTTGGCCGCCGCGGCGACTGCGACATCGCCACTGGCCGTGAGACCGCCGGCGAGCGAGGTCTGCGCGATGAAGCCGCCCGGGCCGCACGGGACGGCCCAGGTCTTCTCGGCCTTCTCGGGCTTCCACGACGCCTTGGCGATACCGAGCGACGCCGACACACCCTCTTTGAGCGAAATGGAAACGGGCTTCTTGCCGATCTCGAACGACAGCTTCTTGCCGAGCCATGCGGGAGGCTTGGCCGCTTTGTCCGC
>SXIE01000312.1 GCA_005772945.1 Pseudomonadota bacterium
CTCTGCGCCGAGGACAATATGCAGGTCGTCAAGCCGCCGACGCCGGCGCAGATCTTCCACGCGCTGCGGCGGCAGGTCGTGCGCACGTGGCGTAAGCCGCGCATCGTGATGAGCCCGAAGACGCTGCTGCGCGACAAGCTGGCGGTCTCGACGCGCGAGGACTTCACCAAGGGCACGTTCCGGCGGGTGATCGGGGAGTCGAAGCTGCCCAATGGGGCGGACTTGGCGGGGGTCGCGCGCGCGGTCCTCTGCTCGGGCAAGGTCTATTACGATCTGCTAGAGCGACGCGAGGCGCTCGGCGACACGACGACGGCGCTCATTCGGCTCGAGCAGCTCTATCCGTTTCCGGAGTTCCGGCTGCGCGAGGCGCTCGCGGCGCTGCCGAATGTCGCGGAGGTCATCTGGTGTCAGGAGGAGCCCGCGAACATGGGCGCCTTCACGTACCTGCATCCGATCTTCGCGCGGATATTCGGACATGGGGCAACCAGCGGTGTCTTGGCGCCGGACGTTCTGAAACTTCGCGTGCGTTGGGTGGCGCGTCACGAGAGCGCCTCGCCCGCGACCGGATCCCCCAAGGCGCATGCGATGGAGCAGGACGACCTCCTGACGCGCACGTTCGCGACGGTGTGACGGCCCCCGGGACCGCCTCTGGTGGGCCTCGGGCGACAATCATTTGAGTACCAACTATCAACCTGGAAGGCTGAATGGCCACGGATGTCAAAGTGCCGCCTGTCGGTGAGTCGATCACCGAAGGCATCGTCGTCGAGTGGCTCGTCCCGGTGGGTGGGGCGGTCAAGCTGGACCAGGATCTGGTGGTCCTCGAGACCGACAAGATCACGGTCAACGTGCCATCGCCCGCCGCGGGCATCCTCGTCGAGCAGCGCGTGAAGCCCGGCGCCAAGGTCGAGATCGGCGCGGTGATCGGGCAGATCCAGGACGCGAGCGGCGCGGCCGCAACGCCTGCGGCACCCGAGGTCAAAGCGGCGCCCGTCGGGCCGCCTGCTCCGGCCGTACCGCCTGCTCCGGCCGTGCCGCCTGCTCCGGTCGCGCCTGCGCCGGTCGCAGCGCCGGCTGCCATCGCGCCGGTTCCGGTCGAAGCGCTCGGTCACGACACGGCGCTGCTCCCGGCGGTGCGCAAGCTCCTCGCCGAGCACGGCCTAGCGGCCGCCGAGGTGCGCGGCTCGGGGCCGGGCGGGCGCCTTCTCAAGGAGGACGTCCTGCGCGCCGTCCAGAGTCGCGCGAGTCTCGTCGCCGCGCCGCCGGCCCGCCCCGCGCCCCCGCGCATCGCGCCGCCGGCTCCTGTCGGCAACGACCCGCGCGAAGAGGTCGTGCCGATGTCGCGCCTGCGCCAGACGATCGCGCGGCGCCTGGTCGAGGCGCAGCACACCGCCGCGATCCTGACGACCTTCAACGAGATCGACATGTCCGCGGTGATGGCGCTGCGGAGTCTATATAAGGATGCGTTCGAGAAGGCGCACGCGGTCAAGCTCGGCTTCACGGCGTTCTTCGCCAAGGCGGTCGTCGAGGCGCTCAAGGCCTACCCGGTCGTCAACGGCGAGATACGCGGCGACACCATCGTCTACAAGTCCTTCTACGATCTCGGCGTCGCGGTCGGCGGCGGCAAGGGCCTGGTCGTCCCGGTCGTTCGCAACGCCGATCAGCTCTCGTTCGCCGAGTTCGAGAAGACGCTCGCGGGGCTCGGCGAGAAGGCCAAGAACAACACGCTCGGGCTGGCGGATCTGACGGGCGGCACGTTCACGATCTCCAACGGCGGAGTCTACGGATCGCTGCTCTCGACCCCGATCCTGAACCCGCCGCAGGTCGCCATTCTGGGGCTGCACAAGATCGAAGAGCGGCCGATCGCGGTGGCCGGCAAGGTCGAGATCCGGCCCATGATGTACGTCGCGCTCTCGTACGACCACCGGGTCATCGACGGGCGCGAGGCCGTGTCGTTCCTGGTGAAGGTCAAGCAATGCATCGAGGATCCGCAGCGGATCCTGCTCGAGGTCTGACCATGACGGATGCAACGTACGATGTCGTCGTCATCGGTGCCGGCCCCGGCGGGTATGTCGCGGCCATCCGCGCGGCGCAGCTCGGACTGCGCGTCGCCTGCGTCGAGAAGGGCCCGCGCCTCGGTGGCACCTGCCTCAACGTCGGGTGCATCCCGAGCAAGGTCATGCTCGAGAGCTCCGAGCGCTTCGCCGAATTGAAGCACGGCATGCTCGGCCACGGCATCATCGTGGGGCCGCCGACGCTCGATCTCGCGCGCCTTCATCAGCGCCGGGATCAGATCGTCGCGCAGCTCACCGGCGGCGTGGATCTCCTCTTCAAGAAGAACAAGATCGCGCGCCTCGTGGGTCACGGTCGGATCGGCGCGCGCCTCCCCAGCGGGGCCTGGCAGGTCGCCATCACCGATGCCAGCGGGGCCAGCGGGGTCGAGACGATCGTTGGTACACAAAGTATCGTGATCGCGACCGGGTCGGTGCCGTCGTCGCTCCGCGGCGTCGCGTTTGACCACGAGCGCATCGTCGATTCGACCGGGGCGCTGACCTTCCCGAAGGTGCCCGAGCACTTGGTGCTGATCGGCGCGGGGGTCATCGGGCTCGAGCTCGGCAGCGTCTGGGCGCGGCTCGGGGCCAAGGTGACCGTCCTCGAGTACCTCGATCGGATCCTCGCGGGCGTCGATCGCGAGGCGGCGGACGAGGCCCAGAAGGTCCTCGCGCAGCAGGGCTTGGCGTTCGTCCTCGGCGCGCGCGTGCAGAGCGTCACGCGCCGCGGTGATCGGGTCGACGTCGCGTGGACGGACTCGGAGAACAAGCACCACGTCGTCGACGGCGACTACGCGCTGGTCGCGGTCGGGCGCCGCCCCTACACCGATGGGCTCGGGCTCACCGAGGCGAACGTCGCGGTCGATCCGCGCGGGCGCATCGTCGTCACCGACGAGCTGCAGACGACCGCCCCCGGCGTCTTCGCGATCGGCGACTGCATCCGCGGCCCGATGCTCGCGCACAAGGCCGAGGCGGAGGGGATCGCGGTCGCCGAGATTCTGGCCGGCGAGACGGCGCACATCGCGTACGACGCGATTCCGTCGATCGTCTACACGCACCCCGAGGTCGCCGGCGTCGGCAAGACCGAGGAAGAGCTCATCGAAAGCGGCACCCCGTACGTCAAGGGCCGCTTCAAGTTCGCAACGAACGGGCGCGCGCTGGCGCTGGGCGAGGGCACCGGCTTCGTGAAGCTCCTCGCGCACAAGGACACCGATCGCCTGCTCGGGGCGCACATCCTCGGGCCGCGCGCTGGGGACCTCATCGCCGAGCTGGCGATGGCGATCAACTTCGGCGCCTCCGCCGAGGACGTCGCGCGCACGTGTCACGCGCACCCGACGCTCGGCGAGGTCGTGTGGGAGGCCGCGATGGACTGCGCGCGCCGGTCGCTGCACAAGTGATGAACGAGATTCGCGCTGGGCACGCGCTTTGCGCTCTTCGCGAACGATTTCGTTGAGGGAATCGCATGGGGCGAGTATGGCTCGCCCCAGGGGAAACCCCTGCTGAACGGCGGGGCGAGGGAGACGGACGAGATGGCGTATACGCCAATGTACGAGATGTGGCGCACGACGGTCGGGGAGCTCATCTTCGAGGTGCTGCTCGACCTAGGCCACGGCGAGGATTTTCCGCTCAAGACCCATCCATGGTTCTTCGGCGTGCGGATCCCGATGACCAATCGCAACGCCGACGGGCTGCCCTCCGAAGAAGAGGAGAGCCGCCTCAACACGGTCGAAAACCGCGTGCGCGAGGTTGGCAAGCAGCGCGAGGGCCTCTACGTCGGGCGCCGCCAGGGCCAGGGTAATCGCGATCTGCTGCTCTATTTCCCGCGCCGCCCGAGCGGCCTCGAGGATCGCATTCGCGCCTCGATGGGCACCGAGCTCATGTTCATCAGCCGCGACGACGCGCGCTGGCAGGGCTACGAGCAGCTGCTCCCTGGGCCGCGTGAATGGCGCCGCATCGAGGACGGCCGGATCATCGCGCGCCTCGTCGAGGAGAACGCCGATCCGTCGATCGAGCACGAGGTCGTGCATCGCGTCGCGACCCCGATCCAAAAGGGGGCCGAGGCCCTGCTCGGGCTCTTCGAGAAGCTCGAGCTGGAGAACGCGCAGATCACCGGGCAGAAGCCCGAGTTCATCGTCAGCGGCGTGCAGCGGACGACGCTCGATCCCGAGGCGCTGCTCAAGGTGACGTTCATCCTCGATTCGAAGTCCGACAA
>SXIE01000313.1 GCA_005772945.1 Pseudomonadota bacterium
CCGATGGCCGACGGGCCGGTCATCCAGGCCGCGATGGAGCGCTCGCTGCGCGGCGGTACGACGCTCGCGACCGTGCTCCAGCTGGTCGCCGAGTTCCGCCAGCGGCACGCCGACACGCCACTCATCCTCTTCGGCTACCTCAACCCGCTCCATCGCATGGGGCTCACGATCGCCGTCCAGCGCGCACGCGACGCGGGGGCCGACGGCTTCCTCGTCGTCGACCTGCCGCCCGAAGAGGCGCACCAACTGACGGGACCCGCGCGCGCCGCCGGCCTCGACTTCATCGCGCTCTTCACGCCCACCTCGGATGACGCGCGCGTCGCCGCGATCGCCGCCCAGGCCAGCGGGTTCGCGTACTACGTGTCGATGGCGGCGATCACCGGCGACCGCCTCCTCGACCTCGCGCCGGTGGCCGCGCGCGTGTCACGCGTCCGCGCCATCGCCGGCCTGCCGGTGTGCGTCGGTTTCGGGATCCAATCCGAGCGCGACGCCGCCGAGGTCGCGCGCTTCGCCGACGGGGTCGTCGTCGGATCGAGCCTGGTCAAGGCGCTCGCAGGCGCTTCCCGCGCCGACGCGCGCGCTATCGCCGAGAGCTTCGCACGCCGCCATCGCCGGGCGATCGACGAGGCGGTCGACCCAACGTCGGGCGTCAGGACTTAGCGCAGATCGCGTCGATCTCGACGAGCACGTCGCGGGGCAGACGCGCGACCTCGACGGTCGCACGCGCCGGGCGATGCCCGTTCAACATCTCGGCGTAGACGCCGTTGACGACCTGGAAATCGCCGAGGTTCTTGAGGAAGATCGTGCACTTCACGATCTCCTCGGCGCGGTGTCCGGCCGACTCCACGATCGCCAGGAGGTTCGCCATCACGCGCCGCGTCTGCAGCGCCACGTCACCCTCGCCGACCAGCTCGCCGCTGGCTGGATCGAGCGGGATCTGTCCCGACACGAACGTCAGCGCGCCCGTACTGATGGCCTGCGAATACGGGCCGATCGCGGCCGGTGCGAAAGGGGTCTGAACGATCTTCATGCGAACTCCGAGTCGTCGGTTCGGTGCAGTCATAGGTTTTTTTGACCGTCCCGGGAACCCCGCATACGGTCGGCCTCGCAAGGCGCACCCGAGGAGCCAGTCGCGATGAACAACGGAGCCGCCCGACATACCCCTGGAAGTGGCCGCTCGAACCCACTCTTGGCGCAGAGTCACCGGCTCGCACGCGCCTCGGCGTGGGGCACGTCCTACCGTCGCGGACGCCACGAGGCGCGCGCGGCCGCCCCGTCCCCGAGCGCCGTCGTGTTTGCCCCCGAGCACACCGCCCTGATCCTGCCGTTTCACGCGAGCTCCGCGCAAACAAGCGACTGAGCCGCGAGCAACGGCGACGGCGCGCCCACCGGGCGCGCCACTCTTTTCCAAGGAGCTGCGGCCGCGCAGCCATTCCTCCCCGACACCGACTCGCGGTCGCAGCTCCGAGGAAACTTCTGCGAACATCGCGCACTGCGCGTGTTCGCAGAAACATCTCATCCCGTAAGTGCTCGCGCGCGGCCTGGGTCGGGTCCGCGCCGAGCTCGGAGGACGCCCTCCCATGGTCCAGAAACTCGCCGCGAGCCTCACGAAACCGGGCTGGCCAGGAGCCAAGCGCCTACGCCATCGCGAGAGCGAGGTCCTGGCCGAGCTCGATCGCTGGCAGCTCACCGGGCTGCTCTTGGGCGTCCTCGTGTTGTGCGCGCTCGCGTTCTTTGCCGGCGTCTTGGTCGGCAAGAAGTCGAGCCCGCCGAGCGCGCCGGTCGCCGCTACGAGCCTCGTGGCCCCAGCGGTCGCCGCAGCCGCCGCCACCCCGGCCGATCGCCAACGCGCGCTCGCGGAGGTCGCACCTGGAACGACGCTGATCGATCGCGGCCTCGCTCGTCCGGTCGCCGACCCCGCGCCCGACGACCCGACCGACGCGGCGCGCATCGCGACCCACCGCCAGCTCCAGGACGCGCGCGCGGCGAAACTGCGGCAGCTCGGCCCGATGGCCGTCGCGGCGCCCGATGCGCTGTCGGTCCAAGGCGGGTCGCTAGAAGGAGGCGCGGGACCCGCTGGCCTCGGCGCCGCGAACGCACCCACGGGCGCCGGCGGCTACACGCTCCAGGTGTCGGCGTTCGCGTCGAAGTCGGCCGCCGACGTCGTGGCCGGCGAGCTGCGCGCCGCTGGGCATGCCGTCCGGATCCGCGACCTCTCGGCCCGCGGCCGCCCCCTCTTTCGCGTCGAGGTCGGCCAGTTCCCGAGCCTCCAGAGCGCCCAAGCGTCCCAGCTCAAGTTCGAGCGCGACTCGGGCTACAGCGGGGTCCTGGTCCCGCTGCGCTGACGCGTCGCACCTCGGCGAGAATGGGCGCGCCCGCTGCTCAGCCGAGGCCCATGACCTGCAGCGCATCCTCGTCGAGCCCCAGGAAATGCCCGACCTCGTGCAGCACCGTGATCTCGATCTGGTGCTCGGCGTCGTCCTGGTTGGCCGCGATGCGCTCGATGTTCCAGCGGAACAGGTAGATGCGCGCGGGCCCCGCCGGCACGCTGCTGACGCGCGTTGTGTCCGCCTGCGTCGGCCCGTCGAAGAGCCCCAGGATCCGCGGATCGGCGACATCGTCCATGACGATCCACTCCTCCGGATAGTCCTCGACGATGATGGCCACGTTGCCGAGCGCGCTGCGCGCATGCGGCGGCAGCTTCTCGAGCGTCGCCTCGACGACCGCCACGAACTGCTGATCGGTCAGATACAGCCGATGCTCGGGCTCGCGCCCGTGCTCGAGCCGCCACACCTCGCGGAACGCGTTGCGACGCGCCTCCCAGCGCTCGCAGCGCTCGGACGCCAGCCCCAGCTCGAACCACAGATCGGCGTCCTCGGGCGACCGCTCGACCCCGGCCTGCAGGACGTCGATGGCTTCGCCGGGCCGGTCCAAGTCATTGAGGATCTGCGCGAGCTCGAGCCGCCCATCGGGGTCTTCTGGAAAGAGCGCGACGATGCGCTGCGCGATCTCGAGCGCTTCGGCCTCGGCCCCTTGCAGCCAGCGCATACGCCACTCGAGCGCCATGAACTCCAGCGAGCCCGCCCCGCCCTCAGGCAGCAGCACGAGCGCGTCGCGATTCTTCTTCAGCTCCGCGACGTCGCGTCGGTCGTACGCGGCGAGCCCCAAATCGAAGTGGACATCCAGCGCGCGCGTTGCCGCGATGCGCCGCCAAAGCGAATGCGATCGTTCGAGGTACACCGCGTCAGCCCTGCGTCCCGGTACTTTCCTGCGGCACGTCCGTATAGACGTCCGGGCGCTCGTCGCCGTCGCGGTCGACGCCGACCCGCATGAGCTTGCCGCCCTCGTAGTACTCAAACGTGTCCATCTTGGTGTCACCGTTGGCGTCGCGCTCTTTTCGGACGAGCTTGTTCTGGGTGTAGAACTTCACGATGGTCGGCTTGCCCTCGAAGTTCAGCGCCATGTCGCGCCGGTAGAGCTCGCCTTCGGCGTAGTAGTCGACCGCATCGAATTGCCCGTCGAAGTCGAGGTCCATCTCCTCGCGCACGACCACGCCCTGCTCGTTGAAGTGCCGGCGCACGTCGATGTCGCCGTCGAAGTCGAGGTCGAGATCCTGGCGCGCCAGGACGCGCGGACGCTTGTCGCCGTCCTCCTTGGCGCCGCGCAGGACGTAGATCTTGAGGACGTCGGACTTCGAGTCGCCGTTGAGGTCGTACTTCTCGGTCTCGGTGTCGCCCTTGACCTCGATGCCCAAGAGCTGTGCCTCTGGCTTGGCCGCCTCGTGCGACCGCCCCGAGGCGCAGCCCGCCGCGCCCGCGACCGCCCCGACGCTCAGCGCGGCGGCGGCGATGAGCGCCCTCGTGTGTTCGTTTCGTTGCATCCCGGCCTCCCCCTCACGCGTTCCGGCCAGTGTCGGCCTCGCCCTCGGCGAGGTCAAGCAAGTCCCTCATGCCAGCCCCGTCGGCCCACGATTGCCGGAGCGCCTGAGGGCACCCAACATGACCGGCGGCGTCACCCCGAGCGCGTCCATTCCGACGTACCCGATGCGGGCCGCGAGATCCCAGTCCGGAAGGACCGCGGCCTGTACGGGTTCGGCCTGTCGGGCCGACACGGACACGGGGTGCTGCACGGCGCCGACGCTCCGGTCTCGAC
>SXIE01000033.1 GCA_005772945.1 Pseudomonadota bacterium
AGCGGCGCCGGGCGGCGGGGCGGTGCTCCTCCGTCGCAAGAAGCAGGACCCCGGCAGTCAGGACGCGGCGATCGATGACGCCCGCACCGTGATCGACCTCGACGCCGTCGCGACGACCCGCACGGTCTTCGCCGAGGTCGCGTCGGTCCTGGCCGGCACACGCGTCGCGCCGCCTCCGGTCTGCGTGGTCGGCGTCGGCACCGTGGCGCCGGTGGCGCACGATGACCTCGGCAACGACGCGGAGACCCACCTGGCCTGGAAGCGAATCACCGAGCGCGACCCGACCGCGTGGAGCGAATACCGCATGGACGGCGCGAAGCGCCTCGCCGCGATCGCCGACGCCGAGCGGCGGATCCAGCCGCATCTGACCCGCCTGCGGGAACCGCGCGTCTTCATCCCGGTCACCGGGGAATGGCTCGACGCCCACTATTTCGCCAGGGTCGAGGTCGAGAAGCGACGGGCCCACGCCGATGCCGCGGACGGTGCGTTGCGTGCCGACCAGCGCCCCGATCCCCGCTTGGATCTCGACCGCCGCGCCTCGGACTTCGCGATCCTCGCCGAACTCACGAACTCGAAGGCGGTGCTCGACACGACCTTCAAGATCGTGACGGGCATCCTCGATGGCGCGGGAGCCGAGAGAAAGACGTTCGACAACCACCTGCAAGCGTTGATGAGCCGCGAAAACCCTATCGCGTTCCACGAGTTTCGCGCGCTGGCGCCGCGCTCGAGCGTCCTCGATGGCCTCCAGGGTCTCGCCTCGGGCGTCAGTCTCGGCATCCAAGTCTTTAGCCTCGCGGACCCCGACGAGCGCCGGAAGCTCCTGGCCGAAAAGACCACGACCATGGGCGACATCGGGCGCTTCCTGAAGGTCGAGAGCGCGATCCTGACGCTCGCGAAGACCGGCCTCGCGTTTGGGCAGTCGGTTGTTCTCTGTGTCGGGAAGATCGCCAAGAATGTCGGCTGGGTGAACGCGGCTCTGCGCAGTCGCGCGTCGGATTTCAGCAAGGCCCTCGGACACGCCGTGACGGTCGTCGACGTCGCGGCGAACGTGGCGACGCTCTTCGACTCCGACGCGACGAATGGCGAGCGCATCGAGGCCGGCACGAACGCGGCGGTGATCGGAATCGGGGCCGCCACCGAGTTGGCCGGGCCCATCGGGGTCGGGATGGCCATCGCGGTACCCCTCTTTAGCGCGCTCGCCCGGGAGGGGCACGAGGCCGCGCGCGGGCCGGTGATCGGCGCGCTTCGGGCCAAGATGTTCCCGCAGATGGAGAAGGACGCGCGCGCGGTCGTCGAGCTCGCACGCCGGTTGAGCTCGGCGGCGCGGCTCCTCACGACGACGACGGATCCGGCGCGCCGAGCGGCCCTCGAGGGCAAGCGCGCCCAGGACGAGACGAAGCTCCGCGCGGTGCTCGCGCCCTACCTCGAGGCCGTCCGCGGAACGAAGTCGACGCGCAATCCCGCCGACCCCTCGATGTACGGGCCGGCGCTCAGCATCTGGTTTCAAGCGATCGTGTGCTTCCCGCTGACCACGCACGAGGGGCACCTCGGCGCGGCGCAGACCTTCGTCGAGGTGGTCGCGCGCTGCTTCAGCCGTTCGCGCGAGCTGATCACCGAGGTCGCGGATGGTTTCGTCAAGCGGCACACCCTTTGAGTGTCCCGCCCCGCAAGTCGACGGTCCGTCGGCACCGACTTGCGACCAGCCTCAGCCGAGCACGTGGCTGATGATCGCGCGCAGCAACTCCCGCACCTCGTTCCAGCGTGGCGCGGCGCTCGTCAGCCCATCGCCGAGCGCGACCTGCGCGCGCTCGTCCCCACGTGACGCGTTGAGCTCCGGCCCGGCCCCCGGGTGCGCATGTCCGCGGCGCGAGGCGTCCGGGAAACCGGCCTGCACCAGCGCATTCAGGAGCACGCCCAGGAACTCGGGCTCGAGCGTCGCCGGGTAGCGATCGCTCGACGCTCCCGAGTGCTGCTGGAGCTGCGCCGCGCCGTCGCCCCAGATCGTGAGCTCGGCGCGGCCACCCGCCGCTTCCGGATCGACGAAGAGGAGCTCGAGCCCCGAATCAGGGCCCTGGAGGTGCTTGGCCCAGCGCTCGACCTGGCGACTCGCCCCCTCGGGCGCTGCAACCAGCGGGGCGCGCACGACGCGGACGACCAGGCTGCCGGCCGTGACGACGTCGCCACCCTGCAGTGCCGCCTGCGTCACGCTCTTGCCGTTCACCTTGAACGTCGCATCCCGGCGCGTCTGCATCACCTCGAGGCCCGCGTCGGTCCAGTCGAACTGGAGGTGCTCGGGCTTGAGGCCGCGCCCCTGGACGCTGATCTCGGCCGGGCCGTCGCCGGCCACGACGCAGGACTGGTCCTTGTCGAGCGTGATCGATAGGACCGCCCCGCGATCGGTCACGAACACGAGGTGCCAGGACGCCGGGCCTTCTTCGAGCGGTGCTTCGGCCGGAGCCGCCTCGGTCTCGGCGTCAGGCTCGGGCTCGCTTGCGTCCGAGGCCTCCGCGACGTCCTCGGGGAGGCCCTCGGCGATCTCCTCGCCGATCTCGTCCGCGGCCGGCGGATCGAAGTCGGCCGCCGGCTCCTCCGCCGGCGCGGCCTCCGCCTCGGCGACGAAGCAGACCCGCAACGGCACCAGCCCGAGGCGCACGACCTCCTGATCCTCCAGGACCGCGCGCGGCACGCGCTCGCCACGCACCCACGTCCCATTGGTGCTCCCGAGATCGCGCACGACGACCTCGCCGTCGACCCACTCGAAGGCCGCGTGCATGCTCGAGATTCCGTGATCCATCAGGCGCAGATCGGCGGTCGAGCGGCGCCCGACGACCAGCGGTCGGTCGTGCGGGACTTCAACTTCGCCCTCTTGACCCCCGGCGTCGAAATACACGACGAAGCACGCCGCCGCCGCCCCGGTGATCGCCTCGCGTGCGGCCGGCGCGGCCTGTCCGGCCGGCACCACCTCGGGCTCGTCCTCGGGCGGGATCGTGGCGGCTCGCGCGATCGTCGCCTCGGCAACCGGCGCGGGCGGAGGCACCGCGGCCGCTTTGGCGGCCTGCCCTGTAGCGCCGATCGACACGCCGAACGCGACGTCGCCACAACGCAGCGTGTCGCCGTCGACAAACGCCGCCGAGAGCGGGATCCGCTCGTCGTTCACCCAGGTCCCGGTGTGGGTGTTCATGTCGCGCACGCGGAAGCCGTCCCCGTCGCGCGAGATGCGGCAGTGGCGGGCCGCGACGCTGGCGTCGAGGATGCGCAGTTTGGACTTCTCGCCGGCGCCGATGTCGTGGTGGTCGTCGCTGATCTCGACGACGTGATCGCGTCCGCCGAGCGTGTAGCGAAGGACGAGGGTGGGGGGCTCGGGCTTGGGTTGCTCGACCTTGCCGTCGACCGCGACCACCACGGCTTTCACGTCCTCGGCCGACACCATGCGGGTGTCGGAGGCCCAGCCGTGGAGCCGTTTCAGGCGCTCGATGCGCTCATCGATGGCGGCGGCGCGTGCGTCCTCGTCTTCGGGCAAACCGGTGGGCAGGTGCTTGTCGGGATCGGCCACGTCGTCTCCATGGCTGACGGTTGGGACCCTACAGTCTTAGCGAATTCGCCGGCGGACTGCACGAGCCTTGAATCCACGGACGGTTCGCCGTGCCTGTCAAGGCCTGGCGCGCCCAAAACGCGCAATTCGCTCGCCTCCGACACGTTCGCGCGCCCAATCTTGGCGCGTCACGCGCGGGGCCCGCCCTTGGCCGGAAGCTGGGCCATCGCGCGCTCCGCGAGTGCGGTGATCGTGAGCGACGGATTCACGCCGGGGTTCGCCGAGACCGCCGCCCCGTCGACGACGTAGAGGCCGTCATAGCCAAACACCTGATGGCGGTGATCGATGACGCCGTCGGCCGCGCTCGCGCCCATGCAGGCGCCGCCCAGGATGTGCGCGGTCGACGGGATCCCGAAGACCGTCTCGGTCAGGATGCTCGCGGGGACGCCGCCGATTTTGTCGGCGAAGCGCTCGGCGAGATCGGTCGCTTCGGGCATCGAGGCCTTGGGCGCCTCGCCTTCGGAGATGCGCGTGGCCGCCGTCTTCTTGAAGAAGCGCCACGGGCGCCGCTTGAGCCCGAGCGCGAGCGTGCCGTCGAGCGTGCGCATATAGAGGAGGATCTGGGTGTGCTTGGCCCAGTCCCAGACGAAGAAGGCCTTGAGCCAGCGCCCGGGCTTCTTGAAGAAGCGGCGGGTCGCGCTCCACATGCGCGCGAAGAAGCCGCCCGGGCCGACGTGCGGCGAGACCATCAGGCGGAAGAAGCCGGAGCCGCGGCCGTAGCGCACGGGCTCGATGTGCGAGTAAGCGTCCGTGTGGAGGATCGAGGTGATGGCGATCCCTTCCGTCAGGTCGAGGTCGCGGCGCGGGGTGATGACGCCGATGAGCGCTTCGGAGTTCGTGCGCACGCGATCGCCGACGCGCGGCGGCAGCTTCGGGAGTCCGGCGGGGTCTTCCTTCATGCGCAGGAGGAGATCGACGGTGCCCAGCACGCCGCCCGCGAGCACGACACGGTCCGCCGTCAGCGCGAGCTTCCGGTGGCGCGCGAACCCGCGGCGCAAGACCGCTTCCACACGGTAGCCGCCGCCCTCGCGCGGGCGCACGGCGCGCACCTCGGCGTCGGGTTGGATGCGGACGCCGCGACGCTCGGCGAGCCAGAGGTAGTTCTTGTCGAGCGTGTTTTTCGCGCCGTGGCGGCAGCCGGTCATGCACGCGCCGCACGAATGGCAGCCGGTGCGCTCGGGGCCTTCGCCGCCGAAGAACGGATCGGCGACGGTCTCGCGCGCCTTGCCGAAGAAGACGGCCACGTCGTTGGATTCGAAGTGCTCGGCGCGCCCGATGTCGGTCGCGATCTCGCGGAGCACCTCGTCGCCTTTGGTCATGCGCGGGTTCTTGGTCGCGCCGAGCATGCGCCGGGCGGTCGCGTAGTGGGGCGCGAGCTCGGTCTTCCAGTCGGCGAGCGCGCCCCAGCTCGGCGCCGTGAAGAACTCGTCGGACGGCATCGGGAGCGTGTTCGCGTAGACCAGCGAGCCGCCGCCGACGCCGACACCCGAGAAGATCGTGACGTGGCGGAAGAACGTCATCTTGAAGAGGCCGCGGAAGCCGAGCGCCGGCATCCAGAGCCAGCGCTTGAGGTTCCAGTTCGTCTTGGGGAAGTCGGCGGCGCGCAGGCGCCGGCCCTTCTCGAGGACCAGCACGGTGTAGCCTTTTTCGGCGAGACGCAGCGCCGAGACGCTGCCGCCGAAGCCCGAGCCGACGACGATGACGTCGAAGTGGGCGCCGTCGGCGACGTACTGGGTGCCGTGCGGGGCGCTGCCCAGAATGGGGCCGGCGGGCCCGTCGGAGCTGCGGGGCGGAAGGGTCGCGGAGCTCATGTGCACCTCGCTGCGGTCGTCCGCGGCGAGCGCGCCGAGCGCTTGCCCGCGACGAATTCGTGACCAAGTCAGCGCGACTTTCGGTCGTTCGCGCGGCGGCGTCAACGGTCGTCGGGCGGAGGGTGTAGAATGGCGGCAGCGAATCGAGTCGATACGGAGGCGAGACGCGATGGACGACGCGATGAAGCGGCGGGACACGGCGTGCGCGGTCTGCGGGCCGATCGGCACGGGCGCGAGCGCGTTCGAGAAGGGCGGCTGGCCCGAGCAGACGGTGCTGCTGCCGGCGGCGGTCGGCGCGCTCGAGACGATCTGCGGCTGGGAGAGCGGAGGGCGCGGCGAGAAGCTCCTGCGCTGCGCCGCCTGTGGCGACCACTTCCAGTGGACGCTGAGCTACGAGTACCTGGTCGGCGGGACCGAGGACGAGACGACCCTCGCGCGCCTCTCCGAGCTCGAGGCCGACCGCTTGCGCGTGCGCCTCGGGGGTTGACGTCCCCCGGCGACGCCGAGGGCGCGCCTACTTGGCGACGACGAGCTTGGTCACCTCGACGACGATCGGCCGATGGTGGTGCGCCGTCATCTCGACGAACGATGGCCCGGTGGCGCTGACGCGCTTGCCGACGGCGCCCGCGAGGTCGACGCGCGGCCGGGCCTCGTCGCTCGCGAAGACCTGGACCTCGGGGACCGGCTTCCCGTCCGGATCACAGACAGGCTTCGTCAGCGCGAGGACCCAGAACGGCTCCTTGCGGCCGGCCGCGTCCTCGCCGATCACCGCCGCGAGCTTGCCTTCGAAGACGGCCTCGGCGGCGCTCGTCTTGTCGGCGTCCCAGCGGAGCGGGGTGCACTTCGCCGGCTCGGGCAAGAGCGGCGGCGCCATGTTCGCACCGGCCGGCGGCACGGCGAGCTGAAAGGTGACGACGAGCCCGAGGAGCGACGCGAGCGTGATGGGTCCCATGCAGAGGTCTCTAACAAGCGCCGCCGGGAGGTGCAATCACGGGCCCGGTGAGCGAACGCCGCCGGGTGCTTGACCAAGCCTTGACCCGCGGCCGCCGGCGACCGAATCTCGGCGCATGGGCTTCTCGCCGAACGAACCCGTGCCCGATCTCGTCGCGCGCGCCGCCATCCGCGCGAAGATCCGGGGCGACCTCGCGCGCGAGGCCGCCGAGGCCGAGGTGCGACGGGCCGAGATCGTGCCACGCGTACGCGCGACCATCGCCGAGCAGCGAAGCCGCGGGCGATGTGCGCGCGCGTGGCTCTTCGGGTCGTACGCCGGCGGTCCTTGGGGCGAGCCCGGCGAGGAGAGCGACGTCGACCTCTTGGTCGAAGGGGACGCGGACGGCGTCGGGGCCGCGGTGCTCCGCGAGACGGGGCGCATGGTCCATGGGTGGCGACTCGACGAGGCACCGCCGTCGCTCGTGGCGCGCGTGCTCGCCGAAGGCGTGCCGCTGTGACCGCCGAGGATGCGCGCATGTTGGCTGTGCGGGCCGAGCTCGAGCGCGACTGGCGTATGGTGCGCGCGCATCTCCAGCGCGCGCGTTCCGTCGCGCCGAGCGCGGGTCCGCCCGAGGCGTCCCACGTCGCGCTCTCGCTCGACCACGCGTACCAGGCCTTCGAATCGCTGCTGGTGCGCCTCGAGCTGGCGCTCGGGCTGCCGCGCCGCGCGGGCTCGGATTGGCACGCTGCGATCCTCCGCGCCGCGGTCGAGGCGATCCCGGGGTTGCGTGCCGCCATCGTACCGCGCGACGCGCTTACGGAATGGGAGGCCCTCCTCTCGTTTCGGCATTTCCTGCGGCATGCCTATACGATCGACCTCGATCCGGCGAAGCTCGCACAGAACGTCACGCGCCTGGAGGCGGCCGTCGCCACCACCGAGACACCGTTGCAGGGGTTGTTCGCGGCCCTCATGAGCGGGGTCGGCGCCGCTGCCGACTAACCCGGCGGCGAACGGTCGCCACGAAACCTGGATCTCGGAACCGGATTCACGATGCGCAGGGGCCCGCTCCCCATCCCAGGTTCAGCGGAGCGCGACGAGGACCCCGGCGCCGTCGGTCGCCGCCCGCCGCATGAACGTCATGAGCCCCTGGAGGACCGCGAGGAGCCACTCCTTGTCCTCGTCGTCGAGCGCGCGCGCCGCAAACGGATGGGCGGCCGAGAGCGCGTCGCTCGCGAGGCGTTGGCGGACGACCTTCGCCGATAGCGACTCGATCGCGTCGGCAATGGTCGCGACGGTCGCGGGGTCGAAAAGGCGGCCGGTTCCGCCGTGGCGCGCCAGCGGGAGCGCTTCGCCCTGGGCCTCGTTGGCGATGAACCCGAGCGGGCCCTCGCCGCCGCGCGCGGTCCCGGTCAGGAGGACGTGCACGCCGGCGAAGGCCTCTTCGAGCGCGTAGGTGTTCGGGTCTGCCGACGCGAGCCATGTGTCGACCGCATCCCCCCAGTCCGGCGCGTCGAGCCCGCGTGGCGCACCCCGGAGCGAAAGGGTCAGTTGCTCGCTGAGTCGCACCACGACGCCGTTCGTCCTCATACCCCGCTCCGCTCCCATGTTGCCGGCCATTGACGCAGACGTGCTAGCGACGGCCGCGTCGCGGCTGCCCGGGCACCTGCCTGCCAGTGGCCGACCGCAGGGCGTCCCAGAGGTCGCGCGCATCGGCTGGCAGCTCCGCCACGCGCTTGTCGACCTCGCCGGCGGTCGAGGCCGAGCGCGTCGGCGCCGACGAGCGCGTGTGGCAGACCTTGGGCCGTCAACGTCGCGACGACGCGTGCGAACAGCGATTGGGTCACGGTGCGTCCGGCGCGCGCATACAGGCCGACGCCCGGCGCGTCACCTGCGACTGCGCGTCAAGCACGGAGGCGGCCTGGCGCAGGGTGAGCCCGTGGGCTTTGGCGTACGTCGCCAGCTGCATGCGGCCGAACCGCAGCGCGAGCGCGATGCGGGCCCCGGGCGGTGCCGGCACTAGCGCGCCGGGAAGCTTCGGGCTCGTTGGTTCGACGTCGGAGGTCACGTTGGCAGTCTAACCGGCGTGTGCGCGGCGGCCAAGCGATGTGCCGGCCGCCCGACCCCACCAACACGAAAGGCGCCCCTTGCGGGACGCCTTCCATGCGGTTCACGGGCCATCGCATGGCGACGGCCGCGCTCCGATTCTAGTCCTTGATCTTCAGACCGCTGAGCTTCGTCGCGAACACGTCGCCGAGCTTCGTCGTGGCCTCGGACCGCTGGGTCGCGAGGAACTTGGCGTAGTCGGGGTCGTTCTCTTCGTCGCTCAGGCGCTTGATGCTGAGGCCGATCTTGCGCTCCTCGGGGATGAGCGAGATGACCTTGGCGCGCACGTCCTGGCCTTCCTTCACCACGTCGGTCACGTTCGCGATCTTCTCCGAGCTCAGCTCGGAGATGTGGATGAGACCTTCGATCGCGTCTTCGATTTCGACGATGGCGCCGAAGTCGAGGATCTTGGTGACCTTGCCGGGGACGACCGAGCCGGGCGGGTACTTCTCTTCGACCGCATCCCACGGGTCGCGGGTGAGCTGCTTCACGCCGAGGCTGAAGCGCTCCTTCTCGCTGTCGATGTGCAGCACCACGGCCTCGATCTCGTCACCCTTTTGGAAGTGATCGGCCGGGTTCTTGATCTTGTTGCTCCAGCTGAGGTCGCTGACGTGCACGAGCCCGTCGATGCCTTCCTCGATGCCGACGAAGAGACCGAAGTTCGTGATGTTGCGGATCTTGCCGCGGACGACCGTGCCGACCGGGTAGCGCTCCTTGAGCACGTCCCACGGATTGTCCTCGGTCTGTTTCATGCCGAGGCTGATGCGCTTGTTCTCGGTGTCGACGTCCAGGATGACGGCCTCGACCGCATCGCCGACGTTGACGACCTTGCTCGGGTGCTTGACCCGCTTGGTCCAGCTCATCTCGCTGACGTGGATGAGACCCTCGACGCCCGGCTCGAGCT
>SXIE01000314.1 GCA_005772945.1 Pseudomonadota bacterium
CACGCACCAGATTCGCGTGCACCTCTCCGAGGCCAACCACGCCATCGTCGGCGATCCGATCTACGGCCACGAGCTGCCGCGCTCGCTGCCGGGCGTCGGCCCGTCGGGCCAGCGCGAGCTCCTCGCG
Organism: Pseudomonadota bacterium; assembly: GCA_005772945.1. Next base: position 128 of record SXIE01000314.1, read on the forward strand.
GCGCGCGCCATGCCGCGCCTGGCGTTGCATGCGGCCGTCCTGGGCTTCGTGCATCCGGTGACCGGCGCCCAGCTGCGCTTCGAGGCGCCCGATCCGCCGGACTTCGCGGCGCTCGTGGCGGCGCTCTCGGTGGTGGCCTTGCGCCAGGACTGAGCTGGTCGCACCATCCGGCCATGTTCATCGCCGCCGTCCTCAGCGTCCTCGTAGCGGCCCCGACGCCCTCGCCCACACGCTGCAAAATCCGACTGACCGAAGCCGCGCTGGAAGTGCGTGTCGGCCGCAACGTCGTGGCCGAACAGCGCTGGGAGCCGACCGATCTGCCGTCCCGGGCGCCCCGCTCGAGCAGTGCGAGCAGGGACGCGCGCGCCGAGCTGGTCCTGCACCGCACGAACGACCCCGCGCGCACGCTCGTCGGCCTGCGCGAGGACTGGTCGGGCATGCCGGGCGACGGGCTCGGCAACCTCTTCGAGGTGCGATGCGACGCCGTGCCCTCGGTGCGGCGCGTCCTCCACGTGGACGGCGTCGACTTCGGTCAGGGCGTCGCGCTGCCCGATGGGCGCATCGTCTTTGGCGGGTTCGGCGGCCTCAAGATCCTCGACCCCGACCTCATGATGCTGATGCCGCTCACCATTCCGCCGGCCTTCGGCAAGGGGTGCTGGGCTGCGGTCGACGACCAGCCCGTGGTCGCGGCGGACGTCGCGCCCGCGCAATACCGCGCCGGCGAGATCGCCTTCGTGCGCGGTGGGCCTTGCGGCTACGAAGCGGAGATGACCCATGCGCCGATGGTCTTCGACCTCGCGACCGGCGCGGTCCGGCCGCTCGTGCGTGCCTCGGACATCGTCGTCGACGCGGCGGGCGCCGTGACCGTCGGCGATGGCGCCGGTACCTGCGAGCAGACCCCGAGCGACGGCGCCGTCTGGCGCAGCACCGACGGCGGCGCGACCTTCACGCGCGTCGCGCTCGGGGGCCTGCCCCCGGGACACATCGGCGCCGTGGCGGACTTGGCGCAGATCGCGACCAAAGCCGCGTCGACCACGTTCGCGCTCTTCGACATCTGCCGCACCGGCGGCGCCTCGGTCGGCGGCGAGCTCGTCAAGAGCGAGGGCGGTCTCACCTGGTCCGCGGTCCCCTTCCCCGAGCCCGCCCTCGACGACGTCGCGTGGGACGCGGGCAGCGCCATTCTGGCCATCGAGGCGCGCGGCGCGAACCTCTTCGCCCAGCGCGAAGCCGGCAACGGCAAGCGCGTCTGGTGGCGCTCGAAGGATCTCGGCGCCAGCTGGAAGCGCGGCGGCCAGCCGCCTGCCCGCGAGCGCGTCCCCAAGACGCTCGCGGCCGAGCTCGGCGTCGCAAGTGTGAATGCACTTCACACCGACAAAGCGCGCGGGTTCGCGTGGGCCTCGACGTCCGACGGGCTCTATCGGAAACCACTCCCGGCACCCGGTCCGAAGAAGGCGACGGTCCCGAGCCCATGGGTGCGGGTCTTCCCGGCCCATCATTAGAAGAGGGCAAGAAGACGGTCACCAGACGCGGAGCACGAACCAACTCAGGGCACCAGCACCTGGTTGTCGATGAGCCGGATCCCGCCGAAGAACACCGCCACCGCGAGCACCGACGGCGCCGTCACGAGCGTCGAGTCCGAATGCGGCACCAGCGTCGCGTCGTCCGCGATCTCCACGTAATCTATACGCCCGCCGGCTGCCGTGAGCGCCGCTCGCACGCGCCCCGCCAAGACCCCGACCAATCGCTCGCCGCCTTGGAACGACGCATGCGCCGCCTCGAGCGCCCGCGGGATCGCCACCGCCCGCACCCGCGCGTCCGCGTCGAGCCGCAGGTTGCGCGAGCTCATCGCGAGCCCGTCCGCCTCGCGCACCGTCGGCGCCGGCAGCACCGCGATCGCCATGTCGAGATCGCGCACCATGCGCTCGAGCACGCGCCGCTGCTGGTAGTCCTTGTTGCCGAAGACGGCCACGTCCGGCTCGACCACGTTCAAGAGCTTCGACACGACCGTCGCCACCCCGCGGAAATGCCCCGGCCGCATCGCCCCGCACAGGTGCTCGGTCAACCCAGCCACCTCGACCCACGTCGCGTGCCCCCCGAGGTACATCTCGCTCGGCGCGAAGACGACATCACACTTCGTCCCCGCCAGCGCCGCCACGTCCGCCGCGAGCATGCGCGGGTACTTCGCCAGATCCTCGGCGCGATCGAACTGCGCCGGGTTCACATAGATCGACACGACCAGCCGATCCGCATGCGCCGCCGCCAGCTCGACCAACGTCAGGTGCCCCGCATGCAGCGCGCCCATCGTCGGGATCAGCCCGACCCGCTCGCCGCGCGCCCGCGCCGCCCGCGTCCACTGTCGCATGAGCGTCTTGTCTTGGATGACCAGCGGCGGCATCGGACCTCCCTTTCTGGTGTCTCGCGTCTCGCGCTCGCGTCGCCCGCCGCGCGACTCAGTGAAACGAATGCTCCTCGGCCGGGAACTGGCGTGCCTTGACCTCGTCCACGAACGCCTTCACGGCCGCCCGCGTCGACTGCCCCAACTCCGCGTAGTGCTTGACGAATTTAGGCGCGAGCTGATCGAAGAGCCCCAGGAGATCATAGCAAACGAGCACCTGCCCATCGCACGACACGCCCGCGCCGATCCCGATCGTCGGCACCGCGAGCCGCTCCGACACGGCCTTGCCGAGCTCGGCCGGCACCGTCTCGAGCACGATCGCGAACGCCCCGGCCTCTTGCAGTGTCAGCGCGTCCTCGAGGATCCGCGCCGCCGCCGCGTCCGACCGCCCCTGCACCCGATAGCCCCCGAGCGTGTTCACCGATTGCGGCGTCAGCCCGAGGTGCCCCATCACCGGGATCCCCGCCTCGACCAAGGCCCGCACATGCGGCACCACGCGCTCGCCGCCCTCGAGCTTGACCGCCTGCGCCCCGCCCTGCGCGATGAGCGCCCCGGCGTTGCGCAGCGCGCACTCGACCGACGGCTGGTACGACATGAACGGCATGTCCGCGACGACCAGCGCCCGCTTCGACCCGCGCACGACGCACTGCACGTGATAGAGCATCTGCTCCATCGTCACCGGCAAGGTCGAGTCGTGCCCCTGCACGACCATCCCCAGCGAGTCGCCGACCAGCAGCACGTCCGCGCCCGCCTGATCGAAGTGCCGCGCGAACGTCGCATCGTACGCGGTCACCATGGCCACGGGCTCGCGGCGCGCTTTGAGATCGCCCAGGTGCTGAATCGAGAGTCGCGCTGGCATCGTGCCTCCGCATCGGGGCCAAAGCCGGGACGCAGCCCGAAACGGCCGCGCTGTTTGGACCGCGAACCGCCGCTGCCTGCAAGGGTTTTCGCTCGCGAAGAGCGCGACGAGCAGAACTCGGGGCGGCGAGTGGGGCAGGCGCCCCACGGAGAAGGCGCAGCCCATTCGAGCGCTTGCCCGACAAGAATCTGTCGGGGTTGACGTCTCGGTGCGCGCCGCCTAAGCCGAGCTGGCTCGGACCGAGTCGGAGGTCGCCATGCCATCCAACGATAGTTTGTACACCAACGATCCAAGCGCCCGCGACGTCTACCTCGTCGCCCCGCTCCGAACCCCCATCGGCAAGCTCGGCGGCGCCCTCGCCGCGGTTCGCCCCGACGACCTCCTCGCCCACGTCTTCGCCCAGACCGTCGCGCGCGCGGGCGTCCCCGCCGAGGCGATCGACGAGGTGATCGCCGGCTGCGCGAACCAGGCCGGCGAAGACAACCGTTGCGTCGCCCGCATGGCCTGGCTCATCGCCGGCTTCCCCTACGACGTCCCGGCCCTCACCGTGAACCGCCTCTGTGCCTCGGGCCTCTCGGCCATCCACACGGCGGTCCGCACCATCCGCGCCGGCGACGCCGAGCTCATCCTCGCCGGCGGCGTCGAGAGCATGTCGCGCGCGCCCTACAGCCTCGCCAAAAACGCGACCGGCCGCCCCACCAGCGGCAACGTCACCGCCTACGACACGGCGCTCGGCTGGCGCTACCCCAACCCCCGCCTCGAGGCCCGCTTCCCGCTCGAGACGATGGGCGAGACGGCCGAAAACCTGGTCGAGCGTTACCAAATCACGCGCGCAGACCAAGACCAGTTCGCGCTCCGCTCGCACCAACTTGCCGTCGCCGCCCAGACCAGCGGCGCCTTCGACGCCGAGATCGCGCCGGTCACCATCCCCGGCAAACGCGGCGACGAGCTCGTAGCGCGCGACGAAGGCCCGCGCGCCGACGCGACCTACGAAGCGCTCGCCAAGCTCGCCCCCGCCTTCAAGAAGGGCGGTACCGTCACGGCCGGCAACAGCTCGACCCTCAACGACGGCGCCGCCGCCATGCTCGTCGCCTCCGAGGCCGCGATCGCACGCTACCACCTCACCCCGATCGCACGCGTCGTCGCGATGGCCGAGGCCGGCGTCGACCCGCGCGTCATGGGGATCGGCCCCGTCCCCGCGACCCAGAAGGCCCTTGCCCGCGCCGGCTGGCGCCTCTCCGACGTCGATCTGATCGAGCTGAACGAGGCCTTCGCCGCCCACTCCCTCGCTGTCGCGCGCGCCCTCGCGGCCGATCCCGATCGCGTCAACGTC
>SXIE01000315.1 GCA_005772945.1 Pseudomonadota bacterium
CCGGTTCGTTCGCCGGTGTGTCCCTTCGCCGCACACTCCGTCGCTTCAATTGGCATATTCGCCAGTGACGGATTCGTGCGCCCTCGAACCCCCGACTTTCACTCTTTCGATCGCGCTTGACTCACTATCGGAGATTGGCACATTTGGCAACCCCAAGCGGCTGCCGCGGCGCTATGAGACCTCGACTTCGGAGGTCCCATAGCGATTGCTCTTTCGCCGTTGCCGTTGGCTTCGCCGCGCTGGCGGTCGTCTCACACGAGGCCGTCACCGGCGCGGGGAGCCAAGTCAATGGCGCGCCCCGCCAACCCCAAGGCTGCTTCCATTCGTAGTCTCCTGCCACGAGCTCGCGCTCGCAGGAGGCCCATGCAGCACCGTCCTCGCTCATCCGTTCCCAGCGCTCCCCAAGGCGCGCGCGGCGCACAGGGCCTCGCCACGAGGGCGCGCTCAGGGGACGCACCCGGTTCCTTCGCCGAGCAAGAGGCGCACCTGGCACCCGACGGCGCAGCGGATCGGGCCACGCAGCCGCGCCATGCATCTTCGGCACGGGCGCCCGGCGGGGCGCAGTCCGCTCGCGAAGAGCGCGGAGCGCTTGCCCACGGCGAGTCCGCATTGGTGGGCGACGCGCAGAACCGGGTGGCGGTCGCAACAGCGGCGGAGGTCGTCTGCACCGGTGTCGACGCGGCGCACCGGCCGTCGTTCAGTTGCGAGGTCAGCGTGCCCTTCACGGCGATGCTGGCGGGCATGCGCGGCGCTGGAATCACGCTCGAGGAGCTACGCGCCGTCAGCGCGCTCGCGCTCGCGGGCGGTCCCGACAAGGACGCCACGGCCTCGGCCGCGCCCTCGCAGCGGGCCCTCACCATCCGAGTCGCACCGCTCTCGGCGCCTACGGCCTTCAACGCCTGCGCCTTCGTCGTGACGCTCGCGTCGGGCAGGCGCCTGCACCTCACGGTCGATGTTCCGCGGTTCCACTGCGACGTCACGCTCTGGGAGCGCCATCAGCTGGAGACCGGAATCGAGGAAACGCAGCGCGGTATCGAGAGCATGCGGGGGATGGAGTCCCGCGCCGCGGAGGTCCTGCTGCACCCGCCGAGCGCGGACGTGGGCCCCGAACAAGCCGAGCTCGACCGGGAACTTGCGGCCTTGGAGACGACTCGCCGTGCGTTGATTCAGCGCACCGCGCTGCTCAGGAGCGGCTGGGGAGCGCTGACGCCGGCGCTGCAGCGCCAGGCGGCGGAGACGCTGCGCGATCCGAGTGGCGCCGCAACACCCGAAAACCGCGTGGCCGACCTCGGCCGTAAGCTCGGCGGCACGCTGGATCGCCGGAACGGGCCTCTGACGCTACTGAAGAACAACCGCCAGCTCGCTGACGCGCTGCGCGGCACCCGGGCGGGAGCGACCATGCGCATGCTACAGGGGCTCGACGCGACGGCCGAGGAACTGCGCGCGGAAATTGCGCGCCGCGATCAGGAGGTGCGCGAGGCGCAGGCAGAGCTGGAACGAGCGCTCACCGCGGAGAGCGCGCTGTTCGAGCGGGTGCTTGCCTTTTCGGAGGACGCGATCCTGGCGCAACCAGGGCGTGCACCCGACACCGGTCGACACCTCGAGAGTCTGCGCAGCGAGCTCGCATCGCGCGCCTCTTCGAGCGCCACGCTCCTCCGGATCATCGAGCGCAAGCTCGCGGCCCCAGCCGTGGAACTCGCGTCGGCACACGTGCGCCGCGACGCCGCAAACGGCGAACTGGAGAAGCTGCGCGCTCAGCTCGCCCGGCAACAGGTGGAACTCGCGACCTTCCGCGGCCCCGTCTTCGTGATGCTCGGGCGCCGAGCGGAGCGCTTGCCGACGCGCGTGTCGGACGCGCGGACCGGCCCGAGTGCGGGCGGCGCTCGGGCGCCACGCTGACGTCCCAACGTGGCGGTGGCGGCGATCGCCGATGCGCTTCTCGTCGGGCGCTCGCCGATCCGGGAAGCCGATCGCTTGCGGACGCCTCGCGCGGCTCAGCGCGTGCGCGCCGACCACGCACGCGCGACGCACGCCGCGAGCGGGGCTTCGAAGGCCGTGCGGAGCGCCGACCACTCGGCGTCGCTGGCTTGGTGCGCCCAGATCATCGCGCTGTCCCCGAGCCGCAGGCGCTGCGCGTCGCGCGCGTCCGACGTCCAGGTCGCGCGCGCATCCGCGGGACTGCCGCCGAGGAGCAGCAGCGCATTGAAGGTCGGCCGCCCATCGAGCCGACCGCACGCCGCCTCGTAGGGAGCACGCCGACAGCGACCGCCCGCGAGGCGTGGCGCGAGCGCGGCGGCGAAGACGTACCCGCCGCCGAGCATGGCGAGACACTCGGTCGTCCACCCGAGACTCGGGTCGCCCTCGAGCGGCAAAACGTCCGCGAGGCACGCCTCGAGCGCGGGCGTCACCGCCGCCTGGAAGGCCCCCAAGTCCGCCTCTGATGGGGTCGCGGTGGTCCCGCGCGCCCCGCGCACCTCAGCCCTCAGAACGCCGACCGCGACGCGGTGATGGAGCTCGTCGCGGACCTCGCCGGGCGTCGGATCCCCATCGAGCGCGTCGTCATGCGCCGAGTGCCAGACCTCGTAGCGCTTCTCGTGGAGCCCGACCGGATCGCGATGGCGACGGCCCGAGTGGTCGTCGCCGACCGACGCGACCCACGTCCCGCCCGCTTTCCGCGCGACCTTCAGCGTGACGGTGCCGAAACGGTCGCGCCCGCCGAGCGGCCCCGCGACCACGCCCGCCTTCGTGACGAGGGTCGCTTTGCCGAGCGGCGCGAGGCGCGGGAGGAGCGCGCGGATCCGGGCCTCGCAGCGCGCCCCCCACGGCGGAGGTGGTGTCGCCTTCGCGGACGCCGAGCCGATCGCCACGGCGAGCGCGAGCGCCGTACACGCGGCCCGCCACACGCGCCGTGAGCGATTCCCGAGGAGCATCGGCGCCGCCTCACTCAGGTCGCCGGGACCTTCTTCCAATCCTCGAGGAAGCGCGCGAGCCCGAGATCGGTGAGCGGGTGATTGAACAGCTGGCGGATGACGCTGACCGGCATCGTGCCGACATGTGCGCCCGCGAGCGCCGACTCGAGCACGTGCTGCGGATGCCGCAGCGAAGCGGCCAGGACCTGCGTCTCGAGCTCGTAGTTGCGATAGATCGTGAGGATGTCCTCGACCAGGCGCATGCCGTCCGAGCTCACGTCGTCGAGGCGCCCGACGAAGGGGCTGATGTAGGTCGCGCCCGCTTTGGCGGCGAGCAGCGCCTGGGTCGGCGAGAAGCACAGCGTGACGTTCGTCGCGATGCCGAGGTCGAAGCAGCTCTTGGTCGCCTTCAGTCCCTCGCGCGTCAGCGGCAGCTTGACGACGACCTGATCGCCGTAGGCCGCCAGGCGCTTGGCCTCGCTCATCATGCCGGCGTAGTCGATCGCGGTCACTTCGAGCGACACGGGGCCCACCACGATCGCGAGAATGTCGCGGATGACCGCCTCGAACGGGCGACCGGTCTTGGCGACGAGCGAGGGATTGGTCGTCACGCCGTCGCAGAGCCCGAGGTCGATGGCTTCCTTGATTTCGGCGATGTCGGCGCTGTCGATGAAGAATTTCAACCCATGTCTCCCAGCGGCGCTGCATGCGGCGCGCGCGTTCCTTACCGTTGCGCGTCGGCGCTGTCGACAGGTCTCGCGAGATCGTTTCTCATGCGGCTCGGAAACGGACGAGGAGTGGCCCGATGCGCCAGATTCAAGGGACGTCCCGCACGACGCGCGGGGCGCTCACCCGGCTCGCTGTCGCGATCAGCACGTGCGCGGCGATCTTCACCGGAGCCGCTCCCCGTGCGCACGCCAAGGACATGGACGGACGCTTCGGGATCGGGCTCGAGCAGTCGCTCGGCGGCGTGAGCGGGCTCGGGATCCGCTACTTCGTCAGCAACGCCCTGCGCCTCGACCTGCTCACCGGGATCGACCTCGCCTTCGTCCCCAAGGACGGCAAGACCGAGGTGTCCGCGGGCTTCCAGGGCTCGACCGGGATCGCCTTCCACTTCGCGCGCTCGCTGCACGCGAACCTGTCGATCGGGTTCCGACTCGCGCTCGCCTACCGCGAGCTCGACGCCCTCAAGCTCCTCAACCCGACGGCCACCGACGCGGTCGTCGACGTGTCGATCGAGATCCCGCTGGCCCTCGAGGTCTGGCTCGCCGACAGCTTCAGCCTCGGCGCCTCGACCGGAATCCTCTTGGACTTCGTCCCCAAGAGCGGCGCCCAATTCCGCGGCACGGGCGCCGGCTCGAGCGCCCCGGCGGGCTCCACCGGGCTCGGCTTCGGTGCCGGCAGCGTCATCGCCACGCTGTCGCTGATGTATTACTTCTGAACCCGTCAGGGCGTCGCCCCCGGCAGCGCGCATCCCGCGGGCCCGCCGCACGCGCCGTCGCCGAAGTCGATCGCATCCCCGAGCGCCGTTTTTTCGCTCGCCGTCGGGAGCCACGCGCCGCCCTCGCTGCCCTCGACGCCGCCCATGATGGCGCCGACGCGCCGCGACGCGCCGATCCCCAACGTGCCGTCGGCGTGCGCGACGAAATCGGTCGTCCACACGCCGTCCGTGCTCGGGCGACCCACGTCCGTCAGGCTCAGGAACTGGAACGACACGTCGCGCACCCAGGCGACGCGAAAGCCGTCCGCGCGCGCGTCGCTTTGTTCGAGGCCGAGCGCCCACGCCGCATACGTGCCGTCGGTGTCGACCAGCGTCGTGAAGGGTCCCCAGTGGCCGTCGTCGGCGCGCGCGGCGCACGAAAGGCGGACGGAATCGATCGTGCGCGCGAGCTCGCCGGTCGCGGCCACGCCGCCGGAATCGGCGCGATGCTGGATGTCGGAGGCGCACGCGACGACGCGCCCGCTCGGGGCCCTGCCCGCGATGGCCCAGAGGAACCCGCCCGCGGCGCGCGAGAGCACGACCGGCGTCGCGTCGGGCGCCGCGCGGTAGACCAGATCGTAGTGGCACTCGCTATCGACGGGCGTGATGGCGACGGTTGCACCCTTCTGGCCGTCGACCTCGGCGATGTCGGCGAGAGCGCTGACCGCAGCGGGACGACAGCGGAACGCGCGCACGACCTTGAACGGGGTCTGCGTCTCGGGGCTGGTCGCCTCGCGCTCGGGAGCGTCCGCGGCGCCTATGTCCGCGGCGCCATCCGCGGCCCCATCTTGGGCGTCCAGCACGCCGGTCGCAGTCTCGGCGACGGCGTCACCGACCGCATCCTCGGTATGCTGGCCGCTGGTCGCATCGTTGCCGCACGATGCAAGTATCGCGAGCCCCGCGACCACCGCGCGTCGGACGAGGTCACTCACAGGCACCTCCGAGCACGGTGCAGCGCGCGACGGCCGCGTCAGTGTCGCAACCTGCGGCATCGCACGACCCCGCGAGCGTCGCCTCGCACGCGGCCGCGACCGCATACCACCCGAGCCCGACCGTCAGGCACGGCGTCGTCACCGTCGCGTCGCTCGTCGCCCCTGGCGCGGAGGTCGCCGACGGCGTCGCGCCCCCGCACGCCCCTTCGCGCTCGCCGCTCTGCAGCTCCGCCTCGACCCCGAGCCACGCACACCCGGGGCATGCGAGCGTCGTCGTCCAGCGCCCGGCGCGCAGATCGACCGCGCAGCCGCCTGTGCCCTCGACCCCTGCGACCAACGCACCCTCGCTGGTCGCGCAGTCTTCGCAGCTCCCCCCGACCCCGCCGTCCACGGTCGCCACCTGGCGCGCCTCGGCGCGAACCTCGCCGCCCACCGCGACCCCGCAGCGCACGCCCACCTCGAGCGCCGCGCGCTCGCCCCATGTGGATGTCGCGCCTCCCGCGCGCCAACGCCGCTGGAAGCCGAGGAAACGCGAGACCCCGAGACCCGCGAAGCCGGTGAAGCGCTCGCTCTCGCAGAACGCGGCACCGCAGGCGAGCAGGCACGAATCCGTGTCGCAGGTGGTGCCATAGTTGCGCGTCGCTGCAAACTTCCCGCTGGCCGTGACACTGAAGGCGGCCCCCTGACAGAGGGTCACCTCGGCGCTCAACGCCACCTCGCCGTTCACGACGGCGCGGCATGCTGGACAGCCCTGACGCTCGCCTTCGAGGGCCCCGCGCGCGCCGAGGACGACGCCCGCGCGCCCGCCGACCAGCGGGCAGTCGACCCCGAGGGGCACCGATAGATCGAGGCTGGCGCTGAAGCGCTCCGCGTCGCCGCCGGGCACCGCGCACAGCGCGCAGGCCCCTGCGGCACGCGGGTAGGTGCATTGCCCCGTCGCCGGGTCGCACGCGTCGGCCGTGCAGGCCGTGCCGTCGTCGCAGATCTTGGCCGCCCCCGGCATACACAGACCCGCCAAACACTGGTCGTCACGCGTGCAGGCGTCCCCGTCGTCGCACGACGCGGCGCTCGGGAAGGCCACGCACGCGCCGCCGACGCACGCGTCGCTCGTGCAGGCGTCCCCGTCGTCGCAGACCCGCGGCGCATGCTGACATCCTCCGAGCGGGTCACAGCCATCGTCGGTACACGCGTCGCCGTCGTCGCACGCCGCGGCCGCGAACACGTCCCGGCACACGCCGCCGTCGCAGACCTGATCGACGCAGGGATTGGCGCTCGCGCACTGCATCGGCATGTTCACGCACCCGGACGGCGTGCACATATCGGCCGTGCACGCATCGCCGTCCTCGCACGAGACGGGCACGTGGCGGCAGAGCCCGTCGGCGCACTAGTCGCCGGTGCAGGGGTCGCCGTCGGCGCAGTCGGCCGGCACGCAGCCGCCGCCGCAGGCCGGGGTCGGGGTGAACGAACATTGTCCGGCGATGCAAGTGTCGGTCGTGCAGTCGAGGCCGTCATCGCACGGCATGAGGACGTGCTCGCAGGTGCCCCCGAAGCAGCTGTCGAAGGTGCACGCGTCGCCGTCGCTGCAGTCGACGAAGGCGGTCGGCATGCAGCTACCGTCGGGCGCGCAGGCGCCTTCGGCGGCACACGGATCGGCGGGCTGGCACGCGACACGGGCCGCGCCCAGCGCGACGTCGCTCGCGACCGGGACCGCGGTGCAAGCGCCGTTCTGGCAGGTGTAGGTGATGCAGTCGCTCAGGTCCGGGTCGGGGCACGTGACGGTGGCACACGGATCGCCAGGGCCGGTGTCGGTCGCGACGACCTCGTCGCTCGGCACCACGCCCTCCGGTCCGTCCATCGCGTCGGTGGTCGTCGTCGTGCCGGGACCGACGACGTCCTGGGCCTGGGCGCGCCCGGCGACCAACGCCACCGCCAGCGCGACGCAGGTCGCGAGCGGGGCGCGCAGCGCGAGCCCGGCGAGCGGGCGCCCGACGCCATGGCACGCTGCGCGCGCGAGAGACAGCCCCATGCCCACTCCTCGAGGACCCACGATAGGCCCAGACTCCTCGGTTAGCCGAGAGTCTATTCCGAGTGCCGCACGCCTTCGTCGAGTTTTTTTCGCGCGCGACGAATGCGCCGCCGCGGCGCCGTGCCTTACTCGCCGCCCAGAACGATGACGAGCACGGTGGTCGTGGCGCCGACGACGACGAGCACGAGCGTCAGCCACAGCCAAATCCACAGCTTCGACTTCTTCTGCGTCAGCGTCCCGGCGGGGAGCAGCGCGCTCACGGGCGCCCTCGAATCTCCCTCGAGCTCGGTGATCGTCCCCATCGACGACCCCTCGAGCATGCGCACGATATCCGGCAGCCCCTGCGCGTCCTCCATCGCGCGCAAGGCCGGCGCCCGCTCCTTGGAGTCCGGCACGACCGCACGCGGCGCCCCCGACCTGTTCCACACCGCCGACAGATCGAAGCGCGGGCGATTGAGGCTCTGGAGCGCCAGCGTCGTGACGTCGAGCGGCTGGCTGCCCTGGAGGTTGCGCACCTCGGGCGAGAAGCCGAGCATCGACAGGTTCGCGATCTCCTCGTCGACCAGCGCCGCGATGCGCACCTGCCGCTGGCTCGCGAGCTCGGCCTGAACGCCCCCGACCCCGGGCGCCCCGAAGAGGCGGTCGACCAGCTGCGCGAGGTCGAAGCTGGTCGCCTTCAGCGCCTTGCGCGCCAAATAATCCGACAGCGCCTCGCCGAATTCGCGCGCCGAGGTGAAGCGCTTCTTCGGGTCGCGCGCGAGGGCGCGTCCGATCAGCTGCTCGAGCTCGGGCCCGATCTCCTCGTGGAACTTCGACAGCGGCGGGATCTCCGCCTTGCGCACCATGTCGACGGTCTCGACGTCGGTCTTGCCGTAGAAGAGGCGCCGGTTGCTCAGCAGCTCCCAGAGCACGGTCCCGACCGCGAAGATGTCGGTGCGATGGTCGGCGGGCTTACCCTCGGTCACCTCGGGCGACAGGTAGCTGTACTTGCCCTTGACCACGCCGGGGTCGGTTTTCGAGAGCTGCGAGGTCGCCTTGGCGAGCCCGAAGTCGGTGATCTTCACCTCGCCCGAACGCGACACGAGGATATTCGGCGGCGACAGATCGCGATGCACGATGCGCAGGTGCTTGCCCTCTTGATCGCGCTTGGTGTGCGCGTGCTCGAGGCCCTTGCACACCTCGCTCACGATATAACAGGCGAGCGCGACGGGGATGCGGTGACCGATCTCGGAGGCGCGCTGGAAGATATGGCGGACGTTGAAGCCGTCCACGTACTCCATCACGATGAAGTAGGTGCCGCCCGACTGCGCGACATCGAAGACCTGCACGATGTTCGCGTGCGTGAGGCCGAGCGAGAGGCGGGCCTCATCCAGGAACATCTCGATAAACTTGGCGTTTTTGGTCAACGACGGGAGGACGCGCTTGATGGCGACGAACTTCTCCATCCCTTGGATGGAGAGCGCCTTGGCCAGGAAGATCTCGGCCATCCCCCCCGCGTCGAGCTTCTTCAAAACCTGATAGCGCTGCGCGGGATCGAGCGCGTTCTTGGCCGTTGTGGTGGTCACCGATTCCCCTTCCGAAGGCGCGTGCTCAGGCCCGCCGACCATAGCATGCCGCGTGATCGGCGCAAGCCGCTTAGGGGGCGTGCGGCGCCTCGGGGACGGCGGCGTCGGCGTCTGGTTGCGCGGGGACAGCGGGCCCGACCGGCGTGAGAAGACGCCAACCCTCGGGCGTTCGCTCGAGCTCGACCTCGCCCTGGTTCGTGCGAACGCGCGCGCGCTGCGCGGGTTTGGCGGCGCACGCACGCTCGAGGAGCGCGTCGGCCTGGGTGAGGAGCGCGTCCTTGTGGCGCGCATAGAGCGCCGAGAAGCCGGCGAGGTCGAGGCCTTCGCGCGCCTCGGGGTGAATGAAGGCGAAGGCGTCGGCGAGGCGGCCGGTGCCGAGGGCGTCGCGATAGGCGGCCAGGGCGGCGACCGGATCGGGTGCGAACGCGAGGTCGTCGCGCACCGCGAGACCGCTCGGACAGCCGGCGAGCGAGATGAGGCTCGCGGCCAGCGCGGCGGTGAGCACGCAGAGATTCGAACGCGAACGGCGCATGGGGTCGTGCGAGGTGGGCATCACGCTCGGCTTACTACCACAGTTCGGGCCACAGTTCGGGCCGACCTCGATCACGGCTCGAGCCCGATGCCCCAGCCGAGCTCGACGACCTCGCCCCGATCGGCCGGAATGGCGGCGCGGATCCAGGCGCCGTAATCGGCCGGCGCGATGATCGCCGGGCGAACGTGAAGGCGTTTCACAATTCGCAGCGTGCGCTGACCGCCCGTGGCCGGGCTGACCGCAAGGGTCGCGAGGCGCTCGAACCCGAGCGACGGATGCGCGACCTGCACGTCGGCCGGGGGCGGCGCGAACTGGAGGCCGCTCGGCAGCGTCACGACCAGCGTCGTCACGCTGTCGACCGAGCGATTGACGAAGAGCGGCGTCGTGCGCTCGGCCAGGACGATCGTCGCGCGCGCGATGCCCTCGGGCGCGAGTCCGACGAGGATGCGCGCCCGGCGCCGGGCCATGGGGGCGGTGCCGCGGGCCTGAAACCGCCAGATGAGCGGCGCCGTCGGATCCTCGAGCCCCTCGATCTGAATCTGCGGCAGCGTCACATCCGGGAGCCGCGTCTGCACGATGTGCACGAGCGTCTGCTCGCGCTCGACCGGGCTCAGCGCGATGAGGCTCGTGCGCCACGCGGCGCCGTAGAGGCCGGTCAGCCGCTCGCTGCCGATCGCGGTGAAGCGCTTGCCGTCGGCCTCGACGGTGAGCGTGAGCTCGGTCTCGCGCAGACCGTTCCGGGTGGCGCAGGGGGCGTCGGCCGCACCCACCGCTCCGCCCACCGCTCCGATCGGACACGGCGTTCGGATCGGCGTCCGCACCGCCGCGACCCCGTCCGCGCCGAGCGCCAACGCGTCGACCCCTTCGAGGTTCGGGAGCAGCGTCGCGAACGGCTGGAAGCGCGCCCCCGGATCGAACCAACGCGCCTGGTCGTCGGCGAGGGCGCGCACGAGCGGATACGAAAAGCCCTCGGGATCGGGCCATCCGTCGGGCGGCGCGGGCGGCGGCGGCCCGTCCGAAAGCGGCCGCGCCAACACCAGCTCGCATGGCAGCCCGAGCGCGCGGCAGGCCGACCAGAAGAGCAGCGCCCGCTCGCCGCGCCCGAGCACCGCGACGTGCGACGCGTTCGACGCGAGCAGCGGAACGTCCTCGGGCGTGACACGCCGATCCAGATGCCGCTGCAACGCCTCGAGGCGGGCCGTGTCCGACTCGGCGGCCGTCCCGCGCAGCGCCTCGGCGACGAACGCGCGCACCGCCGGCGTCACGAGCGCGAGCGGCGTCAGCTCGGCCCGCGCCGCCTCGCCCCACGCCCGCTCGCTGACGCCCGCCCAGGCATGTAGCACCAAGGCGCGCAGGTCGGGCCGCGGGTCGAGCGCCTCCGGCACATAGCGCGCAAGCTGCCGCGCCACGAAGATCCACGTGTGCGCATCGGGTTGCGCCGCGGGCGCGAGGCGCGCATCGGCGAAGAAGCTCGGCGGCGCCCGGCGGGCGGCCTCGGGCGTGAGCGAGAGGACGAGCCGCGCCTCGGCGACCGGCCCGCTCTCGGCGTCGAACGTGTGGGTCAGGGTCCAGCCGGGCGCGACGCGCGCCTCGGGCGGGACGTAGCTGAAGTAGGCCCACTCGATGACATCGCCGCCGGAGAGCGCCGGAAATGAGATCGTCGTCTTGCCGCCGATGTCCTCGGGCTCGAGCGGCCTGATGCTCGTTCGCGAAGGCTCGGTCGCGAAGGCCCGGCGTGGCCCGTCAGGGCCCTTGCCGGGCTGCCCGCGAGGCGTCGCTTTGACGGCGCCCACCTTCCACGTGCGCGCGACGAGCAGCTCAGAACCCTCGGGCAGCGCCAGCTCGCCGAGCGTCCCGACCGCCTGGGGCGAGTGCACGCGCATGATCGTATGTGTACGTATGATCTGCGCGCCGTCGGGGAGGACGCGCACGAAGCGCTCGTCGCGCAACGTCTCGGCCGCCTCGCCCACACTTGGATGCGCGAGCGCCGCGAGGATGATCGGACGGACCTCGGCGAGCGGCAGGCCGAGATCGGCGGCCGGATCGAGCGCCCGGCGCAAGAGCGTCCAACCCGCATCGCGCGCGCTGCGGCCCACCTCCGCCGTTGGCTTCTGCTGGAGGCGCAGGGCCCGCGCGTGGAGCTCGAGCGCCGCGGCCCGAACGCCGCCATCGGCCAGCGCCAGCATTGCGTGCGCCTCGGCCTCGCCATACGCACCGCGCGCGAGCGCCACCGACGCGCCGAGCAGCGCCGCGCGCGCCCGCTCCGGCCC
>SXIE01000034.1 GCA_005772945.1 Pseudomonadota bacterium
GCGCCGATCGCCGCGCCGAAGGCATCGGCCAACGGGTTCATCATCGCCCAGAACGTCGGGCCGTCCTTCAGCCCGCGGCCGCCCGTCACGACGACCGAGGCCTCGGTCAGCTCGGGGCGCGCCGACTCGGTCATTTGATAGCCGACAAAACGTGCCGGCGCCGTGCCCGCATCGACCGCGAGCGCCTCGACCTTCGAGGCCCCACCCGACTTCTCGGCCGCGTCGAACTCCGAGACACGCACGCCGACGACGACCTTCGGGGTCGTCACGCGCACGGTCGCGATGACGTTGCCGGCGTACATCGGGCGCTTGTAGCGGACCTCGGCCTGGTCGGTCACGACGGCCGTGCAGTCGGCGACCATGCCGGCGCCGAGCGTCGCCGCCACACGCGGCAGGACGTCTTTGCCAAAGCTGGCCGCAGGGCCGACGACATAGCTCGCGCCCGCTTTCTGTGCGGCCGCGACGACGGCCGCCTGGTAAGGCTGCGCAAGGTAATTCGCATAGGCCGGGGCGTCGACCAGGTGGATCGTGCCCGCGCCGTAGCCCTGGAGGGCATCGCCGACGGCGGCGAGCTCGTGGCCGATCGCGACGATGTCGAAGCCGCCGCCGACTTTGCCGGCGAGCTGGCGGGCGGCGGTGATCGCGGCGAGGGTGCTGCGCTTCAGATGGCCGGCTTGCTGCTCGGCGAGAACGAGGATCGTAGCCATGAATCTCTACTCCTTTTGAGCGGGTCTGGTTCGCGGGCCACCGCGCGGCGGCCCCGGCGAATCAGAGAACCCGGGCCTCGGTCTTGAGTTTTTCGATCAGCTGGTCGACCGACTCGACCTTCACACCGGCCTTGCGCTTGGGCGGCTCCTCGAGCGCGACGACCTCGACCTTGAGGGCCGTGTCGGTGACGCCCAGCTCCTTCAGATCGAGCTCGTCGATCGTCTTCTTGCGGGCCTTCATGATGTCCGGGAGCTTCGCGTAGCGCGGCGTGTTGAGGCGCAGATCGGCCGTCACGACGCAGGGCATCTTCACCGCGATCGTCTCGAGCCCGCCGTCCACTTCGCGCGTCACGACGGCCTCGTTGGCGGCCGCGTCGACCACGACCTTGGACGCGAAACAGGCCTGCGGGAGCCCGAGATAGGCCGCCGTGAGCTGCCCGACCTGGTTGTTGTCGCCGTCGACGGCCTGCTTGCCAAAGAAGAAGATGTCGGGCTTTTCGCGCTTCCAGATTTCCGCGAGGATGCGCGCCGCCAGATCCGAATCGAGCGCCTCGTCGCCGATGTCGACGCGAATCGCGCGCGCGGCACCCATGGCGAGGCCGGCGCGGATCTGCTGGGTGGTCTCCTCGTCGCCGAGCGTCACCAACACGACCTCGGCCGAGTGCGCTTCGCCGAGGCGGATGGCCTCTTCGAGGGCGTTCTCGCAAAACGGGTTCGCCTTGTATTCGACCGAGGACACGTCGACGGCCGACTTGTCGGCCTTGAGCTTGATGCGCGCGTCGGGATCGATCACGCGCTTGAACGCGACCAGCACTTTCATCGTGGTTCTCCTTGCAGTTCGATACTCGGGCCGGGGGCCGCGACGCTCGGACGCGCCAGCAGCCCCGAAAGAAAGAGATCCGTTGCGGCCTTGCAGGCCTCAGCCGGGGGCATGCCGCGATGGCGCATCGCCCACTCGAGCGCGAGCTCGTCGATGGCGCCGAAGATGGCGCGCGCGATCGGACGCGCGTCGCGCCCCGGCGTGAAGACGCCTTCGCGCATGCCGTCGTCGAGGATGCGCGCGATGATCGCGAGGTAATGCCCGAACTGCTTCATGTCGGTGTTGCGCATGAACTTCGAGCTCTGGCGCAGCTCGACCGTGATGACCTCGGCCATCGCGCGGCTCTCGGCGACCGCGTCGAAGTGCACGCGGATGAACACGCGCAGGCGCTCGGCCGGGTCGACGATGTCGGCGAGGGCGGCTTCCTGGCGACGCAGGATCTCGTCCATCGCGTCGATGAAGACCTGGATGAGGATGTCCTCTTTGTTCTTGAAGTAGAGGTAGATGGTGCCGTCGGCAACACCCGCCTCGCGCGCGATCTCGGAGACCTTGGCGGTGTAGAAGCCGTGCTGCGCGAACACCGACACGGCGGCATCGATGATGCGGCGGCGCTTGTCCGGAGGGGGGGCACTCATCGCGTCGTCTGTTACATCCCCCCGGCGGTGCACGGGGCGTCAGTGCTCGGGGTGGCTTGGGGCGTGGCGTTGGAGCGTGAATGAACTACCATTCAGCGGCGGCACCGTACCAGCGCCCTTTGGGACGGTCAAGCGCCCCGTGCGCCGCGCGGCGTTTCGTTTTGGGAACGCTCCAGCGCTTGACGTGGGGCGGTCTGCGTCGCGATCATCGCACGTCGGTCTGCTGGCCGTTCGTCTTCGCGACGAACCGTGCCTCACCCCCCTGGCCGCGCGTGTGTACGGAGATCCCATGGGCAACGAACGCGGCGCCGCCCCGACGGCCAACGGAGTGAGGGTTCTCGTCCTCGACGAGGACCGCGTCGAGGGGGGCATGCTCGCGTTCCACCTGCGGCGCGAGGGGCTCATCGTCATGCTCATGACGAGCCTCGACGAGATGCGCGATGCGCTCGCCTGGGCCGCGCCAGACGTGCTCTTGGTGGACTTGACCAGCCGCGGCTTCGACGCGCGCGAGCTCTTCGCCGTCCTGCGCGCGGCCGAGGACACGTGCAAGTTCGACATCGTCGCGTTCGCCGATCGCGCGCTCGACGCCGAGCTCGAGCTCGAGGCCCTGCGCCACGGCGTCGTCGACGTCCTCACCAAGCCGCTCGATGCGCGCGCACTCGCCGAGCGCGTCAAGCAACGCGCGCCCGGGATGCGTCGCCCGCGCGACCTCGGGATGCCGGTGCCCGATGGCGCGATCGGCGGCGACCTCACGGTGATGCCGCCGCTCAAGGTGCTCGAGCTGTGCCTGCGCCATCGGCTGAACGCGCGCCTCCACGTGCCGATCGAGGGCGATTGGGCGGTCGTCGTCGTGCGCCAGGGCGACGTCATCGACGCCGAGACGGCGACCACGACCGGCCGCACCGCCGCCATCAGCGCGCTGCGGGCGACCACGGGCGTGTTCGTGCTGCTGCCGCTCCCGAGCGACGCCGACGAGCTGCGGCGCGACGACGTGGTGCGCATGGATCTGGCGACGCTGGCTGCCGAGGCGCTCGGTCGCGCGGCGGCCCCGCCGAAGCCACGCGGGCTCGAGCGCGCTCCCCTCCCGACCGCCCCGCCCGGGCAGTTCGCGTATCCGACGGGCCCGTCGCAGCATTCGCCCCCGCCAAGCGTTCCGACCTACGCGCCCGTGGTTCCGGTCCCAGCCGCGCCCGCGTACGCGCAGCCGCCTATGTCCCCGCAGGCCGCCGCCGCGTTCACCCCGTCGCGCTCGTTCCAACCGGTGCGCCCCGCCGCGCAGATCGACTCCGCGGCGCACGAGCTGCCGCGCGTGGTGCGGCGCGATCCCCCGACCGCACCCAAGGCGGCCCCCGCGCCGGTGTCGCCACCCATGGCGGCGAGCGACGCAGGCGACGCACGCGAGACGATCTTCGACGACATTCCGACCGACCAGAAGCAACACGCCCGACGGCAGCCCGGACCGCCCCCGACCGCGCACACGACGCCGACGGGACCGGTTCCGCGGCGCCAGACCGCCCCGGGCTTCGGTCTCAAGCGGACGCACTCGCAGCGCATGAGCGTCGTCACGTCGAGCGCGAAGCCGCAGGACGCGGTCGCGACGTTGCCCCCTCCGGCGCGAGCTCGGGCGGCCGACGCGCCCGACGACGAGGACGAGCGCGACGACCAGCTCGACGCGCGCAGGCGCGACGACCGCGCGGACCACGCGCGCGACGACGCACGCGCTCGGGGCCGCGGCTCGGGTCGCGCGGAGGATCCCGCCGAGGTGACGACGCTCGCGCGTGGCTGGTCCGGGCGGACGCGGCTCATCGTGATGGCCGCCGCGGCGCTGGCGTTCACGGTCTTCGTCGCGTGGCAGCTCGCGACCAAGGGCGGTGGCGGCGGCGCGGCGCCCGACGGCGAACTGCGGCTCGGGCAGGCGCTGCGCGACCTCGACGCTGGCAAACGTGAGGAGGCGCGTCGGGCGCTCATCGCGCTTGCGGCGGACCCGAGCCCGGACGCGACGGTGCTGGCGGCACTCGCGCGGATCCACATCGAGGACCACCGGTGGATCGAGGCACAGGCGCTGCTCGCGACACTCGCCGAGCGCTTCGCCGGCGACCCGCGCGTGTGGGCGTGGCTCGGGATCGTGCGCGCCGAGCGCGGCGAGAAAGAGCGGGCCGTCGAGGCCTTCGTCAAGGCGCAGAACGCCGGCGCGTCGCGGCCGCTTTCTGAGAAGCTCGCGCGCCTCATGGCGGGCCCGAAGTCGCCGTCGTCGAATCCATGACCGGAACGCGCGCGTTGCTCGCGATCGAAAGCTCGTGCGACGAGACCGCGGCGGCCGTCGTCACCCTCGACGGGCACGTGCTGTCGAACGCGGTGACGAGCCAGATCCCGATCCACGCGCGCTTCGGCGGGGTGGTGCCCGAGCTCGCCTCCCGCAACCACCTCGTGGCCCTCGCGCCGGTGGTCGCCGAGGCGCTCGCCCAGGCAGGTCGCGGCCTGGAGGCGATCGACGGCATCGCCGTCACGTCGGGTCCTGGGCTCGCCGGCTGCCTCTTGGTGGGCCTGCAATACGCGAAGGCGTGCGCGTGGTCGCGGGGGCTGCCACTCATCCCGGTCGACCACATTCACGCGCACATGCACGCACCGTTTCTGATCGATGCGACCTGGCAGCCGCCTGCGGAGCTGGTCTTTCCGTATATCGCGCTCGCCGTGAGCGGTGGTCATACCTCGATCGCCGAGGTCGCGGCGCCCGGGCAGACGGTGCTGCTCGGGCAGACGCTCGATGACGCGGCCGGCGAGGCGTTCGACAAGATCGCCAAGCTGATGGGGCTCCCCTACCCCGGCGGGATCTACATCGATCGGCTCGCAAAGAGCGGGCGCGCCGACGCGTACGACCTCCCGCGACCGCTCGCCGGGCGCGGACTCGACTTTTCGTTTTCGGGCCTGAAGACTGCGGCCCGCTTGCTGATCGAGCGCGCCGCCGGCGGGGGCCCCGTCTCGGCGCTGAGCGACGCGACACGTGCCGATCTCGCCGCCAGCGTCCAAGAAGCGATCGTCGATATCCTCGTCGACAAGGCCCTCGCGGCGTGTCGCCAGAGGCGGATCCCGCGGCTCGTCATCGCGGGTGGCGTCGCGTGCAACGAGCGGCTGCGCGAGAAGCTGGTGAATGCTTGCAGCGCGGCGCAAGTGTTTCCCGTCATCACACCGGCGCGCTTCTGCTCCGACAACGCGGCGATGATCGGCGGTCTCGCGGCCGCCTATTTCGCGGCCAATCGCGGTGTCCTCCGCGGCGCCGACTTGCTTGCCAGCGATATCCACGTGACATCGCGGCCACCGCGGGCGAGTCATGCAAGCCGCCCATGAGACCTGACAAATCGCTCGGCCAACACTTCCTTCGCGACCCCGAGGTCCTCGCCGACATCGCCGCCGTCGCGGATCTGGGACACGCGAGCGGCGGGCTCGAGATCGGCCCCGGCGAGGGCGCGCTCACGGCGTTTCTCGTGCAGCACGCAAGCGCCGAGAACCCACTGATTGCGATCGACTTGGATCCGCGTGCGCTCGCGGAAATCACCGAGCGCTTCGGCGATCGCGTGAAGTGCATTCATGGGGACGCCGCGCAAACGCCGCTCGGGCCGCTGCTGCCGGGCCCGCGCGCGTGCGTCGTGGGCAACCTGCCGTACAACGCCGCGACCGCTATCTATCGGCAGCTCATCGGGCTCGGGCCGACGTTCGCGCGCGCCGTCATGATGTTCCAGAGGGAAGTCGCCGAGCGCATCGTCGCCGGTCCCGGCTCGCGCGCCTACGGCATGCTCTCGATCCTTACGGCGCTGCGCGCACGCGCCTGGATCATCCGCAACGTTCCGCCACGCGCCTTCACGCCGCCGCCCAAAGTCGACTCCGCCATCATCTTGATGGAGCCGCTGCCGCACGCGCCGCTCACGGACGCCGAACTCCCGGCGTTCACCGACTTCGTCGGCCAGGTGTTTGCGCATCGACGCAAGACGATCGTCAATGCGATCGCGCTCGCGAAGAGCGCGCAGCGCTTGCCCACGATCGACGTGAGCCTCGAGGACCTCGCCGCTCTCGGGCTCGATCCCCGCTGGCGCGCCGAGCAGATCCCTGCTGCGACGATTCTTGCCTGGTTTCGGCATTCGCGAAGGCCGTGAAACGGCCGCCCACGCGAGCGACGTCTACTCTTCCGTCGGGCTGACGCCGCGCGCGTCGTTGCAGAACCCGTGGCCGCCGAAGTCGCGCACGCAGCGATAACCGTCGCGGCAATCGCCGTCGACATCGCACGCGAACATGCACCAGCTGGTCTCTTCGTCGAAGGCGATGCAGACGCCCTCGGACGGGCAGCCGCTGACCCTGCAATCCTTGAGCGTGCAGTACCCGTCGGGCAGCGAGCGCTCGCAGAACATCGTGCGCCCGCAGTCGGTCTGGGTCTCGCACGCGTCGCCGACGACCGCCGTGCAACCGGTGAGACCGGCGCCCGAGAAGCCCGAGAGAACCATCATCGTGAGCGCGATCGCGAGCTTGCGCATGGGGCGCGGCTTAGCACGCGGGCGGGCGAGCGCCAAGCCTCTTCGCCAAGGCCTCGCTCGGGCCGAAGGCCCAGAAGCGAGGCTGATGGCAAGCATCAACTCGCGCCACGCGGGCGCGCCAGAACGGCGATGCGCGCCAGCTCGATCGCGCCCTTGGCGAGCGCGAGCCCGATCACCGCGTGCACGAGGCCGCCGACATATTCCTTGGTCGTGAGGAGCTCGCTGCCCCGATACGAGAAGAAGACGCAGGCCGCGACGAGCAGCGCCGCAAGCACGAGGAGGAACGCCGACTTCATCCGAGTCCTCCAAGATACCACGCCAACGCCAAGCCGAGACCGATCGCGATCGCGAGCACCGCGAACGTCAGCCGCGCGCCCGTCGGACGCGCCGCCGCGTGGAGCTCGGCCAGCGCAAGCGCGCGCCGCTCGGGCTCGAACAGCACGTCGAGCCGCGCCGCCCCGCCCCAACCGACGACCAGGACGACGGTCAGAGCACCCAGCACGATCGCGAGCAGCGCGGCCTCGGGCGCTGTATGCGGCCTGAGCGCGGGCACCAGATACGCGCCCACGAGCAGCGCGGCGACGCCCCAGGTCACCGCCGACAGCGCCGGGGCCGCCTCCGACCGCGGCGACTTCGACGCCAAGAGGCGCGGGCGCGTCGCGCGCAGCCAGAACGCGAAGGCCGCCCCCACGGCCAGGAGCGCCACCAACCCACCCGGACCGTGGTAGAGGCGGACGTCCGCCAGGCTCGGATGGGCGAGGAGCACCGGCAGATGGCTCGCCGGAAAGAGCCCCACGCTGAGCCAGGCCGGCGGATAGGCGTCGAACGGCGGCGGCGTGGCGGCCGCGCGGAGTGGGGGCGGCAGGGCTGCCTCGGCCGCGCGCGAGGCGGTCTGGCGGGACCATGGACCGAGCACGCACAGGGCCACCGCCGCGAGCGGAAAGAGCGCAAAGACCCCGCTCAACCCCGGAAGGCGCGCGCCCACGTAGGCGAGCGGCACCCCGACGAGCACCACCGTCACGAGCAAGCCGGACGCGACCATGGCCAATGGAGAGGGCCTCACGGGAACGGATGCTCGGGCCGGAGCGCCCCACCGTCAAGCGACTTCGGCCCACCGGGGTGACCGGGCCTTTCGTGGCGCGCGGCGGTATGTTACGCGACCCTGAGAGGGGGCCCCATGAACACGCAGCTCAAGAGTTGGCTCGATCTCGGGGTCGCCGAGCTGTGCCAGGCGTACGACGTGGCGCTCGCGACGCGCGCGCAGATCGTCACCTGCATGATGATGAAGACGCGCGGCGAAGGGGTCGAGTTCTGGATCGGCGGCCCCGGCGAGGAGGTCCACGGGACGGCCGTCGCGCTGGCGTTGCACAGGGTCATTCGGCAGACGCCGGGGCAGACGCCGGGCGACTTGGGGCTCTTCCTTCATTATAGAAGCGACGCGCTGGCCGCGATGACGGCGGCGCTCCGCGGCGAAAAGTCGTTTGCTCTCGACTACTTCCGACAGGCCCTCTCGCGCATCACCGACCCCCACTCGGGTGGGCGCCAGATGGTGATGCACCTCTGTCGGCCCTCGCTCGGGATCTGGCCGGTGCAGAGCCCCGTCGGCATGCAGCTCTCGAAGGCGGCCGGCTACGCGCGCGGGCTACAGCTCTTGAAGAAACGCGGCATCGCGGTCGGCATCGTCGGCGACGGCACGGCCGGCGAGAGTGACTTCCACGAGGCGGCGATGGCCGCGAGCCTCTGGAAGTTGCCGATGCTGACGATGGTCACGAACAACGACGTCGCCATCAGCGTGCGCCCCGAGGACGGGCGCGGGATCCGCGACTTCCAGAAGTACGCCGAGGCGTTCGGCCTCCTCTACTTCGAGTGCGACGGCTTCGACTTCCTGGACACCTACCGCGTCACCAAGGAGGCCGCCGAGGCCATCTTGCGCGAGGGAAAGAGCGCGCTGATGGTCGCGAAAGTGCCGCGCCTCATGGGGCACTCGAGCTCGTCGGGCGGGCAGTTCGAATACGACATGCGCGACCCGCTGCTCGAGTTCGGGACGTGGCTCGCGGCCGAGGGCGTGCTCGCGCCGGAGGCGGTCTTCAGGCGTGGCGAGGTCGATCGGCGCAAGAGCTACTTCGAGGTGCATCACCTCGGGAGCATCATGGAGCGGACGCTCGAGGGGATCCGCGAGAACTGGGCGCAGGTCCGCCAGGAGCCTGCCCCGTCGGCCGAAGCGGGCGACCACTGGAAGCACACGCGGCCGCCGTTTCCGGCGGTGAAAGAGCCGGACACGAGCGGCAAGGGCACGACGCAAATTCAGGTCAACGAGGCGCTGAACCTGGCGCTCGATCGGATCCTGGCGGGCGGCAAGGCGGCGATCTGGGGCCAGGACGTCGGTCATCGCGGCGGCGTCTTCAAGGTCACGAACAAGCTCATCGACAAATATCCGAGCCAGGTGCGCGACGCGCCGATCAACGAGCCGCTCATCATCGGGACGGCCATGGGTGCGGCTTTCCACCGCGAGCTGGCGCTGCTTCCCGAGGTGCAGTTCGGCGACTACACGCTCAACTGCCTGCACTGGTTCGTGCACATGGGCAACGTCTACTGGTCGACGAACGGGCAGACGCCGATCAATGTGACGGTGCGGACGCCGGTCGATCCGGTGCTGGGCGGCGCGGCGTATCATTCGATGAGCTGCGAGGGCTTCTACGGCAACGTGCCGGGGCTGGTGCTGACGATTCCGGCATCGGCCTTCGATGCATATGGGCTCTTGCGGACGGCCGCCGACTACCATGGCCCGGTCCTGCAATTCGAGCCCAAGCGCCTCTACCGCATGAAGGTCGGGCCGGCGTTGCCGGGCGAGCCGACGGACGCGAAGGCGCTCGGCGAGGCGCGCAAGAATGGCGATTCGCCGACGTTCGACGACTTCCGCGTGCCATTCGGCAAGGCAGTCAGGCGGCGGGCCGGCAGCGATCTGACGATCATCGCGTGGGGCTGGGCGGGTTGGCAGTCGGTCGCGGCGGCCAACGCGGTCGGCAAGCGGCGCGGGTTCCAGGCCGAGGTGTGGGATCTCAGGACGCTCGTTCCGTACGATCGCGAGGCGATTCTGGCGTCGGCCAAGCGCACCGGCAAGGTCCTCATCGCGCAGAATGATCGCGTGTTCGCGGGCTTCGGGCGCCAGATCCAGGGCGACTTGGTCGAGGCGCTGCCGGGGGTGTCGGTGCGCGTCATCGGCCAGCTCGACACGCCGGCGGTCGGCCAGGCGCGGGCCTTGGAAGATGCGATCACGCTGCAGGTCGAGGGGATCGTGAAGGCCATCGAGCAGATGGCGGATCTGGCGCCGGCGGCGTGGCTCGAGAACGAGGCGCATTGGCTGCTTGGAGCGCCGAGTCGTTCGCTGCTCTGACCGCGCGTGCCGCGCGTGTGAATAACATTCACAAAATCGAAGGTTTCTTGCGCAGCGGCAGCATGTCAGCCACGAGATCCAGGGCCTGCAGCGCGGCCCAGCACGAGCCCTCGAAGCCGAGACCCGCATAGGCCTGGTCGCTGGTCCAGAGCACGTTGCGATGCGACGTCTCGATGTCGAGGACGGTCGCGCCGAGTGTGGCGCGGACGGTCTTGCCCGCACCGCCGTAGATCCAACCGATCGCCGAGCGGTCGATCCCATGCGCGCCGTGATCAGCCGCGTCCGCACCGCTGGCGGCGGGCGGAAGAAGCGCCGGACAGTCGATCACCTTGAGGTGCTGGTCGAACCACGGAAGGAGTCCGCGGACGGCATCGACCGTACGCAGGACGGCGCGCTCGATCGCGTCGCGTGTCGGTGCCGCACCACGCGCATCGATGATCGCGACGGCTTGCAGCACGCCGGGCCCGGGACGGCCATCGCCGCCCGCGTGCGGACCGACGCCAGGGCGCGCGATCCAGATGGGGCGCCCCTCGCCGACGAGCACCACATCGGTCGCCATGCCGCGCGGGAGCAGCTTCGGATCGACCGCGATATTGACGACGATGCGCCACGCGACCGGCTCGGGAAGCGCGTGCGGGTCGTGCCCACTCGGGGCGCCGATGAGGTTCGCCAGGTGCCAGGGTTGGGTGTTGCCGACGACGACCTCGCAGCCGATCGCCTCGCCGCGCTCGGCGAGATTGACGGCGATCGCCTTGCCGCGACGGAAGACGAGCCCCTCGGCAAACGCGTCGGCGCGGTAGTCGCCGGACTGGTCGCGCAGCTTGCGGATGAACATCGCCTTCAGGCCGTCGAGGCCGCCCGGCAAGCGGAAGAGGCCGGCGCGCAGGTGGGTCCAGAGGCGCGCGGTGACAAAGGGATGGAGCGGCTCGGTGTGGACGCCCGCCAGGTGCATGAGGGGCGCGAGGGCGACGGCGCGCCAGCGCGGATCGACGCCGAAGTAGTCGCGCACGAGGTCGCGATCGGCCTCGCGCAGCTCGTTCTCGACGGCGGCGCGAAGATGGCGTTGGGCCCCCTTGCCGCCCGCGTCCGCGCGAAAAGCCGGATCGCTGGCGGCCGTGAGCGCGGCCAGGCGGCGGTCGAACGCGTCGAACACGGGCAGCGCCCCGGGGAGCTCGCGCTCGAGGTCGCGTTCCCAGCTGCGGCGCTCGGCGCTGAGATCGAGCCGGACCTTGTGGGGGGCGGGCATGACGACCTGCAGCGTGGGCTCGGCCGCCTGCGGTCGGTTCTTCATCTCGTGGCCGAGGGAGAGTTCGCCGAACACGCGCTGGACAGCCGGCGAGGTCACGAACCCGAGGAAACGCTCGGGCTCGCGCAGCAGCCAGTGTCCTTCGCGCTTGTACGCCGACGGCCGGCCGCCGTGACCGACGACGCAGACGCGATAGCCGCGACGGGCGGCCAGCGCGGCGAGCATGAGGCCCGCCAGATCGGTGCCGAGCACGACGACGTGGTACCAGGCCTCGGTCATGATCCCAGCCGTTCTGCGCCCGATCGGGCGACGCGACAAGTTTTGTCGTGTGGGGGTACACTCCCCGGACCTGCTGGAGCGGAGCGCCAGGCGGGCTCAAGCGAGGTGGACGATGCAGAACGCGCTGCGCGATACGGCGATGGTCGAGGTCAAGAGCCGCGTGCTCGAGGCGTGCCTGACCCAGGCCGCCTTGCCGGATGGGATGCCGATCGATGTCCTCGTGAATGACACGCTGCATCACGAAAAGAAGCGACTCGAGACCGACAAGAAGAGCCCGACCGCACACGAAGACGCGGCGTTCTGGGACGGGGTCAAGGCGCGGCTCGGACACGCCAATGACTCAGAAATAAAGGATATTCTTGGAACGGTGATCGGCCGTTTCGCCGACGAAATCCGCGGCAATTTCTCGGCGCCTCTCTACCAGCTCGCGACCCGCGTCATGCCGCGCGCGCTGCCGATGCTACTCAACGCGATGAGCCCCAAGCGCCTCCTCCAGCGCGGCGTGCCCGATATCGGTGACACCATCCAGATCCAGGGCGACCTCGAAGCCGTACGCGCCGTTCAAAAGCACGGCACGCTCATCCTGACCCCGACGCACGTCTCGAACCTCGACAGCCCGGTCATCGGCTGGGCCATCTACGCGATGGGGCTCCCGCCGTTCACGTACGGCGCCGGGCTCAACCTCTTCTCGAATCCGGTGATGTCGCTGTTCATGCGGAACCTCGGCGCCTACCGCGTCGACCGCCTCAAGACTGCGCCCCTCTATAAGGATGTGCTGAAAGAGTACGCGACGATGAGCCTCGAGCTCGGGCAGCCAAACCTGTTCTTTCCGGCCGGGACGCGCGTGCGGTCCAATCGGATCGAGCAGAAGCTCAAGCTCGGGCTTCTGTCGTCGGGGCTGCGCGCGTACATCAACAACCTGCAGCGCCCGAGATCGTCGATGGCAAGCGCTGCGCGCTCTTCGCCCAACATCTACATCGTGCCGTGCACGCTGAACTACCACCTCACGCTGGAGGCCGAGACCCTCATCGAGGACCACCTGCAGCGCGAGGGAAAGTCGCGCTACATCATCACCGACGACGAGTCCTATTTGCCGCGCAAGATCCTGCAATTCACCCAGAATCTGCTGAGCCTCGACTCGCGCATCGTCGTCGAGATCGCTCCGCCGATCGATCCATTCGGCAATCGCGTCGACCCCGCGACCGGAGAATCGGTCGACCGCCACGGCCGCGTGATCGACATCCGCCGCTACGTCACCGATCGCAGCGGCCAGCCCGTGCACCTCCCGCAGCGCGACCGTATCTACACGCAAGAAGCCGGCGAGGCGATCGCGCGCGCCTTTCTCGCGCACAACGTCGTAGTCTCGACCCAGCTCGTCGCGTTCGTCGCCTGGGAGGTCCTGCGCGCCCGCGCGGCCGCACGAGGCGGGGGCTCCGTCGATCTCTATCGCTTCCTGCGCAGCGGCGATGACGGCACCGGGCTCGAGCTCGGCCGCTTCACCGAGCTCGTGCACGCCACCTGTCGCGTGCTCGCGACCAAGGCCGAGGCTGGCGCGATCAAACTCGATCGCGGCCCCGTCCAGCGCGGCGACGCGACGGAGATCATCCAATCGGCGCTGCGTCATTTCGCCAGCTATCACACGCGCGCGGTGCTCGTACGCAAGGGCGACCGCCTGTTCGCGAACGACATGAAGCTGCTGCTCTACTACTCGAATCGCTTGCGCGGCTATGCGCTCGAGAAGGAGCTCGCGCCGCTCTTTCGCGAAGGAGGTGCATGATGGCACCTAGAACGGCCAAGGCCGCGACGGTCAGCGTGCTCGGCGGTGGCAGCTGGGGCACGGCGCTGGCGCATCTCATGGCGGTCTCGGGCGCGAAGGTCGCGCTCTGGATGCGCAGCGAGGCGCGCGTCCGCGAGATCAACGAGACGCACACTAACGCACGCTACCTTCCCGGCAAGCGCATTCACGACGCGGTCGTGGCGACCTCGGACTTGCAGCACGCTGCAAGTTTCGCCGAGACGCTCGTCGTTGCCATCCCGTCGGCAAACTTCCGCGCGGTCGCCTTCGAGCTCGGCGCCCACGTCTCGGGCGATCAAATCCTTGTCTCTGCGACCAAGGGTTTCGAGGCCGAGCACCTGACGCGCATGTCGGAGATCCTGCGCGAAGAGACCTGCTGCCGCAAAGTCGGCGCCATCTCGGGCCCAAATCTGGCCGACGAGGTGATGGACAACCAACCGACGGCGACCGTCATCGCGAGCCCGTACGAAGAGGTGGTCGAGAAGGTCGGCCTGCTCCTCGCCGGTCCCACCATGCGCGTCTACGGCAATCCCGATCTGGTCGGCGCCGAGGTCCATGGCGCGCTCAAGAACATCATCGCGATCGCGGCCGGCGTCTGCGCCGGAATGCGCCTCGGGCAGAACGCGCAGGCGATGCTGCTGACCCGCGGGCTCGCCGAGATCTCGCGCTTTGCCGAAGCCCTCGGGGCCGATCGCCTGACCGCCCTCGGCCTCGCGGGCCTCGGCGACCTCGTCGCGACCTGCGCCTCGCCGCTCTCACGCAACAACTCGCTCGGCCGCAAGCTCGCCGAGGGCAAGACCCTCGCCCAGGCGCAGGTCGACGCGTTCAAGGTCGCCGAGGGCGTCAACACCGCCTACGCCGCGCACAAGCACGCCGGGCGCCTCGGCGTCGACATGCCGATCACCGCCGGCGTGCACGCCATCCTCTTCGAGGACCAGCGCCCCCAAGACGTCCTCGCGCAGCTCATGGCCCGCGCCAACCGCTACGAGCACACCGAGGTCCCGATCGACGCGCCGCACCTCGTCGACGGCTCGGTCGTCGAGACCGCGCTGGCGGTCCAAGCGCGGAGTCGCGGATGGTGAGCCGCTTTTGGGGTGCCCCCCAAAAACCGTACGCCTACCCGCTCGATCGCACGAACGAGCGCAGCTACGCGCCCGACTTCAAGGGCCGCATCTACGTCTGGGACATCGACAAGACGTATCTGCAGACCGAGATCCAGAGCCTGCGCGGCCTCCTCGCGGTCCCCTTCGAGTTTGCCGTCGACAAACGCAACGTCGCCGGCACGACCGCGCTGCTCCGCGCCCTGCGCCGCGGCGACGCCGAATTTGGCGCGAGCCGCATGAACCCGATCTACTTCGTGTCGGCAAGCCCCAAGGAGCTGCGCACCGTCATCGAGCGCAAGATGCTGCTCGACGGCGTCGAGTTCGACGGCATCACGTTCAAGGACCAACTCGCGCTCGTCACCCATGCGCAGTTTGGCAAATTGCGTGAGCAAATCGGCTACAAGATCGCCGCACTCTTTCTCAATCGCCGCGAATTACCGCTCGAGGTCGAAGAGACGCTCTTCGGCGACGACTCCGAGTCCGATGCCCTCATCTACGCGATCTATTCGGACGCCGTCGCCGGCCGTCTCCGCGGCGAGCCGCTGACCGCCACCCTCGTCAAGAACGGAGTCCACCGCGAGGACGCCGAATATGCCACCTCACTGGTCGCGGACCTACCCGCGCGCGAAATGGTCGGCGGCATCTACATCAACCTCGAGGTGCGCCGGAACCCGGACCGCTTCGTCGCCTTCTCGGGGCGCGTCGTTCCCTGCCACGACAGCTTCCAGGCGGCCCTGCGCCTCTTCGAGGACGGCCACCTTAGCAGCTCCGGCGTCGCCGAGGTCGCCGAGCAGCTCGTGGTGACCTACGCGCGCCGACCGCCCTCATTGCTCCGAAGCGCCGCGGACATGGTGGCGCGCGGCACGATCAGCCTCGAAACGGTCGCGCGCCTATGGCCCGATCTGCAGAGCCGCGGCCTGGCCCCCGACTACTTCGTCGTGGACCCGACCCGCATCGCGCAACACCCGCGCCCCGCCGTCGACCGAGAGGGATGGGTCACCCCGGCCGCCCTACGAGCGTAGCCGCCGCCCGCGCCTAACCCCCAACGCCCGGTTGCGCGAGCAAGAATGCCTTGATGAACCCATCCAAATCGCCATCGAGACCGGCGTTCACATTCGACGTCTCGTGGTCCGTCCGCAGGTCCTTCGCGAGCTGATATGGCTGCATCACGTAGTTGCGGATCTGGCTGCCGAAGCTGATGTCCTGCTTGGTGTCCTCGAGCGACTGCTTCTCGGCGTTGCGCTTATTGACCTCAATGTCATAGAGGCGCGCCTTCAGCATCTTGAGCGCCTTGTCGCGGTTCTTGTGCTGACTCCGCTCGGCCTGGCACGCCACCACGACGCCGCTCGGGATGTGCGTGAGCCGCACCGCCGACGACGTCTTGTTGACGTGCTGCCCACCCGCACCCGACGACCGATAGACGTCCATCTTGATGTCGCCCTCGTTGATCTCGATGGCGATATCCTCTTCCGTATCGGGGTACAC
>SXIE01000316.1 GCA_005772945.1 Pseudomonadota bacterium
GCCTCCTCGAGGGCGCGCGCACGAACCTCTTCGTCGTCACCGCGTCGGGCATCGTCCTCACGGCGCCCGACGACGGCGCGATCCTGCCGGGCGTCGCGCGCGCCAGGGCGCTCGAGTTCCTACGCGAATTGCGCGTGCCGTTTCGCGAGGAGCGCGTCCCGTGGTCGGAGCTTGCGGCCGCGCCCGAGGTGTTCGCGACCTCGAGCACGCTCCCGATCGCTCCGGTCGTGGCGATCGAGGGCGAGCTACGCCCGGTCGTGGCGGGCGGGATGGTCGGCCTCCTGGCCCGGCTCTTCGAGGCGGCTCTCGCGGGAAGCGCCCCGCGCCGGACCAACTGAACGGGCGGATACGGGCGAAGACGTCGGCGGGACTCGGCGGGGCTTGGGGGGTTGGGCGCGAGCCCGCGCGCACCCCGCATCAACCGTTCAGGGGCGCGACCAGTGTCCGTGGCGATCCGTGTACTCGCCTTCCTGCTTTGACAAGAGCCCGACGATCTTCTCTGCGAGCATCTGCTTGTCGACCTTGGGCTGCTGCGTCTCGGGCGTGGAATCGGAACCCCCACCGTCGCCGCCCCCGGCCACCTCGGACGCTTCGTCGTCGATGCGCTCGCGCGCGAATTGGTGCTCGACGTCGTGCGCGAAGGCCTCACGCCCGGAGGTCGAGGTCCCGTTGCGCGACGAGAGCGCGAAGCCGGTCGCCGCGTCGCGCGTGTGCGCGATTTCGTGCGCGATGAGCTGAGCGCCCTCCGCGCTGTTCGGCTCGAACTCGGCCCGATCGAAGAAGATGTCCTTGTCACCGACCGCGAACGCGCGCGCGTCCATGGCGCGGGCGGCTTCCGACGCGACCCGGCCGGTATGGACGCGCACGTCGCTGACGTCGCCGAGCATCGGTCGGAGGGAGCGCGCGATGCGCGGGTCGACGCGGCTCGGCAGCGTGTCGGCGAGCAGCGTCTTGCCCATCGATTCGTAGCGGCGGATGATCGCGTCCTGGATGCCGGGCTGGTCGAGCTCCTTGGCCATCTCCGCGAAAATGCGTTTCTTTTCGCGCGCTTCGGCCTCGTCGTACTCGTCCGACTCAGTCGCCAGGGCCCGCAGGCTCTGGTCGATCAGCCGCTTCCGCTCTTCTTCGTCTCGTGTCGCCATGCTGAGCTCCCCGCGAAAGCGCGCCGGCAGCGCTTCGTACACGCACCCGCCGCGAACTTGGGACCGACCGTCCACTGCACCGAGACCCCGCCACGCTACCCGTGTCCGCGCTTCCTCGCAAGCACGGAGACCCAACGGCGATGGGGGCGACCCGGCACCGCGCACCGGCACCTTAGCGGGTGGTTCTCGTCGCGCCGACGGAGTAGCGTTCACGGGGCGCACGATGCCGCACGCGCGGGCGGTCGTCGCGCGTGGATGTTTGCGCGTGCGTGCAAGTAATCGGAGGGCGACGGTGACGATGACGGCATCGACGAGCGTGCGCTGGGCGTTGCTGGCGTCTGGTCTGGCGGCCTGTGAGGGACCCCAGGCCGCGACGACGCGCGCGCGCCGAAGTGGCCGCGTGTCTCGCCACGCTCATGCAACATCTCGATCAGACGGCCAGCGTCGACGACCCGCCAGGTCCCCTTCGGGTGTCGTGCGCCGCGCCCTACGGAACGAAGGCGTGCACGGCCGCCTGGTTCGCGGCCCGGAGCGAGGTGGCGCTCAGGGCCGAAAGCCCCCACGCGACCTTCGTTGCGCCCGAGGGGGCACCCGCGACCGACGCCGCGATCCGGATCTGCGTGCCGCAGCTCTGTGCCGACCTCGAGGAGCCGAAGCCTGACCTGTGTGCGGGTGCTGCGGCGTCGATCGGTGGCTTTGCCGGCTACGTGGCCTGGCAGGAGCTGCATCGCGCGGTGCTCGAGCGGGATCTCGGACACCCTCGCGCGCTCGGCATTCTCGGGTTTCTCGCGGGGGTCATGCGACCGGCGCCGTGAGCGCGCGCCAGGAAAGACGGCTCGCGCGAGGGCTTCAGCGCGTGCCCCCCGAACCGGTGCCAGCAGCGCTCTCGATAGGGCCGGGGGCCGGCGCCACACGTCGGGCCCGCTGCGGCACCATCGAGAGGACGAAGTGCACGCCGAGTGCGGTGACGCCAAGCGCCAACCCGAATCCACCCGCGACCGCCAAGATTCCTACGATTCCGTCCATGGCTAACTTCTCGCTCCTGTCTGTGCCCTCCGCGGAAGGCCACACGACGCACCAAGGCAAGGCTCGTGCCCGGGCGCTGTGTGGCGCTCTACGCGGCTTTTCGCGCCGGTGGGGACGCCGGACGTGGCGTTTGGGACGCGGCCCCGTGTCCGAATGGACACGGTGACGGTACCCATAACTTAGACGTCCCCGAACCGTGCGCCAGAAAATCGCTCAGTTTCTGCGAATCCAAAATCGAGCGCCTACAGGAACGCGAAGACCGTCATGAGCACCGCCATCGCGCCGCCGACGATGATGAGGTTCACGAAGCCCTGCTTCTTGCGCCCCGGATCGAGGTCCTGCTGCGGGATGACGCCGGCTTCCATCTGCGCCTCGAGCCCGCCGTAAGCGAGCGCATAGCGGATGGCACCGACGAAGCCCTCGCCCGACGGAACGTCGCCGGCATCGCTCACCGGCGCGCGCGACTTACCGCCGCCAACGGGCCTGGCCGCGGGTCGCGCACCCGCCTTGGCGGCCGCTGGGGGGGCCTTCGCCGCCACCGACTTGGCTTTCGCCCGGGGCAGCGGCGCCACCTCTTCCTCGGCGACGACCTCGTCTTCGATCGGCTCGGGCTCGGGAGCGCGCGCGACCGGAGCGGCCTTCGCGGGCGCCCGGCGCACGGGCGCGGGCATGTCCTCGAGCGAGATGGCCATCGTTCGCTCTTCCTCGCCGATCGCCGTGGGCGCGGGCTTCGGTACCGGCGCCGCACGGGCCGGGGCAGGCGCTGGCTTTAC
>SXIE01000317.1 GCA_005772945.1 Pseudomonadota bacterium
CGGCGGCTGGGCCTGCTGGGGCTGAGGCGGCTGCGGTTTGGCCGGCGCAGCGGCCGGAGCCGCGGGTGCGGGGCGCTTCGGGCCGCCCGGAGGGGCCTTGCGATCGTTGCCGGAATTCGTCATCGATTCCTCTTCGCGGTCGGGAAGCTGACGGGCGGACCGTATCATCGGCCCTGGAGTTTTCCAACTGGTCCCGCGTCGGCCCCCGGGTTATCGATCATTGCGGCGAAGGGCGTGCGTCTGGCGCTCGGTGCGCCAGTCGATGGTGGGCACGCCTCGCGGGCGGGAGCAAGACGGGTGGATGCGGGGCAAGAGGTCGCCGAGGTGGTCTCAAACGAGCGCGAGACCGACAGCATCCACCGGCTCGTGGTGGCGCCGCGCGAGCCGTGGGCTCACAGGCCGGGCCAGGTCGCGCGCGTGTGGCTCGGCCCCGACTGCGACGGCATCTTCGCGATAGCGTCGGCGCCCGGCGCGCCGGCGCTGACGTTTCTCGTGAAGGCTCAGGGGACCGCCGCCGAGCCGATCATGCGTCTCACGCGCGGGCAACGCGTCACCCTGCATGGTCCATTCGGCGCGGGTTTCGTGCTGCCGACCGCGGGGCGACTTCTCTTCGCGGCCGCGGGGACGGCCGTTGCGGCGGCCCACTCCGCGCTCGTCGCCGCGCTCGTCGGCGGTCACGCACCCAGCCAGCTCGCCGCGCTCATCGGCGTGCGGACGCCCGAGGACCTCGCGCTCCGCGCCGAGCTCGAAGCGCTCGTGGCCCGCGGGATCGCGATCCGCGTCGTCGCCAGCCGGCCGCGAGCCGAGGCGCGCCCGGACGCGCTCTGGCAGGGGCGGATCGGGCGCGCGCAGGCGCATCTCGACGGCCTGGTGTCGCCTTCGGACTGGGTCTTTCTGGCCGGCAGCGACGCCTTCGAGGACGACCTCGCGCGCGCACTCGTCGCGGCGGGCGTCGACCCGTGGCGCGTGCAGCGCAATTATCGCCCCGACGGACGATCCGCGGAGCGCGGCGCGAGCTGAACGCGTCCGCGCTCGGCGCGTCAGGTGCGTCCGAGCAGATCGGCCAGGACCTTGAGCAGCTCGTCGACCTTCACCGGCTTGGTCAGGTATCGATAGAAGCCCGACTCGGCGGCGCGCGCCGTGTCGCGCGGCATGGCGGCCGCGCTCAAGGCGACGACCGGGATTTGGCGTGTCTCGGGCCAGTCGCCGAGGCGCCGCGTGGCTTCGACGCCGCTCATCCCCGGCAGGTTGATGTCCATGATCACGGCCGCGGGGAGGTGGGTGCGGATGAGGTCGAGGCCGATCTCGGCGCTGTGGGCCGTCATCAGCTCGAGGCCCGGCAGATCGCTGATCAGCTCGCGCATGAAGGCGATGTTCGACGGATTGTCCTCGACGTAGACGATGAGGCGCGGCGGGCCCGCGACGAAGTCGGCCGGACGCACCTGCGCGGCCTCCAGCGTGGCCTGCAGGCCCGTCCGCGGCGCGTCGTAGCGCGGCACGTCGACCCAGAACTCGGACCCGACCCCGACGGTGCTCGTGAAGCCGACGCGCCCGGCCATCAGCTCGGCGAGGCGCTTCGAGATGGCGAGGCCGATCCCGGTGCCCTCGATCGAGCCGGCCTCTTGTCCGGCGCGCTGAAACGGCTCGAACAGGCGGTCGTGGTACTTCTCGGGGATCCCCATGCCGTCGTCGCGGACGGAGAGTCGGACCGTGCACGCATCGGCCGCGATGAGAAACTCGGCGTGCCCGTAGCTCCGGCTGTACTTGATCGCGTTCGAGCCGAAGTTCATGAGGATCTGGATGAGGCGCGTCCGATCGGCGCGCACCTCGCGTACGATCGATGACTGCGGCGGGACGAGCGTGATGCCTGCGCCCTGCGCCATCGGGCCGAGCGCCGCGACCACATGCGCGATGACCTCGTCGACGACGACCGGCTCGGGCGAGATCGTGACGCGTCCGGCCTCGATGCCGGCGAGGTCGAGGACCTCGTCGATGAGGCGCAGGAGGTGCTCGCCACCTCGGGTCACGTGGGCCAGGCGGTCCTGCTGGCGCTCGGTCAGCGGCGTCTTCCGATCGCGGCGCAGGAGCTCGGCGAAGCCGAGGATCGCGTTGAGCGGCGTCCTGAGTTCGTGGCTCATCGAGGCGAGGAACTCGCTCTTGGCGGCGCTGGCGGCCTCGGCTCCGGCGCGCGCGCGCCGGAGCTCGTCCTCGCGCGCGATGTCGTCGGTGATGTCCGACATGAGCACGACCGTGCCGCCCTCGGTCGTCCGCCGCGCGGCGATGCGGAGGGCGCCGCCGGCGGTCCGCAGATCGAGGACACCCGCCGGGTCGCCGTGGTACGCGCGCCAACGCTCGCGCACCGCCTCGCGTGTCTCGCCGACGACATCGAAGGTGCCCGCGGCGATGACCGCATCGACCGCCTTCGAGAAGCTGCGGCCGACGAGCGCTCCGTCGAGGTCGCGTCCGAGCAGCTCGCGTGCGGTGCTGTTCACGATCACGATCTGATCGTGGTCGTCGTGGAGCACGAAGGCGTCGGCGATGCTCTCGACGGCATTGCGCAGGTGCGACGCGGTCCGGCGCGCTTCTTCTTCGATGCGTCGCCGCTCGGTGATGTCGCGCGCGATCATCGACCCGCCGACGATCGATCCGCGATCGCGCAGCGGCGACAGCGTCATCGCGACGGTGATGCGCTCGCCGTCCTTGCGCACGTGGACCGTCTCGCGATCGGCGACGCGCTCGTCGAGGCCGATGCGGGCGACGATGACGCGCTCGTTCGACTCGAGCTCGGGCGGCACGAGACGGCTCAGCGGCTCGCCCAACATCTCGTCGGGTGTGTAGCCGTAGACGGCCTCGGCACCGCGATTCCAGCTGGTGACGAAGCCCTCGCGCGTCATGCCGACGATGGCCTCGGCCGAGGCATCGACGATGGTCGCGAGGCGCTTGAGGACGAGCTGCGCCGCGCGTCGCTCGGAGACGTCGCGGATGGTGCTCGCCGTCATCATGCCGGCGGAGGTCTCGATCGGGCCGAGGCTGATCTCGACCGCCACTTCGCTGCCGTCCTTGCGGCGCGCCGTGAGCTCGCGCCCGGCGCCCATCGGGCGCGTGGCCGCCGCCTGGGCGAACGAGGTGCGATGGCCGACGTGCTGCCCGCGGTGACGCTCGGGCACCAGGAGCTCGATCGTCTTGCCGATGAGCTCGGCCCGCTCGTAGCCGAACATCTGCTCCGTCTGTCGGTTGACGAGCGTGATGGCGCCGCTGTGATCGATGACGACGATCGCGTCGGGCGCTCGCTCGATGAGCTGCAGAACCCAGCCATCCATGTCACGGTGAACCATGCGTCCCCGGTAGGCGCATACAGAAGACAGCGCCAGGATTTCCGTCCTCGACCCAGATCGTGCCGCCGTGCGCTTCGATGACGAGCTTGCAGAAGGCGAGTCCGAGTCCGCGCCCGGCCGCGCCCGTGGCCTTCGCGGCCGGGTCGGCCTGCACGAAGCGGTCGAAGATGCGCTCGCGAAGCTCGGGCGGAATCCCGCGTCCCGAGTCGGCCACGCGCAGCAGGATGTGATCGCCGCCGTGCGCGGAGAGGATGCGCACGATCGTTCCGCGGCCGGCGTAGCGGACCGCGTTCTCGACGAGGTTCTCGAGCACGCGGCGCAGGAGACTCGCGTCGCCGGGGAGCCGCTCCACGGCGCGCTCGGACGTGATCGTGATACCTTGTGCGGCGGCGCGCGGGCCGAGCGACTCGAGGACGCGCGCGGCGACCTGGCCGAGGTCGACGTCGGTGATGGCGAGTGCGAGGCGGCCTTCGTCGGCGCGGCTGATGTCGAGGAGATCGGTGAGCATGCGCAGGACGCTCTGCGCGCCGGCGCGCACGAGGTCCGCGCTCTCGCGCGTGCGCGTCGAGAGGCCCGGGTCGAGGAGCATCATGTCGGCGGCCATCTGAATCCCGGCCACCGGATTCCGCAGGTCGTGCACGAGGAAGGCCGAGAGACGCTCCTTCTGCAGTGCGACACGCATGAGCGCGTCGCGCTGATCGCGCAGCATCGCGTAGAGTTCGCCGCGCTCGCTGCGAATGCGGCGCAGCTTGAGGCCCGCCTGGACTCGCAGCGCCAGCTCGCTCGGGCGCACGGGCTTGGTGAGGAAGTCGTCGCCGCCGGCGTGGAGGGCGCGGTCGAACGTGTCGAGGTCGCGCAGCGCGGTCAGGAAGATGACCGATGTCTCGGGCCCACCCGGCAGCCCGCGGATGCGCGCGCACACCTCGAGCCCGTCGATACCGGGCATGCGGATGTCGAGCAGCACGCAGTCGGGGTGGTGCTCGCCGAAGAGCGCGATGGCTTCGGCCCCGCTCGTGGCGACCAGGACCCGGTGTCCCTCGTCCTCGAGGACCTCTTGGGCGAGCGCACGGTTCGCCTCGTGGTCGTCCACCACGAGGATCGATGCGGCCGGGGGCTCGGGTTCGATCGCCAAAGCGGCCCGACCATACACGACGTGGCGAGCGGCGGGAAGTTGCCGTGCGAGGTCGCACACGCGTCCGCGCGCGGCGCCGAGTCAGGGCGGCAAGACGAGCACCGGGACCGGCGACGATGCGACGATGCGCTCGGTCGTCTTGCCGACGACGAACTGGGCGTCGGCGCCTTTGCCGTGCGAGGGCAGCGCGACGAGGGCGTTCAGCGCCTCCGCACGCGCGGCGATGCCCTCGGC
>SXIE01000035.1 GCA_005772945.1 Pseudomonadota bacterium
GAGCTCGTTCTCCGTCTCGTACCAGTGCGGCGCGTTGACCTCGATCGCGTTCAGCTCGGGCCGCTCCCAGCTCGTCGAGATGAGGTGGCCATACGGATCCCGCTCGCGCAGCGCGCCCGCCACCGCCGTCAGGTACTCGGCCGGCGCGTTCGCCTCGTTCATGATCTCCCAGAGGTCGACGTAAGCCCCAAAGCGGTCGACCACGTAGCGCGCATAGCGCTGGACGGCCTCCATTTGCGCGGGGGTCGCCGCTCCACCCGAGTGGCCGCCGCCCGCAAACGGCGGCTCGAACCCGAAGATCGCCATCATCACGCGGAACCCGCCCGCGCGCAGCGTCTGAACGAGCGTGTCGCCCCACTTCATCTCGCGCTCGAGGTAACGATTGCCTTCCGGTGCAATCGTCTGCCAGAGCTTGAATGCGCAGTTGTCGACGCTCCAGCGGAAGAAGTTGAACCCGCCCGCCGCGTAGGCTGCGATGTACGTGTCGAGGTCCGTGCGCGTCGCCTCGGTGTCACACGTATTGGTGTCGGCGCAGTCGTTGACGGTGTCGCCGTCGAAGCCGAGGAAGTCGAACGGATCGCCGTCGCCGTCCCCGTCGTTGATGCAGTCGCCAAGCCCAAGCGGCACGTAGGGCGCGCCGTTGCTCGTGACGAACGCGAACGGGTCGCTCGCGTTCTTGCGCACGAAGCCGGCCTCGCCCGTGTCTGTCACGCGGAACGAACCCGTCGCATCGGTCGTGGCTCCACCGTCCACGATCGTGGCGCGCCATGTCCACTCGCCGAGCTCGTCGGGCGCGACCCGCGCCTTCCAGGTGTTGGCCTCGTAGTAGAAGCCGCCCACGCGCAGCGTGCGGGTCGGCGTCGTGAAGGTGACGCTCACCTCGACCGCCTCCCACGGGTTCGCGAGCCCCGCGCTCGCATGGTCGAACGTCAGCTCCAGGACCGCGTAGCGCCCGACGGTCGTCGCGCCCGGCGTGGCCGTCTCGCCCGAGGGCGCGGTCACGTCGTGAACCGTCGCGTCCGCGGCACCCGCGGGGACCGTCGCGTCACTACATCCGGCGCTCGCAAGCAGCGCCGTGGCCATCACCGAAAACAGCGGAACGAGCAACGAACGCATGTGGGTCACTCCAGCGCGTGGAAAGAAAGGGATTCGCCGACTGTGGCTGTGCCCGATTCGACACGCGAGCCCGACCGGCGCCGCAACGGAGGCGCCCGCACACGGCACCTCCAAGAAGAGGACGTGCGAAAAGGCCGCACGGCGCCGACCGCCTGGGCCTTTTGCCCCGTCGCGCGCGGGCGCGAGCCCGCGGTCCGAGCTGGACGCCAACGACCCCGTCGGCTGAGACCCCGCCTTCGAGGCGATGCCGGCGGCCATCAAGGGCGCGATGAACGCCGCGCGGGCTATCCCAAAAGCTATGGGGCACGAGCCTCAGGTTAGCCTTTCATGCGGGTTTGAGCCTTGCATCAACGTAAAGAAAGCGCCGCCGCCTTCGTCGTAGGAGAGCGGCCAGCGACTCCCGCAGGGTGCCGCAGATTGGATGACGGATGCGTCGCCTGGACCTCAGGTGCGCTCACTTCGGAGACTCGGAGAAAGACCATGAAGTCGATGTTCAAGGGGACTCTCGCCTCGCTCGCCGCCCTCGCCATCCTCGCGCCGACCGCGGCGCTGGCCGACGGCCCCGAGGTCTTCAAGGCCCAGAAGTGCAACTCGTGCCACACCGTCAAGGCGGCGGGGATCGCGTTGGCCGCGGGGGCGGACGCGGACAAGGACGCGCCCGACCTCTCGAAGGCCGGGGCCAGCCTCGACAAGAAGGGCATCGCGCTCTTCGTGCTCAAGAAGAGCGAGATCAAGGGCGTGAAGCACAAGAAGGCCTATGCCGGCTCGAACGAGGACCTCAAGACCGTCGCGGAGTGGCTCGCCGGCCTGAAGTGATTCCTGCGTGTGCTTAGCGTTGGCGGAGTCGCGTCCCTGTTCATGCTTGGCAGGGCGTCGGCTCCGCGCTGACTCGGAACCCGATCTTTGCGCGGCGGTGCAAGTTTGCGGTATGCCACTTGGCGCCGCACCCAAGCGCACAAGGACGGTTCGATGTTCACGAAAGCAAAGGAAGCGGCCAAGGCCGCGGTCAGCCGCGTGGTCTTCGGCAAGGCGCCCGACGGCGGTCCGACCGCCCTTGGCGCGCTGGCCCTCGTCCGCCTGGATGGCACGCCCTTTCCGCTCGAGACGCTGGTCGGCAAGGTCGTCCTGTTCGTGAACGTCGCGAGTCGCTGCGGGCTCACGCCTCAGTACGGCGGGCTCGTGGAGCTCGCGCGGCGCTATGGCGAGCGCGGTCTGGTCGTCGTCGGCGCGCCCTGCAACCAGTTTCTCGGGCAAGAGCCCGGAAGCCCCGACGAGATCGCGAGCTTCTGCGCGACCACCTACGGCGTGGACTTCCCGTTGCTCGAGAAGCAGGACGTCAACGGCAAGGATCGCAGCCCGCTCTACCAGTGGCTGATCGGCAGCGAGGCAGGCGGCGGCGCGAACATCGGCTGGAACTTCGAGAAGTTCCTGGTCGGGCGCGACGGCGCGGTCCGCCATCGCTTCGCGCCGAAGGTCGTGCCGGACGCACCCGAAGTCATCGCGGCGGTCGAGGGCGCGCTCGGCCCCGTTTGACGCGCACATGAAGTACGTCGCCCTGCTCCGCGGCATCAACGTCGGCGGCAAACACCGACTCCCGATGAGGGACCTCGCCGCGATCATCGGCGACCTCGGCGCGACCGAGATCGAGACCTACATCCAGAGCGGTAACGCCGTCTTCGCCGCCTCGCGCAAGGTTGCGACAGACATCGCGAGCGCGACGACCGCGCGCATCGCCGAGCGCTTTGGCTTCGACGCGCCCGTCGTCGTCGTCTCGGTCGACGACCTTGCCGCCATCGTTCGTGACAACCCGTTCGTGGCCGAAGGCGCCGACGCCACCACCCTCCATGTCGCATTCTTGGCCGACGCGCCGACACCCAGCGCCGTCGCGACCCTCGACGCGGCGCGCTCGCCCCCGGACACGTTCGTGGTCCGCGGTGCCGCCATCTACCTTTGTCTTCCCAACGGCGTCGCACGCACCAAGCTCACCAATGACTGGTTCGACCGCAAGCTCGCCACGCGCAGCACCATCCGCAATTGGCGCACCGTGCTCGAGCTCGCACGCCGCCTCCGTGCCTGAACGCCCGCACCGAACACGGCTGCGAGTGGCCATCGATTCGTCACACGCCTGACACTTGGGCGCCCTCACCGTGTCACGCCGGCCCTCTACGGTCGGCGCCCGCAAGCACCTCCGGAGGCAACGCGATGACCCCTACCATGACCCACACGCTGCGCCTTGGCGCTCTCGCCATGGCCGCGCTTGCGATGGCCTGCGGCAAGAGCGACGCGCCCGCACCCGGCGCCGCGACCAACACGGCCCCAAACCCCGCCGCGGCCCGCGCAGCGACCCTCAACGGCAGCGGCTCGACCTTCCAACAGGCGGCCGAAGAGGTCCTGATCGAGGCCTTCGCCAAGGCCCAGCCGACCATCAAGATCAACTACGGCGGCGGCGGCTCCGGCAAGGGGCGCCAGGATCTCGCCGACCTGGTCACCGACTTTGCCGGCACCGACTCCGCCTTCAAGGACGCCGATCTCGCCAAGGTCAAAGGTGGCGAGCTCCTCTACTTCCCGATCCTGCTCGGCCCGATCACGGTCAGCTACCACCTCGACGGCGTCGACGCCCTCCAGCTCTCGCCCGTCACGATCGCGAAGATCTTCCAGCGCGACATTACCAAGTGGAACGACGCCGCCATCGCCGCCGACAACCCCGGCGTGACGCTGCCCGACACGGCCATCGTCGTCGCACACCGCGCCGACGGCTCGGGCACCACCGACAACTTCACGAGGTTCCTCGCGACCAACCCCGCTTCTAAGGATGTCTGGCGACTCAAGAGCGGCTCGACCGTCGAGTGGCCCGCCGACACCCAAGCCGGCCAAGGCAACGGCGGCGTCGCGCAGATCGTCAAGTCCACCGCGGGCGCGATCGGCTACGTGGACCTCTCGGACGCGAAGGCCTCGGGGCTCAAGTTCGCAGCCGTCCAGAACGCCGCCGGCAAGTTCGTCGTGGCGAGCACCGCGGGCGCCTCCGCCGCGGGCGACGGGATCGCGGTGCAGGACAACCTCGTCTTCAGCGCGCTCAACGGCGCCGGCGAGGCGACCTACCCCATCACCTGCCAGACCTGGATCGTCACCTACGCCAAGCCCGCCGACAAGGCGAAGGCGGCGGCGCTGAAGGCCTATCTAAGGTTCATCTTGACGGACGGCCAGAAGCTCCTGCCGGAGATCGACTTCGCGCCGCTACCCAAGTCGCTGCAGGACAGGGCGCTCGCGCAGCTCGACAAGCTCCAGGGCTGATCTCGGCCATCCGGAGGCTGAC
The DNA here is from genome assembly GCA_005772945.1 of Pseudomonadota bacterium. The sequence continues at coordinate 4,430 of SXIE01000035.1, forward strand.
GCATGGACGCAACAAACCAACTCCAAGGCGGCCCGGCCCGAGCCGACAAGGCGTTCCGCGGGATGGCCGTCGGCGCGGCCGCGCTGGTGTTGGTCCTGCTCGGCTTGATCGTGGTGACGATGGTCGAGCGCGCCGTGCCCGCGCTCGGCAAGATGGGCCTCGACTTCTTCACGACCACCCGCTGGTCGGCGCCCGACGAGGTCTTCGGCGCCCTGCCCTTCATCTGGGGAACGCTCTTCACCGCCACGATCGCCGTCACGATCGCGGTGCCCATCAGCCTGGGCGTCGCGCTCTTCATCACCGAGGTCGCCCCGCCCTGGCTCAAGCGCCCGCTCGTCGCGCTCGTCGATCTGCTGGCGGTCGTTCCCTCGGTCGTGTTCGGCCTCTGGGGCGTGCTCGTCCTCTCGACCCAGTTCGGTCTCGGGCGCTCCTTCCTGACCGCCGGGATCATCCTCGGCATCATGATCACGCCCATCATCACGTCGCTCGCGCGCGCCGTGATCGAGACGACCCCGACCGGCGACAAGGAGGCCGCGCTCGCGCTCGGCGCCACCCGCTGGGAGATGATCCGCGCCGCCGTCCTGCCGCACAGCAAGGGCGGCCTCGTCGGCGCTGTCATGCTCGGACTCGGGCGTGCGATGGGCGAGACGATCGCGGCCGCGCTCGTCATCGGATCGGCCCTCGGCCAGGTCACGCCAGACCCCCTCGCGCCCGGCAACTCGATGCCGGCCGTCATCGCCAATGAGTGGGGCGAGGCGGCCGAGATGCACAAATCGGCGCTCATCGGACTGGCCGTCACGCTCTTCGTGATGACGATCGTCGTGAACTGGATCGCCTCCGCGATCGTGCAGCGCTCGATGCGAAAGAGCCTCGGAGTGGCGGCATGAGCCCCGATCTTGCGCCTCCCAGCGCCATGGGCGGCGGCCCGTCCCTGACGGCGCATGATCTGCGCGCGCGGCGCGGCGCTCGCTCCCTTCGCAGCCAGCTCATGACCGCGCTCATGGCGCTCGCCGTAGTCGCCATCGCCGTCCCGCTCGTCGCCGTCCTCTGGTCGCTCTCTTCGAGAGGGCTCGGCGTCGCCTTCGCGGACTTCCCCGATTTCTTCGTCGCCGAGATCCCCGTCGTCTCGCGCCGCACCGGCCCCGGCATGGGCCCCGCCATCCTCGGGACGCTGCTCGTCACGCTCGGCGCGACCCTCATCGCCGTCCCGCTCGGCGTCCTCGGCGCCGTGTATCTCAACGAGTACGGCGGCACCCGGCGCTTCGCCCGCACCGTGCGCTTCATGGCCGTCGTCATGACGGGCGTGCCCTCGGTCGTCACCGGCCTCTTCGTCTACGTCCTCTGGACCTTGAACTTCGGCTATTCGGCCTTCGGCGGCGCGCTCGCGCTCGCCTGCCTCATGCTCCCGATCGTCATCGGCTCGACCGAGCAGATGCTGCGCCTTGTACCGAATCACCTACGCGAGGCGGCCTACGCGCTCGGCGCCACCAAGAGCCGCGTCGTGCTGACGGTCGCGCTCCCGGCCGCGCTGCCCGGGATCGTGTCGGGCGTCTTGCTGGCCATCGCGCGCGCCGCTGGCGAAACCGCGCCGCTCCTTTTCACCATCGGCGCCGCGACCGCCTTCAATCCGAACCTCTTCGATGGCGCCAACACCGCGCTCTCGGTCCAGATCTTCGGCAACGCGACCTCGTCCTTCGGGGCCGCTCAGGACCGCGCTTGGGGCGCCGCACTCACGCTCGTCCTGGTCGCCTTCTGCGTCACGCTGGCCGCACGCCTCATCACCTCGCGCTTTGCCCGCGGGAGTCGCTCATGACCGCACTCGACCAGGCCGCCTCGACCCCCGATGCACCGCCCGCCGTGCCGCAGCCCGTTCACCTGCGCCGCCCGACGGTGACCACCCAGGCTGCCCCCGCGCCGGTCGTCTTCCACCTCGAGCAGCTCGAGGTGTCCTACGGCAAGTTCCGCGCGGTGCGCGACGTGACGCTCGACATCCTCGAGCACCAGATCACCGCCTTCATCGGCCCCTCGGGCTGCGGAAAGACCACCGTCCTGCGCTGCCTCAATCGCATGAACGACCTCATCCCGACCGCACGCGTGGCGGGTGCCGTGCGCTATCGCGGCGTCGACCTCTATGGCGCCGGCGTGTCCGCAACCGAGGTGCGGCGCCGCATCGGCATGGTCTTTCAGAAACCGAACCCCTTCC
>SXIE01000318.1 GCA_005772945.1 Pseudomonadota bacterium
CCAGCCGCCGACGTAGAGGGGCTGCCAGGCGGTGTGGTACTGCGGCATATAGAGGTACGCCTCGGTGGCGGTGAGGCGCACGTACACTTGCCGAACGGCGTCGTGGAGATCGACGTAGTCGAGACCGGCTTGGCTGATCTGCGCGAACTGGAAGCGCTGTTCGCCACGCGCGCCGGTCTCGAGCCACTGCCCGTTGCCCAGAGGCGAGAACGCGCCGCTCGCGAAGCCCCAATAGACGGGACGCTCGCCTTGGCCGTGCCCACCGTGGGGTCGCCGCCCGCCGCCGCCGCCTGGATGACCGGCGGTGCCGCGCCGGATGCACTCGAGCTCGGCGTCATCGCCGCTCATCGCTTCTTCGCAGGGCGCGATGACCGCCGCCGCGTCACCGCGCGCGTGCGCCGCGACGCCAATGCAAGCGAGCTCGTTGGCGTCGCCGTCCATGGCAAGGGCGCAGGCGGTCACCGCCGTCTGCATCGGACCGCGCGCGCCCGCCACGACCTCGAAGCAGGTGAGCTCGTTCTGGTCGCCGTCCATCTCCGCCTCGCACGGCGCGAGGGCCGGCGACGGGTCCTGACGCGCGCGGACCCCGATGCGCACGCAGGCGAGCTCGTTCTGGTCGCCGTCCATCGCCTGCTCGCAGGCGCGGACGAGCTGCGCGGGATGGAACGCGGCCCAGGCGACGGCGTCCTGGCAGGCAAGCTCGTTCTGGTCGCCCTCGAACGCGTCGCCGCACGCGCGCATGACGCTCGCATCGGCGAACCAGTTCGTACCGGTGCGCTCCTGCCAGCCGTGGCGCGCGCTGGCGGCGCCCGACGCGACGAGGACGGTGGTGGTGCCAAAGACGAGGATCGAGAGGGGGCCAAGAGGTGTGCGCATCGCGGTGCTCCTGAGGGACGGAGGCACTTTACGGCGCGGACTAGGGCCTGATCTGTCAGAATCTCGTCTTCGACCGCCGGACCAGGACGGCGAGCGCCAACCCGACGACGAGCGCGTCGCCCCCGACCCCGCCGCCGCCGCACCCGCACCCGCCGTCGGATGCCGCGCCGTCGGCCGCACCGTCCGGGGCCGCGCCGTCGACGATGACCTCCGACGCAACCTCCGCGCCCGGTTCGAGGTCCGCGCCGTCGGGCGACGTCACCTCCTCCGCGTCGCCCGAGCCGCTGAACGCGATCCCCGCGACCGCGAGCTGCCCCATGCCGTCGAAGACGTACGCGCGTGCGCCTACCTCGACCGTCGCGCGATCGGCGTCCGGGTGGATCACGTCGACCCCCTCGAGCAGCGCCCCGTCGCCCGTTTGCCAGAAGACCCGATACGGCGCCACGCCGCCCGACACCTCTGCGTGCAACGTCACGGTGTCCCCGCCGCTGCCGGCGCTCACCGCGGCGGTCGCGACGATCGTCGGGCGCGCGGCCGCGCTCGACGGCGTCAGCGTGAAGACCAGGCGATCGGGCAGGCGGCCGCCGGCCACGTCGCTCGCCGGAAACGACTTCGGCGCGGACGGCGCGTAGCCGGGTGCCGTCACCGTGAGTTCGATCGTGCAGGCGCCGCGCGGCGCTCCGGGCGTGAAGGGGCGCGGCAGTCCCCGCACCGGACCGGCCGAGTCGCGGCTGCGTGCGGCATCGACGCCGCTACAGACGATATGCGAGGCGAGGTAGGCTTCCGGGAGCTCGGCGCCGCTCGCGCCGTCGACGATCGACAGCACCGTGGCCGCGCCCAGATCGTCGGGACGGCGCCTGCGGTCGGGCGCTGGCAAGACCAGGATCTGGGACTCGTTGATGAGCCCGACCGCCGCATCGGCGAGCCCATCGCACATCGTCTGGGTCGGCTTGCCGAAGTCGGGCGACGCGGCCGGCAGCGCGAAGAAGTTGGTCGCCGGGGCCAACGCGGGGTCGCACAGATCGGCCCCCTTGACGCACACCGGCTCGACCGGCGGACTCCCGGGGAGCGATCCGATCTCGCCCGCGCCGTCCTGTCCCGCGACGACGTAGCCGCTCGGCGAGACCGAGCAGTCCCCGGTCGCCGGGAGCTGCCAACAGGCGTAGACGGGATTGCCGGCCGCGTCGGTCGAGCCGGTGATGCGCACCGGCAGCGCGAAGGCGAGATCGTGCGCTGGCGCGCCAAGCGTCTCGCCAGGATCGCACGCGCAGTTGTTGCCGAGGTTCTGGCACAGGCCGTGGCTCTGGAAGGTGTCGTTCACGCGCTTGGTACCCGCGACGTCGGTCGCGTAGAGCGCGAGGAGTCCCGCATAGAGCGTCGCGACGTCCTCGGTGCGGTCGCGGTTGAGCGTCTGCCAGAGCGGACCAAAGAGCGCGCGGTCGTCCCGGTAGATGGTCCACAGCGCGGCGGCGATCGCGATCTCCTCGTCGAGCCCGCACATGCGCCACACGTCGAGCCGGTCCAGGTTCATGTCGAGGTCGTCGCCCGCGCCGGCGGTGTAGACCCAGGGGTGGTTTGTGATCTTCTCGGCCGCGGTGAGCTCCTGGTCTTGGAGCACGGACGAGAAGAACTCGGCCCAGGCCTCGGTGAACGAGAAGGCGCTCGAGCCGTTGAGGAGGCCGCGGTGGTCGAAGGCGCAGCCGTCGTTGGGCGGGATGAAGCCCGCTCCGCCCATGAGCGAGGCGCCTTGGATGTGGTGGCCGTACTCGTGCCACTCGGCGTTGTCGGGGTGCTCGGCGGCCGAGGCGTGGCTCCCGTCGCGGCTGTAGGCGAGGACCGAGAAGCGCTGACCTTCGTCGTCGAAATCGGTGTAGGCCGAGGCGGAGGCCTCGGTCGCGTGGTAGCCGACGACGCGGACCGGCCCGAGCCAGAGGCGCTCGCCGGTGTCCTCGAAGACCTGGTCGACGACCTCCTGCGAGAACAGGTGCTCCTGACTCCAGCGCGCCGCGCGCTGCGTGTAGGCGTACATCTGCGCCAGGCTCATGAGCTTCGTCTGGTAGAAGGCCTGGTCCACCATCGTGGCCGGCAGCGCGCCGATGAGCGCGTCCGTGCTGCGAATGGGATTGAGCTTCGCCGAGGGCTTGGCCGCGGGCGGCAGCGGCACGTCGAACCAGACGGTCTTGGTCTCGAGGTCGGCCTTGGCGGGCTCGGCGTCGTAGTAGACGCGCAGGAGGTTGCGCCGGTCGTGCAGCGTCACGCGGATCGTGCCAGCGCCGACGCTGGGGTCGACCGCGGCGCAGCCGTCTTTGTCGGCGTAGAAGACCAGCGGCGGCGCGGCCCCGCGGTCCTGGCTGAGCTGCACCTCGCCGAGCGCTTGGCCGAGGCCATCGACGGCGCAGTAGATCGGGAGCGGCTCCATCGTCGTGTAGATCTCTGCGTCACCGCCGCCGCCGTCCGGATCCAAGGGACGGCCGACCCAGAAGAGGTTCTTGCCGTCGACACCGTCGAGCACCGGGTGCTCGTCGTCGAAGTCGTTGTTCGTGACGCGCGCGACCGTGCCGTCGGCATAGAGGTAGATCTCGCGCGCGCCGTCGACCGGGTAGCCGACAAGCGCGATGCGCCCGCCCGCGAGGACGGGGCGGTCGCCTTCGTCATGGACGATGTAGTCCACGCCGGGCGTGGGGATGACGCGATCGGCGCCGTTCTCCCAGAGGTGCAAGGCCCTCGAATCCTCGACCCACACGAAGCGCCCCGCGGCGTCGCTGGCGGCGAGTCCGGCGTGATAGAAGACGCCGGGCGTGAGGCCCGCGTCGAAGAGGACATGGCGGGCGTTGCTCTTGTCGACGAGGCTGTAGCGCAGGTTGCCGTCCTTGCCCTCGTAGTCGCTGATGATCAGCTGGCCGCCGCGCAGGAGCTCGGCGAACGGTGTGCCTTCGAGCGGCACGGGCGCCGCGCCGCCGCGACTGACCGAGTAACGCAGATTGGCGCCATCGCCGACCTGGATGAGGATCGTGTCGTCGTGAAAGCCGGCGACCGACGGACACTGCGGGCCGGTGAAGCCGTCGGGATAGGGGACCTCGACGATGGGCTTCCGGTCGAGGTAGACGCCGCAGAAGAAGTCCTTCAGCGCCCCGCCCGTCAGGCCGTGATCGACGACGCCGAACCAGGCCACGTGCCCGGCATCGGCAAGGCCGCCGACATAGCTGGCGGGCGAGAGGAAGGACCCGCAGTCGGCCGTGAGACGGACGAGCGCGTCGCCGTCCGAGGCAAAGAGATCGGTGTTGGCGATGAACGGCGGCGTAGTGCACGGGGTTCCGCCGGCCGCGGGATTGGCGCACGTGTCGTGCTTGGATGCCGCGAAGAGGGTCATCGTGCCGAAGTCCGAGGCGTTGGGGCCGCCGTAGGTCTGGTTCCACGGCACGGGCCAGAGGCGGTCGTCGGCCTCGCACGGGGTCGGCCAGGCCTTCCAAGTCCCGGCGACGATCTGGAGCGGGATGGGGTAGGTGCCGCGACAGACGGCGGCGACGTCCGAGGTGTGGCCGGCGCCGATGACGCTCGCCGGCAGGACCCCGAAGGCTCGCCCGCCGACCGCACGATCGGCCGTGGCGCCGACGGGGCCGATCGGTGTCGCGTCGGGCGGGTTGCCGAGCAGGTAGAGGCGGCTGTCGGCGCTGACGTAGATCTGCCCCGCGAAGGCGGGCTCGCCGGCGAGCGGCACGTCCTCCACGTCGTTGGCGGTGAGGCGCACCGGCTGGGCGCGGACCTCGGCGGCGAGGGCCGCCGAGAGGATCGAAAGAAGCGCAGGAAGCGCGACCACCGAACCGCGCCTGATCACGTACGACGCCGTGCGACACACGTCCGCGACGCTCTTCATGTTGCACCTCCCGGCACCCTGTACGATCGGATGGGGGAAGTGTCGCGCGTCGCGCGCCGCCCGTACCTTGATGAGGCGCAACCGGGTGTGAGTCGGAACCCGTCGGTGGGGTGGTCCATGATCGCTTGCCGTCGCCGTCGCCGAACGCACCAACCGATCGCTTTGGATCGCACCCCGTCGAGCTCGAGTCCGAGTCGGAGTCCGAGTTCGAGTTCGAGTTCGAGTGCGAGTCCGAGACCGAGTCCGAGACCGAGACCGAGAGCGA
>SXIE01000319.1 GCA_005772945.1 Pseudomonadota bacterium
GCTCGCGGTCGCGCGGCGGCACGGGGCCTGGGCGCCGGCGCTTCAGGCGGAGGTCCCGCGCGGGGGTAAGTTCGTGGCCGCCAAGGCCGGCCCTCAGGGGCAGACGGCGACGCTGGCGGCGAAGACGGCGGGGCGCGTGGTGGTGCGCGTCGGCGCCGCGGGGCCGGACGCGCCGCCGAGGGCGGCCTCGTATGGGTTCACGCTGGTGGATCAGTGTGCGGCGGCGAAGGCGACCCCGAAGACGGCGAAGCCGGCTCCTCCGGTGAAGTCGCCGCCGAAACGGCGCGGTCCGTCGCGCCCCTGACGACCAGCTCCCAGGCCAGGTAGGCGACCCCGAAGGCGCCCGCGAAGGCGAGCGCGAACGCCACGAAGCGCGCCTCGAAGATCGCGTCCCAGGCGCTCTGGAGCAGCTCGGTCGGGCGCGTCAGGATGTCCCACGTGTTCCAACGCAGGACCCGCCCGAGGTACACGCCGCCGCCGGCCGCGAGCGACGCCACCACCGGCACGAGCCACGCGAAACGCGCCGCCTTCGACGCGCGCACGGCCCGGTACACGAGGTGTGTCGAGGCGAGCCCGAGGACGACGCCGCACGCGGCGGCCGAGCCGACGGCGAGCACGTCGAGCCAAAGCGGCGCGCCGCGCGTGGTCCGCAGGTGCATCAGATCGGTCGCGATGTACGGCGCATTCGGAAGGAACGCGAGCCACGCGAGGCCGAGCAGCATCGCGAGCGCGCGCCGGAGCGTCGTGCGCGACGCAGGCGCGGGAATCGCTGGGGTGCGCGCGACGCGAGCCGTGGCGTGCGCGAGCCCGAGCGGGATCCACGCAAGAAACAGGTTCCACACCAGGAACGTGTAGCCGCGATGGTAGACCGACGTGCGAACGGCGATGAACCCGCCCGCCAGTCCCGTCGCCAGGACGAGCGCAAGCGCAACCCGCCGATCGTGGGTCGCCGTCAGGCGAGCAAGCAGACGCCGCATGGGTTCCGGTCGGAATAGTTGGTGTACAAACGAATAGCGACAGGCTAGCGCTCGGCCCAGGCGAGCTTGATGGCCGTGGCCAGTACGCGCGTAGCCTGGGTCAGCTCGGCGACGCTCGGGAAGCTCGGGGCGATGCGGATGTTGCGGTCGTCCGGGTCCGTGCCGAACGGGAACGTCGCGCCGGCCTCGGTGAGCTTCACGCCCGCGTCGGCGGCGAGCTGCACAACGCGCTTGGCGAACCCGGGGCGCGTGTCGAGGCTCACGAAGTAGCCGCCGCGCGGCGAGGTCCAGGTCGCGAGACCACTGCCGCCGAGCTCCTCGGCGAGGACGCTCAGGACCGCATCGAATCGGGGCCGTAGCAGCGCCGCGTGCTTCTCCATGTGCGCGCGCAGGCCGGCCAGATCCTTATAGAAGCGCGTGTGGCGCAGCTGGTTCACCTTGTCGGGGCCGATCGTCTGCTTGCCCAGATGCTTGGTACACCAAGCAATATTCGCGGGGCTCGCGGCCATCGCCGAGAGGCCCGCGCCGGCATGGCTGATCTTCGAGGTCGAGCCGAAGATGAAGACGCGATCGGCGTTGCCGGCGGCCTTGCAGGCGGCCAGGAGATTCGGCACCACGTCGACCTCGGGGCCGAGATGATGGAGCGTGTAGGCGTCGTCCCAGAAGACGCGGAAGTCGGGCGCTGCGAACTTCATCGTCGCCAGGCGCTGGACGTTGGCGGCCGACACCGACTCGCCGGTCGGGTTGCTGTATTTGGGGACGATCCAGATGCCCTTGACGCTCGGGTCGTCGGCCGCGAGGCGCTCCACGGCATCGAGATCCGGCCCGGCGCCGGTCATCGGCACGGTGACGAGCTCGTAGCCGAGCAGCTGCACGATCGCGAAGTGCCGGTCGTAGCCGGGCACCGGGCAGAGGAAGCGCGCGGGCTTGCCGCCGTCCAACTTGCCCCAGGGCGTGTGGCCCGCGCCGACGCCGAAGACGTGGCAGCGCAGCAGCGTGTCGAACATCAATTGGAGGCTGGAGTTGCCGCCGATGAGGACCTCGCTTGCCCCGACCTCGAAGAGGTCGGCGAACAATTGGCGCGCCTCGGGGAGGCCCTCGAGACCACCATAATTGCGGGTGTCCGTGCCGTCGGCGGCCTTGAAGTCGGCGCTGGTCACGGTCTCGAAGAGCCCGTTGGCTAGGTCGAGCTGCGCCGGCGATGGCTTGCCGCGCGTCATGTCGAGCTTGAGCTTCATGTCCTGGAACGCGGCGTAGCGCGCGCGCAAGTCGGCCAGCGTGTCGCGGAGGTGAACGGGGTGGGCGTCAGGGTGCGTCATGGCGAAGCTCCTCGTGGTCGGCGCCCCGCGGGGGGTCGCGCGCGCAGCTCGGCCGAGGACGAGAGCACAGTCACGCGCCGCTGAAAAGGGCCCTCGCGCAGGCTTTGGGCCGCATGGTATGGCGGGCCATGAGCGACCCCGCGCCAACTGACCCTGCCAGGCCCGCCAGCCCCCCGGCCGCCGCGCCGAACGCTCTGCTCCATCCGGCGGATCTGCGCGCCACGCTCGCGCTGACGCCGGTCCTCGAGCGCCCCGGGTGCTACCGCGCGCAGCTCACCCGCGCCTGGAGTTTTCTGTTTCCGTCGGGTGGCGTCCTCATGTCGCTCGCGCTGCAGGCGATGCGCGACACGCTCGCCCAGCGCCGACCCGCGGGGCTTCCGACGCGGGTGCCCGTGTCGGCGACGGCGACGTTCTGCTCGGCGATCGCCGAGGGCCCGCTCGATCTCGAGGTGCAGGTCCTGCGCTCGGGGCGCACCGCAACCCAGCTGCGCGCGCACATCCGACCGCTCGGGGCCGCCGCCGCGCCGGGCGATGTCGGCGTCGAGGTGGCGGCGGTCTTCGGGGCGGCCGAGGGCCCCGCGCTGGCCCAGCCCGCATGCTACCTGCCGCGCCCGCCGATCTTCCCCGCGCCGGCCGACTGCAAGGCCTACGACGCGGTCGCGCAGCGCGTCACGCCGCCGCCGTTCTATCGCAACCTCGAGATACGCATGGTCCA
>SXIE01000320.1 GCA_005772945.1 Pseudomonadota bacterium
CCTCGCTGACGAGCGCGAGCTCGTTGGGCGGCAGACGCAGACGCACCGCCTGGCGGCGGCCGCGCTCGCGCACGAAGCCGACGAGACGCTCGCGCGCGCGCTCGTGGGTGCGCCAGAGCTCGGCGTTCGGCACGCGATCGATGCCGTCCCAGGCCCCGGGGGCGGACGGCTCGCGCCGCCAGCGATCGCCGAGGTAGCGATCGAGCAGCTCGCGCATGTCCTCGCCGACCCAGGTCGAGGTGTGGATCCCGTTGGTCACGGCCGCGATCGGCACGTCGGCGGCCTCGGCGCCCGGCCAGAGGCATTGCCACATCGCGCGCGAGACCTCGCCGTGGAGCTGCGAGACGCCGTTGACCCAACCGGCGGAGCGCAGCGCGAGGTACGCCATGTTGAAGCCGCGATCGGCGCGCGGATCGTTTTCGTGCGCGCCGAGGCGGTAGAGCTCGCTGCGCTCGATGCCGAGCGCCGTGTGGATCCGCGGCAAGAAACGGTCGATCTGATCGCGCGAGAAGATGTCGAAGCCCGCCGGCACGGGCGTATGCGTCGTAAAGACGTTGGCCACCGCGCAGGCCTCGCGCGCGGCCGCGAACGGCAAGTCGGTGCGTCGGCGCAGGTCGGCGATGCGCGCGAGCGCCATGAAGGCCGAGTGCCCTTCATTCATGTGGAAGACGGTCGGCTCGAGCCCGAGCGCCTGCAGCGCGTAGAAGCCGCCGAAGCCCAGGACGATCTCCTGCTTGCAGCGATAGTCGCGATCGCCGCCATACAAACGATAGGTGATGTTGCGGTCGTCGGCGTGATTCGACGGGCTGTTCGTGTCGAGGAGGAGCAGGCGCGTGCGCCCGATCTGGACCTCCCACACGCGGACTTTCACGCGGCGCGTCTCGATCTCGACCTCGACGTTGAGCTGCTCTTCGCCGTTCTGCGCGAGCTTGACGCGCTTCATCGGCAGCATCTGGAAGTCGTTGTCGTAGGGCGCTTCCTGCTGCCAACCGTCGACGTTGAGGTACTGGTGAAAGTACCCTTCCTGATAGGCGAGCCCGACGCCGACCAGCGGCACACCCAGGTTCGATGCGGCCTTCAGGTGGTCGCCGGCCAGGACGCCGAGGCCGCCCGAGTAGATCGGGAGCGCGCTGGCGAGGCCGTACTCGGCGCAAAAATAGGCGATGAGTGTCGGCGGCAGGGACGGTGCGACCTCACGTTGAAACCAACCGGGGCGCGACGACTCCTCGGCCACGTCGCGGCCGGCGCGCTCGAGGTGCCGAAGGAAGCTCTCGTCCTCGGCAAGTCGCGTCAGCGTCGCCTGCGACACGCGCCCAAGGAGGGCGATCGGGTTCTGGTTCGTCGCCTCCCAGAGCGCCGGATCGACGCGCCGAAAGAGACGCTCGGCCTCGGGATGCCAGGTCCACGCGAGATCGTAGGCGAGCTCGTGCAGCGGGCGCAGCGCCTCGGGAATGGACGGCGCGACGTTGAAGGTCTGGATACGCGGCATGGTGCAATCCAATAGCGACGGTGACGAGCGAGAGTGGCCGAGGCCGAAGCGCCGCGATGATGCCCCGAGTGGGCCGAACGCGAAAGCGGACGCGGCGGCGACTTGTCCGGATTCCGCGATTGACGCGCCATGGGGGCCCGCGCGATGGTCCGCCGCCATGGTTCGGTACTTCCTATGGATATTCGTCGGCGCGCTCGGGGCCTGTGGCTCGTCGGTGCCGCAGCTCGCCCTGTCGACCAGTGAACAGCTCGCGGCGGCGCGCGACCTTTACGATGGCGAGCGCACGGGCGACGTGTGGCTGCAGCGCGACGTGCAGGTGCGGGTCGAGACGGGGCGCGACGCGGGGCGCGTGACGAGCACCATGCGCGTGCGGGCCGCGGTGGCGCGCTATGCGCCTCAGGAGCAGGGTCCGCCGGTGCTCGAGGTACTGGCACCCGCGGGCGCGACCATCACAGACGCGCGGGCGCACGAGACCGGCGAGGGCGTCGACACCCCGGTGGCCGCGCCGACGTGCGTCCCGGCGCCGGCGCTGCGGCGCATCGATCCGACCCAGCTTGCATTTGCGTGCAAGCTTCCGACCCCGGCCGCGGGGCGCGTCGTCGAGGCGCTCGTCACGCTGGAGGTGACGGGCACCCTCACGAGCGACGCCCAGTGGCTCGGCCAAACCGGCGGCCCGACCGGCGAGCTGCTCGTCCGCTATGACCTCCCGAGCAATGCCGTCGGGGCATTCCAGCTCATCGGCGCCGAAGGTCGCCCGGTCGTCACGCAACAGAACGGGCGCACCGTGATTGCTTTGTACACCAAGCATGTCGCGCGCCGCGACGCGGGCACCGAGACGAACGCCAGCGCGCCCTACACGCGCTTCGCGACCCGCTCGGCGTCGCCCAGCGGCTACCAGCAAGACTGGTCGAGCACCTGGACCGTCGCGACGGGCGCCTATCAGACGCGCCTGGTCGACGCCTCGGACGCGCTCAGCCAGGGGTTCGGCGTGCCGTTCCAGCCGGCGCAATTGGGGCCGCCGGCGCTCACCGAGTCGTTCCGCTGGGTGCAGTCGCGGCCGCTTCGCAAAGACGCGCACGCCGCCCCCTGGGATGCGACCCGCGAGCTGCCGGACGCGCTGCAGCGGAACGATCTGAACGCCTCCGATCAGGTCCATCTCCTTCATTGGATCCTGAGCGAGGCGCACATCCCGCATCGCTTCGCGGCCGCCCGCCGCGCGCATTGGCCGCGCCTCGACCCTACCTTTCCCGTGCCGGCCGCGTTCGACGTGCCGCTCCTCTACGCCGAAGGCGTCGGTCTCCTCGACCCCGCCTGCGGCGACTGCACGCCCGGTCAGGTACGGCCCGACCTGCGCGGCGGCCAGGCCATCGTCTTCCCGGTCGACCTCTCCGCCGGCCCACGCACGGACCTTGCCCCATGAACACCGACGAGACCCCGACACCGACCGACGCCGACGACCCGACGGCCACCGCGGCCAGCCCGAGCGTCGGCCCCACCGTCGCCGCCCTGGCCGAGCGCCGCATCCGCGAAGGATACCCGATTGGTTCGTAGTCAAGTGATGCGTAGCCC
>SXIE01000321.1 GCA_005772945.1 Pseudomonadota bacterium
GGACCTCTTGATCGGTCTGGAAGTCCTTGCGCGTCAGGGGAGGATTCTCGCTCATGGTCCACTCTCCGCGACGAGGCGATCGACGATCTCGCGCACCTTGAAAGGTTGTCCCTGCACCTTGTTGAGGCCCTGCACGTCGACCAGGAAACGGGCGCGCAGGAACTGTCGGAGCTGCCCGGCGTTGAGCTCGCAGCAGACGACCTTCTTGTAGGCGTGCAGCGTCGGGCCGACGTTGTGGGGCATCGGGTTGAGGTGCCTGAGATGCAGGTGGCCGGCCTTGATGCCGTGCTTCTGCAGCTCGACGGTCGCGGCGCGCAGGCTGCCGAACGTGCCGCCCCAGCCGACGATCAGCAGGTCGCCGCTCGCGCCGCCGAAGAGCTCGGCGTCGGCGATGTCGTTCGCGATGCCGTCGATCTTGGCCTGGCGCAGCTGGACCATCTTCTCGTGGTTCTGCGCATCGTAGGAGATGTTGCCGCTGCCGTCCGCCTTCTCGATGCCGCCGATGCGGTGCTCGAGACCGGGCGTCCCGGGGCGGACCCACTGGCGCGCGAGGGTCGTGGCGTCGCGGCCGTAGGCTTTGAAGCCGACCGGATCCGAGCGGAACCCGGGGACGATCGTCGGCAGGCTCGCCACCTCGGGGATGCGCCAGGGCTCGGCCCCGTTGGCGAGGTAGCCGTCGGTCAGCAGGATGACCGGCGTCATGTATTTCACCGCGATGCGCGCCGCCTCGATGGCCATCGCGAAGCAGTCGCCGGGCGTCGCCGCCGCGAGCACGGGCAGCGGCGCCTCGCCGTTGCGGCCGTACATCGCGAGAAAGAGTTCGGCCTGCTCGGTCTTGGTCGGGAGGCCCGTCGAGGGACCGCCGCGCTGCACCGAGCAGACGACCAGCGGCAGCTCGGTCATGACCGCCAGACCAAGCGCCTCGCTCTTGAGCGCGAAGCCCGGACCCGAGGAGGCCGTGAGCCCCAGCGCGCCGCCGAAGGCCGCGCCGATCGCCGCGCAGATGGCCGCGATTTCATCCTCGGCTTGGAACGTCTTGATCCCAAAGCGCTTGTGGCGCGCCAGCTCGTGCAGGACGTCGCTGGCGGGCGTGATCGGGTAGGCACCGTAGAAGAGCTCGAGGCCCGAGCGCTGCGACGCCGCGATGAAGCCCCAGGCGAGCGCCTGATTGCCGGTGATCTGGCGGTAGGTCCCCGGCGCGATCTGGGCCGGCGCGACGGTGTACGTCGAGGCGAAGGCCTCGGTCGTCTCGCCGTAGTGGTAGCCGGCGTAGAGCGCCAGGCGGTTCGCCTCCTCGAGCTCGGGCTTCGGAAACTTCGCTTTGATCCAGGCGAGCGTGTGCTCGAGCGGACGCCCGAACATCCAGTAGATCAGGCCGAGCGCCGTGAAGTTCTTGCAGCGATCCTTGTCGCGCGTCGACAGCGTCGAGGACGCCAGCGCGCGTAGCGTCAACTTCTCGATTGGGGCCTTCAGGACGCGGAAGGCGTCGAGGGTGCCGTCGTCGAGCGGCGCCGCGCTGAGGCCGACTTTTTCGCACGCGCGCGCATCGAACGCGTCCTCGTTGACGATGACGATGCAGCCGCGCTCGAGGTCGCGCAGGTTCGCCTTGAGGGCCGCCGGGTTCATCGCGACGAGCGCGTCGGGGCGGTCGCCCGGCGTCAGGATCTCGAGCGAGCCGAACTGGATCTGGTAGCCCGAGACGCCCGCGAGCGTGCCGGTCGGGGCGCGGATCTCCGCCGGGAAGTCGGGCAGCGTCGCGAGGTCGTTGCCGACGAGCGCCGTCGTGCTAGTGAATTGTCCGCCCGCGATCTGCATGCCGTCGCCCGAGTCACCGGCAAAGCGGACCGAGATGCGCTCCATGGGGATGCGGGCGGCGGCGGGGGCCGGATCCGCGGAGGGTGTGCTGACGTCCGTGGTCGTACTCATGAGCGGCATATGTTCGCTGGACTTGCGTGGCGTCAATGTTCGCATGGGTTAGGTGTGCGGCCTCGCGCGCGGATTCGTGAAAGTGCGTTTAGGTTCGAGTGGTTGGCGCCGTCGGCGCGACGCGCGGCGTGCAGCGCTGGGCGTGCATCGGCCGTATCGCGGGCTGCGCGCTGGATCGCGGACGCGTGTGCACGTGCGTGCTCTAGGGCGCCGTCTGGCCGACCGCGTAGGCGAGCGCGATCTGCGCCTCGCGCAGCGCCAAGAGGCCTTCGATCCGCTGGCGCTCGAGCGCCAACACGCGACGCTTGATCCTCCAGACGTCGGCCGGATCCACGGTGCCCGCTTCGGCCCCGCGCTCGAGTGTCGCGAGTCGCGCCCGGTCGATCGCCTGGGTCGCGGCCTCGACCCGCGCCACGCGATCCTTTTGTGTACGTAGCATTCCGGCGGCCGCCGCGACCTCGTCCTCGACCGTGCGCGCCTCGCGTCCGGCGGCCTCGTCGATGTAGCGCAGCTCGGCCTCCGATGCGGCAATGGCGCCTCCGCCCCAGGCGAAGATCGGCACCTCGATCGCCAGCCCGAACGACCACGCCGCCGGCGACGGCTCGGTTTCTTTCTCCCACTCGATCTGCACCCACTCGAGCCAGGGCCACGCCGCCGCCCGCGCCTCGTA
>SXIE01000322.1 GCA_005772945.1 Pseudomonadota bacterium
CCGAGCCCGAGTCCGAGACCGAGCCCGAGTCCGAGTCCCCGCGTTCCTTCTCGTCGGTACACGCCGCGGTCGCGACGACGACGCTGACCACGGCGACAGACACGGCCGACGGCAGAAGCTTGAAACGCATGGCGGACTCCAAACGCCGGGGGGTGAGGAGTCACCATGCGGCGCCGCGCCGGCCTGCGTCAAATCGCCTACACCCCGGCCAGGGCGCGCCTCCGATAACGCTGTTCGGCCCCTTCGTGGCACCATCGGCCCATGACCGACCGAAGCCGTCCGTGCGCCATCGCCATCGTCATCATCATCCTCAGCGGGCTCGCGGCGCGTGCGCATGCCGACGTGCCACCCCAGCGCGCTGATGCGCCGCAAGTGCCGCGCGCCGAGTGGCCCGCCGCCTGCGAGGCGAATGTTGCAGCTGCATGCAACTTTCTCGGCATGGCGCACGACGTCGGCGTCGGCGCCGAGCACGACCCGGCACGCGCCGCCGTCCTGTACCGGAAGGCCTGCGACCTCGGCAGCGGTTGGGGGTGCCACAATCTCGTCGGCACGGTCGAGAGCATGGCGGCCCGGGCCACCCTCCTTCAGAAGGCCTGCAACCTCGGCTACGCCAAGGCGTGTCATCAGCTCGGCGGGCACCTGGCCCGCGGCGCATTCGGCGCGGCGCAGGTGGCCAACGCGCTCCCGCTCTACCAACGTGGCTGCGACCTCGGTTTCGGGGAGGCCTGCCACGCGCTGGCGCTTCACTACGACGCGGGCGACCTCGGCGTGCGAGACCAGCCCCGCTCGGCCCGGCTCCTCGGGCGCGCCTGCGACCTCGACGCCATGGCGTCGTGCTTCTTGCTCGCCCAGTCGCACCTCGCGGGCAAGGGCCACGTCGCCCGCGACGTGCCGCGCGCGCTCGCGCTCCTCACGAAGGCCTGCGGCACCGCCGCCTTCGCCGACGCCGACATCGACAAGATGCCGTCAGGCGAGGCGTGTCGTCTCCTGGCCGCGCACGTCGAGCCGGCGCGCGCTCGCGAGCTCCTCGCGCGCGCCTGTCAGTTCGGCGCCGAGGAGGCCTGCTGGGACATGGCCGAGCGATTCGCCTCCGGCAGCGACGGGCTCGCGCGCGATGCCCCGCGCAGCCTCTCGTTCTTGCGCCACACGTGCGACCAGCGCGAGGCGCACCTCATCGTGCCGCCGGTCGTCGGGCGCGCGTGCAACGCCGCCGGTGCGCGCCTCCGGGCCGGCGAGCCGGCGACCGCTGCGGACCTCTTCCGCCGCGCCTGCGAGCTCGAGAACGCCGAGGGCTGCAACAACTTGGCGCGCGCCCATACCCTCGGCGAGGGTGTCCCCGCCGACCAGGCCCTCGGCAGCAAGGCCCGCTCCGAGGCCTGTCGCCTCGGGTACAAGCCAGCCTGCGACTACATCCGCTGCAGCATCACGCTCGGTTGCGTGCCGCGCGATGGACGCCCCTGAGAACCGCGAGCAGCGCCAGGCCGATCGCGCCCCAGCCGAAGCCCTGCGCACCGCCGCCGCTGCACCCGACGAAGTTCGACGAGCTGACGAACCCGTCGCCGGTGTGGACCGTCACGACCTGCGTGGCCCCGCCGAAGTGCGCGAAGAGCCGCTTCGTCTTGCTGCCGTCGAAGTGGTAGACGAAGAGGTCGCCGGTGCCGAACTCCTGCATCCCGTCGAGGTCCCATTCCGGGTCGACGCCGAGCACTGGCGCGCCATCGAGATCGACGCCCTCGGCCAGGACGCGGATCGTGTCGCCTTCGCGCGCGCCGCGCTCGCTCTGGCGCGTCAGGACGAGCCCCTCGACCGCGCTGTCCGGGACCGCGAGCACGGTGAGGGTGTTGATGGCGACCCCGTCCGCGAGGAGCGTCAGGCGGTGCTCGCCGAGTGACATGGGTTGGACCGTGAGCCACTCGCGGTTCTCGAACAGGAACGACGTGCGTGGGGTCGCGAAGACGTCGTCGTCGGTCTCGACCGAGAGGACGCCGTTGCCGTGCAGCTCGACGCCGTCGCGCAAATAGCGGACGAGACAGGTGGTTTCGTGGCCGACCACGACCTGGACGACGGACGGCACGGCCGGGTCGTTGCGCCGCACCATGATCGGCCCGTGCGCGAAGAGCGCGATGCGGGTCGGGAGTCCGACCTCGATGTCCCCGACCTGGAGCGAGCGTCCGCCGCGCGTCGCGATGACGCGGGTGCGGCCAACGCCACTGGCGTGGAACGTGGTCTGGCCGGGCGTGATGGCGAGCGGCGCGAAGACCGCCGGGTCCGCGCTCGTGAGGCGCCACAGGTCGTTCTGGCCTTCGTCGTCGCGCGCGAAAATACGGACGTCGGTCCCGCGCACGTATGGGGTCTTGAGGGCGCTCGACTGGGGGTCGAAGTCGAGGTGCAGGTCGAGGTCATCGGCCACGGTGACGGCGGGACTGGGCTCGCAGCCGAGCGCGCCGAGAGCGAAGAGGGCCGGGATGACGGACAGCTTGGGATGCATGGCGAACTCCTTGGACGGAACGTCGCGAGAGGAGAGCAAGCCGTGTGCCGCCGTCGCGAAGGGACGCGCGCAGCCTTCGGGACGGCTCTGCAGGCGGGCGCCCGGAGGTCTCGCGGGCCGTGCAGCGGCCGCGGGGGCGGCCCGAGCCCCGGCCACTGACTTTCCAGGTTGGACAGTCCGCGCTCCAGTCGGTCGGCGGGGCGTGCACCCATCGGCGCGACGGGCTATAACCTCGGAAAGGGGGAAGACCACGACGATGACCGACGCGCAATCCGCGTACGTCCGATCGCGCCTGCGGCGCATCACGCGGCCCGTCGCGGCGCTGGTGTTATTGTTGGCGCTCCTGTCGCTCAGCGACGCCCTCGGATGGACCAGCGTCTGGGGTGCGGGTGGACATTCGCGCGCGAACGCGGCGCTGGCGATCGCCGTGGCGGCCCTCGGCATTCTCTCGTGGCGCTCCGGCGGTTCGCGGGCCCGGCGCGGGTTCGTTGTCGGATGCGGGGTATTCGTGGCGCTCCTTGCGGGCGCGACGCTCTTCGAGTGGGTGTCCGGGCAAGCGCTCGGGATCGACGCGCTGCTCGCGCCCGGCTCTGTCAGCGCGCTGCCGGGCGAGGTGCGCATGGCGCCGACGACGGCGCTCTGCCTGTTCCTGGCAGGGCTCGTCCTGGCCACGCCGGAGGTCAAGCGGCCGCGCCTCGCGGCCTTGGCGACGGCCGCGGCCAGCGCGATCGTGTTCATCGTCGCGCTCGCTCTCATCGGGGCCCTCTACGGGGTCGGTTCCGAGCTGGGAGCGGCGCGCTACACGACCGAGATGGCGCTCGCGTCGGCCGTGACGTTGCCGCTGCTGAGCCTCGCGCTCCAATCGCTGCGACCCGAGCTGGGGCTCCTCGGGCTGGTGACCGAGCCTGGGCCGGCGGGGATCCTGACGCGCTGGCTTCTCGTGCCGGCCATGGTCGTGCCGGTCGCGGTCGGCTGGGTCGTGCGCGCGGCCGAGCTCAGCAACCCGCTGAGTGACGCGCTCACGGCCATCACCCATGTCGTGGTCTTCGTCGCGCTCACGGTCCTCGGCGCACGGGCGGTGCTCCGGCAGGACCGCGCGCGCTTGGCCGCCGAGCGGGGGCTGAGGGCAGCGAATGACGCGCTCGAGGCTCGCGTCCTGGCGCGCACGGCCGACCTGACGCGCGCCAACGAGGAGCTCGAGCGTGCGCGCGCCGAGGCGGTGAGCGCGATGCGCGCACGGTCGGACTTCCTGGCGCGGATGAGTCATGAGATCAGGACACCGCTCAATGGCGTCCTCGGGATGATCGCGCTGACGAACGACACCGCGCTCACGGACGAGCAGCGCGAGCTGCTTGCGACCGCCGATGCGTCCGCCACCCAGCTCCTGGGGCTGGTCGAGGACATCCTCGATTTTGCCAAGATCGACGCTGGCAAGCTGCGGCTCGATCGCGCGCCGTTCTCGCTCGAGGACGCGCTCTCGGGCGCGATTCGTGGACTCGCGCAGGGGGCACACGCCAAGGGGCTCGCGCTGCGGGTCGACATCGAGCCCGCCGTGCCGGACGCGCTGGTCGGTGATCCGAAGCGCCTGCAGCAGGTCATCATCAACCTCGTCGCGAATGCGATCCGCTTCACGGAGGCGGGCGAGGTCATCCTTCAGGTGCGCGTCGCGCCGGCGACCTCGGGCGGCGAGATCGCGCTGATCTTCCGCGTGATCGACACTGGCATCGGGATCGCGCCCGAGATGCAGGCGAAGATCTTCGAGGCGTTCACGCAGAGCGAGGCCCCGACCGCCCGCAAATATGGCGGTACCGGGCTCGGGCTCGCCATCTGCTCCGAGCTCACGCATCTCATGGGCGGCACGATCGGGGTCGAGAGCACGCCCGGACACGGCAGCACGTTCACGTTTGCGGCGCGTTTCGGCGCGGCGTCCGACGCTCCCATGCCCGCCACCGGATCGGCCGCGGGGCTGTCGATGCCGCGACCGGGCGTGCGCGCGGCGCGTTCACTCGAGGTGCTCGTCGTCGACGACAACGCGATCAACGCGCGCGTCGCGACCGTGGCGCTCGAGCGGCTGGGGCATCGGCTGGTCGTCGCGGGCTCCGGGCGCGAGGCGCTCGCGCGTCTGGCGCGGGGGGGACTCGATATCGTCCTGATGGACGTGCAGATGCCTGAGATGGACGGGCTCGAGGCGACGCGCGCGATCCGCGCCGCCGAGGCACCGCGCCCCGAGCACCTGGCGATCATCGGCCGCCCGGCGCAGGCGCTGGCGGGGGACGCGGAGCGTTGTTTGGCCGCCGGGATGGATGCGTACCTTCCCAAGCCGATCGATCTTCCGCGGCTCGCGCGCGTCATCGAGGAGCTGGCGGCGAAGTATCCCGCGACGGCTAGAGCGCAGGCCGTCGCAGAGCCCGCGCCGCCGGAGTGCATGGGGGGCGAGGGCGAGCCCCCGCTGGCGCGCGCCGAGCTCGTGGCGCGGCTCGGGGATGACGACGCGCTCGCGACCGAGGTCGTGGCGCTGTTTTTCGCCGAGCTTCCGGCCGCGCGTGCCGCATTGCAGCGGGCGCTGGAGGCGGCGGACCCGGCCGGCGTCACGCGGGCCGCGCACAACTTGCTCGGCGCCTTGCTCAACGTCGCGGCCGGGCCCGCGGCGCGGGCCGCTCGGACGCTCGAACAGGCCGGCGCGCTCGCGGATGACACGCGGCCGGCGCGGATGGATGCCGCCGCGCGCGCACTCGATCTGGAGTTGGACAGGCTGAAGGTCGCGATGGATGCGATGGATACGATAGATGCGCACGCAGGCGCGGCGCTTCGACGAGACACCCCTCGCGCACCGGTCGGTGGCCCATGAAGATCCTCGTCGCCGACGATGACCCCACCACGCGGCGCGTCCTGGGCGTCGCGCTCACGCGCCTCGGGCACGAGGCGATCGAGGTCGCCGATGGGCTCGCCGCCTGGGATGCGCTCGTCAAGCCCGACGGGCCGAGCCTTGCGCTGCTCGATTGGACCATGCCGGGCCTCGATGGTCCCGAGATCTGCCGGCGGATTCGGGCGCTTGCAGGCGCGCGCCACTACCACCTCGTGCTGGTGACCGGGCGCTCGGAGACCGATGCGATCGTGACCGGTTTCGAGGCTGGCGCGGACGACTTCATCACCAAGCCGGTCGATCTCGGCGAGCTTCGCGCCCGCGTGCATGGCGGTGTTCGCAGCCTCGAGCTGCATGCCGAGCACGCGCGCACGACCTCGTACCTCTTGGCCGTGCTGGCGAATATCCGCAACGGCGTCGTGCTGACCGATCAGGCCGGCACGGTGGTCTTTGCCAACCGCGCGTTCTCCGAGCTGTGCGAGGTCCCCGCCGAGTCGGTCGTCGGCCGGCCGCGCGCCGAGGTCCTGCGCGCCGACACGGGGCGTTTCGTGCGCCCGCGCGTGCATGGCCATGGCCCCACCGAGGTCGGGGCCGACTTCGACGTGGTGCGCCCTGAACCGCGCACGATCCGCTGGACGTCACGACCGATCGGCGTCGAGGGGAGCCTCGCGCAGCTCGACGTCTATCGGGACGTGACGCTCGAGGTGCGGCGCGAGCGCGAGCAGGCGCGCGAGGCGCGTTTCGACGCGCTCACGCAACTACAGAATCGGCGCGGTGGCGAAGAGGTGCTGGCGCGCGAATGCGTGCGCGCGCTGAAGACGCTGGCGACCGTGGGGATCGCCGTGGTCGATCTCGATGACTTCAAGCGGATCAACGACACGCTCGGACACGCGGCAGGTGACGACGCGCTGCGGCGAGTCGCGAGCGCGCTGCGCGAGTTGGCGCCGGCTGGGATGACGGGGGTTCGTTGGGGCGGGGACGAGCTCTTGGCGATCCTGCCGGGGGCCACGCTCGAGGCGACGCGCGCGTATGCCGAGGCGTTGCGCGCCGCGGTCGCGGCCGAGCGCGCGGTCGTCGGGACGCCGACGATTTCGGTTGGGACGGCGGTCGTCGAGGTCGGTGAGGGGGACGCCTCGGCGGCGCTCGCGCGCGCGGACCAGGCGCTCTATGCCGCCAAGGGGCGGGGTCGCAACTGCGTGGTGTGAACGTGCTTGGCTCAGGCGCCGAACTGGACCGAGCGCCGCGTGAAGGCGCCGTCCATCCAGAAGCCGGTGATCGGGAACGTCACGGGATCGTTCGGGGCCGCTCCGGCGGCGGCGATGACGGGGACGAAGTGCTCGGTGGTCGGTAGGGCGATGCGCGCGGCCGGACCCTTGGTCTCGAAGTCGACGAGGGCGTCGAGGTCGTGGCGCGCGAGGACGTCGGCGCTCCAGGCGTCGAAGTCGCGCGCCCAGGTCGGGGTGCCCGGCTGGAAGGCGTAGCGCATGTTGTGCGTGAGGAAGCCGCTGCCG
>SXIE01000323.1 GCA_005772945.1 Pseudomonadota bacterium
CGTCCTCGAACGGCACGCCCGCGCCGACGTCGTGCAGGAGCCCGATGACCCCGCCCGGCCCGCCGTCGAGCGCGAGCCGCCGCACGAAGAGCGCGCTCTGTGCATAGGCGATCTCGACCTTGGTGCCGTCGTTGGGAAAAGACGCGGCCAGCTCTTCATAGGAAAGGAGGTGCCCCGTCGAGGCGGCGCGCATCGCCGACTCGAGGCGCTGCACGATCCCCTCGCCCGATTGCCAGACCGCGAGTCCCTCGGCAAACCAGCGCGGAAGCCGCTGGCCCGCGCGCTGGAACGTGTACTGGAGGACGTGCGCGACCTCGTGGTCGAAGGTCTCGGCCACCGAGAAGAGCGACGTCCCCGCGGCGCGCAACACGATGCGCCGCGCCTCTTGGAAGGTCACGCCGGCGGCCCACTCGCTCATCGGGTTGGGCTCGGGGAACGCCTTGGCGAAGACCTGCGCGTTCTCGGCGACCCACACATCGATCGGCCCGCCCAGGCGCTCGCACGCCCCGATCGGGACACACAGGCGCCGCAGACGCTCCTCGGCGCTGTCGGCCAGGCGTTTGACGGTATTGGCGACGGCGTCGTCCCCGAAGAAACGAAAGTGCGGGGTGGTCACGCGCGGCGGCGTGTCGATGGGAAGCGCCTGCAGCGAGAGCCCGAGCGCGACGATGAGGGAAGCGAGCATTGGCCCATGCTAAGCTCATTCCCGCGCCGCTCAAGCCCGAAGACGCCGCGCGACGCACGGCCAGGCGGGCGCGCGGTGCGCTCGACATCGCGCGGCGACGAAGGCATGAACGCCCCATGGCCAAATCCCTGCTCGAAGGTCACGAAGCCTACCGCGCGAACGCCTTCACGCGCTCGCGCGAATTCTTGCAGCTGCTTGCAAGCGAAGGCCAGAGCCCCGACGCGCTCTTCATCGGCTGCTCGGACTCGCGCGTGGTGCCCGAGCTGCTCACGAACAGCTCGCCCGGCTCGCTCTTCGTCGTGCGCAACATCGCCAATGTCGTGCCCGTGCTCGAGCATCCGGACGCCAGTGTCGGCGCGGCGATCGAGTACGCCGTCGGCCACCTGCGCGTCGCGCACGTGGTGGTCTGCGGGCACACGCAGTGCGGCGGTGTGAAGGCGGCCATGCGTGGCATCGATCGCCTCCACGATCTACCGTCCCTCAAGGAGTGGCTGAGCGGCGCCATCCAGCCCGCGATCGATCGGGTCCAGCGCGCCGAGGCCGCGGGAGCACCGCTGGACGACGACCTCCGTTGGCGGCGC
Organism: Pseudomonadota bacterium; assembly: GCA_005772945.1. The sequence goes on from SXIE01000323.1 coordinate 1,267, forward strand.
GTGGTCGAAGAGAACGTCGTCTCGCAGCTCGGCAACCTCTTGGCCTTCCCGTGCGTCGCCGAGGCCATGCGCGCGGAGCGGCTCGAGCTGCACGGGTGGGTCTACGACCTTCACGACGTCGCGCTCTCGGTGTACGACGCCGCGAGCGGAGCGTTCCGGCGGGCCGCCGAGGTCCTCGCCGTGCCGGCCGCCGAGGAGGACCCGCCGTGAGTCTCGAAGGCATCGTCACCGCGATCGGGCTGGCGCTCAGCGTTCTCGGCTGCAGCCCGCGCGCGCCGCTTCCCAAGGCCGCACCGGCGCTCGCCGACCCACCGCCACGCGCGTTCCACGCGATCCCCTTCGCGCCCGCCCGACCGGGTCCGTTCCTCGACGAGCAGCAGGCGTTCGACGCCGCGCTCGCTGTCTACCGGGCCCACGGGTTCACCGAGGAGGTCCGGCTCGAACTCTCCGAGGACGTGGTCATCCCGTTCGCCGGCAACGGCGCGATGCACACGTGGCGCTTCTTGGGCGACGGCCCCGCCCCGCGCGCGCACACGGACGAGATCTCGCGCCTCTATTATGGTGGGCGCCTGGCGGCCTGGGAGGCGGGCTTTGCGTCGGCCGAGGAGGCGAGCCAAGGCCTGCAGGCCTTCATGTTGGCGGCGCTGGGGCACGAGATCGCGCACGCCATTTCGGCCAAGCGTGGCATCAGCCTGTACGAGGCTGATCCGTGGCGCGAGGAGACGCGCGCGATTCGATTCGAGTGGCTCGTCCTGCGCGAGCTGGTCGCGCGCGGGCAGCTGCCCGAGGCGGTCCTCGGGCACAACGTCGCCTTCAACCGCGCGCTGCTCGCAGGCGCGCCGGCTGGGCTCGTGGTGTCGCTCCCCAAGGACGATGCGGCGCGACGCGCGCGCTTCAACGCCGGCTATCATTTCGTCGCGCTCGGCGAGGTGAAGGGGCACGAGGAGGACGTGGATACGGTGCTGGCGCTCTACACGTTGGCGCGCCTCGAGCTGGCGGCGGCGCCCCCCGAGACCTGGGACGTGGTCGGGCCGCTGCTCGACGCGCCCGCGCCCGATCCGACACCGATGCGCACGGCGGCGCGCGCGTTCCTTCAGCGCGACGACCTGCCGTTCGACGCGGTCGACATCGAGCGGCTCACGGGAGCCCTCAAGGGATCCGACAGGCAGGCGTCGGTCGCGCTCACGCCCATCGAACCGGCCCAGAAGGTGATCGCCGGCGTCACGATCGAGGTGCGCTATCGGTTGGCGGCGCCGCTCACCGACGCGGCGCGAACGGCCCTGGCCGTGCTCCTGATGCGTGCGAACCGCGAGCACGACCGGGTCGTGTGCGACGCGACCGAGACCGAGCCCGCGCTGCGTTGCAGGGCGTTCGCGACCGGCGAGGCCGCGTCGGACCTCGCCAATGCGATGCTCCAGAGCGTGGCGCGCGTCTTGCGCTTCTTCCTGCGTTGGGGCGAGGCCAGCGAGGCCGTCGTCACCAAGGGCGCCGATCCGCTGACGGTCGCGCCGGCCGATGCCCCGGAGATCCCATGACCACCTTCGGCGGCTTCGGTGCGGGCCGGAATTGCGTCGCACTCGCCCTGGCGCTCGGGCTCGGGGGCTGCCTCGAGCTCGAAGGGGTCGACTACGTGATCGACCTCGCGAGCCAAACCGGACGCGTCACGATCCACGGGATCGGCAGCGACGGCACGGTCGGCGGGATCGTCGACGACAGCCAAGACGCGACCGAAGCGGACGATTTCAAGTCCCTGATGGATGACTACGCGCGGGGCGACAGCGCTCTCGCGGGACTCGCGAGCGGGCTCGGGTTCAAGACGTGGCAGGTGCAGGCGCGGCGACTCGTGGACGCCGGCGCGCGACTCGATGGCGAGATCGCCTTTGGCTTCGCGGGACCCGCCGACCTTCACCTCGCCAGCTACGACCGGGCGCGTCCCTACCTGTGGTGCCCGCCGGAGGACTTGCACGTGGTGCGCGCGAACGCGTCGTTCCGGACGCGCGAGGGCTGCCTCGTCTGGAGCGCGGCGGTGAAGACCCTGCGCATCGAGCTGCAGAAGACGCACGCGGGCAAGGTGCGGAGCCTGCTCGCGCGATGGCGCGCGACCCGCTGAGCGCGCGTCAGCTAGGCTGGAAGAGCCCCGCGACGTCGGAGCCGAGGAGGCCGGCGCGATAGAGGTCGCCGTCGACCTTGCCGAGCACAGCGATTTGCGCGGGCGTGACGACGCGGCTGTGCGGGTGGCGATCGAGGTGCGCTGCGATGTCGGTGAGGACGTCGTCGTTCACGAGCCAGCCCTGGCGGTCGTAGCTGCGGAGATCGAGCGGGCGCGAGAACTCGCGCAGGGTCTTGTCACCTTTGAGATTGTAGTAGAAATCGAAGAACGACATGACGAGCTCGCGCACCGAGCGGTAGACGGGCTCGCGGAAGCGCAGGACGGTCGTGTTGCTCTTGGCGACGCAGCCGTAGAAGCCGTCGCGGCGGTAGACGGCGACCACGTGATCGTCGTCGTTGTGGGCGCGCAGATCGACGATGCGCGGCGGGTGGCCGAGGCGCCAGAGCGCGGCGGCGGCGAAGCAGGCGCCGTCGAAGCAGTGGGCGCGGCGCTCGCGCAGGACCGAGAGCGGGCTGTGGTAGCGGTCGGTGGTGTTGTAGGGGGTCGCGTCCAAGAAGGCCTGGATCCGACCGGGCGAATCCAGCGGCGCGAGGAACGCGAGGGCGTCGGGAGGCAGGGGCTGGGTTGCAGTCGCGAAGTCGGTCGCCATGGGGGCGGACGGTCGCGCCCGTTCGGGGTGGCTGTCAACCAGCGAACGGTGCGCACGGTGCGCGGAACACGCGGCGCCGCGACGACCCTCGTCAGTCCGCCAGCGCGTGGGCCGCGGCGACGAGGAACCCCTCGAACGTCTCGATGGCTCGACCCGCCGACGCATGGACCGCGGTCAGATCCGCGGCGAGCACCTGCAACCTGCCGGCGTCGAGCTCCACGGCGTACGCGTGACGCAGAAAATGTCGGAACCTGAGGAGCTCTCGGAGGCGGTCGAGCTGGCCCTCGGGCAAGATGGCGGGGCGCAGCTCGGGGATCTCGATAGCGGCGCCCTCGAGCAGCTCGCTTTGCCAGTTCGGACCCGACGGCAGTGTTTCGAACGTCCGCTCGACGCGCTCGATCATCGACTCGACGGCCGAGTACCAACGGTGCAGCCCGAGGGCCACGCTGGCAGCGAAACCGCGCGTCTCATCCGGGTCGGACGAGGCCTTCACCGCCGCAAGCCGCGCCGCGTCGGACAGCGCCCGCAGCGCGATTCCCTCGGCGACCTTGCGCTCCTGCGCAAGCTCCCCTGCGAGCCTCAGCAGCCGTCCGCGCGTCAGGCCCTCAGCCATGCAGGACCTCGCCCATCGCGGCGACGCGCTCGCGCAGGGACGCGCTCGCGTCCTCCAGGGGCACGAGGTCCACTCGGCGAGCCTAATGGGACCAGCTCAGGCGCGCAACTTGCGTGCGCGTGACGCGTGTCCGCAACTGGCCACCGCCCCACCGGTGACATGTCTGGCGGAAGCTCAGGGGAATCGAACCCCCCCGCGACACTCTCGTGCCGAGCTACGGTTTTGAAGACCGCGCGACTCACCAGGGCCGTCGAACTTCCGCGGCCACGCTAGCAGGCGGTTCCGGAAAAAGAAACCGCCCGCACCCGCGCCGCACAAGGCCGCATCCGGTGTTCTTTCACCTGAGCCGCTTCCGCGCTTCCCCCTTCGAAACCTGCCCGCTTAGTCTGCCGCCGTCCGCTCGTGGGCCGAAGGCGCAGGGGGGAGCGGACGCGAGGCAGGGAGGAACCATGACCGTCGAGCGTTCGCGTCATCCGATGTCCATACCCGTGTGGGTCGCGATCGTCGGAGGTACCGCCCTTCTCGCGGCATGCTCCGACGCGCCTGCGGAGCCTGCCGCCGGACCCACGCCCGGCTCCGCCAACGCACCGGCGACGCCGCGCGCCCCGACCGACGAGCCCGCGATGACGCCCGTCGGCGGCTTCTATAAGGATGACCTCACGTTCATCCCGAACCCGCACCTCGTGCCCGCCTACAAGACGCCGCGCCCCTACGCTCTCAAGGCGGACGGCCCGGCGGACGTGCGCGCCTCCGACCCGCAGTACTACGCGATCACCGAGCCGCCCGCGAACATCGCCAAGATCCGCCCGATGGTCGAGTGGGAGCCGATGAAGGCCATCGTCATGGGCTTTCCGTCCGACATGCTCTTCGACACGAACGCGACGCAGAGCATCGTGTCGATCGCCAAGCACGCCAGCGCGGTCGGCGAGGTCTGGATCCTCGTCAACAGCGCGAATGGGCAGACGAGCTTGCGAGTGAAGCTGCAGCAGGCCGGCGTCGCACAGGACGTCATCGACACGAAGATCAAGTTCCTGCGGGCCTCGCTCGACAGCATCTGGTTCATCGACTACGGCCCGGTACCGATCGTCGACACCGAGAAAAACTCGTTTGCATTCACGGACTTCCGCTATTACTACGACCGCCCGCAGGACGACGCCATCCCGACGTTTCTCGCGCGCAATCTGGTCACGGCGTTCGGCCAGGCGAACAACACGGTCGCCTATCGGATGCCGCTCACCATGGAAGGCGGGACGTTCCAGTCGACCTCGGACGGCGTCTGCATCACGAGCTCGCGCGAGATCCAGAACCTCTGGTGCTATGCCCACGGCCAGGACGTCTGGTGCGACGACAACATCCTCTCGATGAAGCTCGGGGAGATCGAGAAGACCCCCGAGGCCGAGGGCATGCTCGACGTCATCGCGGCGTACACGGGCTGCAAGGATCTCATTGTCACGAACAGCGTCAGCGACGATGGCACCGGGCACATCGACATGTACCTCAAGATCCTGGACGATAACCGGATCGTCGTCGGCCAGTATCTGCCGCCCTACGCGAACTACGAGGAAGAGAACGCGGCCCTGCTCGACGCCAACGTGGCGTATCTCGCCGCGTACGTGAAGCCCGACGGCACCCACTTCCAGGTGTCGCGCGTCATCATGCCGGGCCACCGCAATGGCGGTCGCGGCGTCGGCTCGATTCCGTTCACGTACATCAACTCGACGTTCTTCAACGGCCTCAATCTCTGGCCGGCCTCGTCCTTCTCAGACTGGACCGCGAGCCGCGACACGGCCCAGGCGCAGTGGGACGCCGTGCTCCCCGACTACGAGAACATCTGGATCGACACCACGAGCCTCTCGTTCGGGAGCGGCGCCATCCATTGCGTCACGCGCACGGTCCCCGACGTGGCCCCCGGCCTCTGGGTCGAGGACGGGGCCTGTGGCGGCAGCGCGTGCGTCCCGCCCACCGGCGGCTATGACGGCGCCTGCACCCCCGATGGGAGCAACACGAACCTCTGCTGGGGGCCCGCGTGGATGTGCGAGTGCAACGACTGCACGAACGGCTGCATCGACCCCTGCCAGGGCGTCGGGTACGCGGGCTGCTGCGATGGCGGCGACGTGGTCGCGTGCGTCAACGGCGTGCTGCAGACCTTCGACTGCCAGGGCTCCGGCTGCGGCTGGAACGCGTTCCAACAATTCTACGACTGCCAGGAGTCGGGATCGGACCCGTCCGGCCAGAACCCCATCAGCTGCGGCTGCGAACCGGCCTGCGATGGCAAGCAATGCGGCGACGACGGCTGCGGCGGGACCTGCGGCGCTTGCACGGGCGAGACGTCCTGCGTGGGCGCGCAGTGCCGGCCGAACTGCGAGAGCTGCACGCCGGGCGAGCTCGGCTGCGACGGCAACGTGGCGTGGCTCTGCGAGGCGGGCCCCGACGGCTGCAACACCACGCGGCGGGTGGACTGCTCCGACAACAACGCGATGTGCGTGGCAGGCGACTGCAAGGGCATGGGGGTCGACGAGACGACGCCCGAGTCCGCCGACGACGCGGGCCCCGAGGCGCCCGCCGACGCGCAGCCCGAGACCGCCGCCGAGGCGAGCACGACGGCCGACGGGACGAGCGGCGACGCGAGCGCGGGCGTCGACACCCGGCTTCACGCGGGTGGCTCGCACCAAGGCTGTGATGGCGGTGGCTCACCGGCCGGCGCCTTGGCGATCGCGCTCTCGTTGGGGCTCGCCGCGTGGCGACGCCGCGCGCTCCGCTGAGCCCCTGCAACGGCCGGTGGGCATAGAGCGCGGCTCTGCGGGCTTCCGTGCCGCGCGCCCACGAGGCGCTGGGCGCCTCTCCGCGGGTCGCGGCGGCGCAGAAAGCACGCCCTGCGCCTTGTGGGCGCGCGGTCCAGTGGCTAACCTCGGAGCCGCGTGAGCAACCACCTGCCCGACCAGACGCGCACCCAGCGCGCCGCTATCTTCGCGGCCGTGGCGCTCTCGTACATCCCGGCGCTGCTCGGCCTCAATGAGATCGAGATGCCGGAGATCGCCTACCGGCGGGCCTGGCGCGGGAGCGACAAGCCCATCAAGGTTCAGATGCGCGAGCCCGAGGCGCCCGCACCCGCGATCCCGCCCGACGCGCAGATCGTCGAGACCCCCGACCAGCCCGAGGTCACGCCGACGCCGGTCGCCACGAGGTTCCTGTCGAACAAGACGACGCGCACCGACCACGAGACCAAGTCGGCCGTCAGCGCCAAGGCCGCCCGGAAGGCGCCTGCCAACGTCGCCATCAACCGCCCCTCGGCGGTGCAATCCGAGAAATCCAAGAGCCCGGACCCGACCGTCACGAG
>SXIE01000324.1 GCA_005772945.1 Pseudomonadota bacterium
GGCAGATAGAAGCCGTAAAACCGTTGCAGCAGAGCCTGGTAGGACGCCCTGCCGCTCAGCGCCGCCGAGGCCATCCGCCGCGTGCCCGCCCTCGCCGGCGCCCACTTCGAGCGCGCCGTCTGGACCGGCGGCTGCGGCGTCGTCGACATCCACGCGCTCCTGATGGCGCTCGAGCATGACCTCAGCGCGCACCTCGCGCCCGACCCCGCGCACGCCGGCCTCTTCTACGCCACGCCGATCGTTGGTGTACAAACCATCGGCGGCCGCGTGAGCGCCGTGGAGACCCCGCGCGGCACCATCGCCACGCCGCTCCTCATCGACGCCGCCGGCTTCCACGCGAATCGCGTGGCGGCCCTCGCCGGCCTCGGCCCGCTCCCGTTCGCGCCCGTGCGCCGCCATCTCTTCGTGACCGCGCCGACCGCGCTCGTGGCGCGCGACGCCCCCTGGGTCTGGGACGGCACCGGCGGCTGGTACTTCCGCCCCGAGGGCGCGGGCCTCCTCATGTGCGCCTGCGATGCGACCCCGTGGCCCCCCGACGGCCCCATCGCGACCCCAACCGATCCGGGCGCCAAAGACGCGCTCGCCGCCAAGTTCGCCGACGCCGTGCCCGGGCTCGCGAACATCCGCCCGACTCGCGGCTGGTCCGGACTCCGCGTCCTCACCCCCGACCACCTCTTCGTCATCGGGCCAGACCCGCGCATCGCCGGATTCCACTGGGTCGCGGGGCTTGGTGGGCACGGCATGACCACGGCGCTCGCGGTCGGCGAAGTCGCCGCCGACGCCATCCTCACGGGGACGGTCCGCCCGGACTTCGCGCCCGCGCGCTTCACGCGCTGACGCTCGGCGTCGTTCCGGACCGAGGCGTCGAAGCGCGAGCTTGCACCGCCCGGCGATGCCGTGTATCCTAGAGTCATCCTCTTCAATTTCTTCACTCTTTGCGCCCAAGGCGGTCCTCCGTGAACCGGTCTTTGCTCGTCATCGACGACGACGAACGCATCGCACTCGTGCTCCAGCGCTCGCTCCGCGACTACGCCGTGGACGTGGCCACGAGCGCCGAGGAAGCGCTCGAACGCGTCGCGGCCCGGTCCTTCGACGGCATCCTCTGCGACCTCGCACTCCCGGGCCGCGACGGCATCGCGTTCTTCGCGGAGGTCGCCGACGTCCGCCCCGGCCAGGAAGACCGCGTCCGCTTCATGACGGGCGGCGCGATGTCCGAACGCGACAGCACCTTCCTCGCCCACAACGCCGGCCGCGTGCTCGAAAAACCGTTCGAGCTGGAGCGTTTGCGGCGATTCGTGCGCGACTTCGTCGGCGGCCCCGCGCGCGACCTGCCGAGCATGGCGACGCGCTGACGTTCGCTCGGGTTCGCGCTCCCGCGCTTCAGGCCGCGCGCCCTTGGTGCAAGAGCACGAGCACCTCGGGCCGCTTCTCCGTCATGCGTCGCGCCGCCGCGCGCACCGACGCCCGCACGGCTTCGCTCATCTCGGCCACCGGCGTTCCCGCAGGGCATGCCGCGACGGCGCGCGCGACCACGCGCCCGAGCTCGGCCCCGAGCCCGCCGTCGGGCCCCAGCCACAGCGCCCGCGTCTCGATGTGAACGTCGATCACATCGGCCCCGCCATCCGCCCGCCGCCGGATCGCGCCGTCGACCACCACGAGCCCGTTCCATGCGATCCGCCGCCGCTCCGCGAGCCGCATCGCCTCTTCGGTCCCGGTCGCCGGCCCGTCATTCCAATACGCCTCGATCGCCACCTCGCGCCGCGTGACGTCCGCCGACGGAGCCTCGCCCGCCGCCGCACTCACACCCCCGGCCACGGCCACCGTTGCGCGCGCGGGGAACGCCAGCCGCTCGCCGTTGCGCGTCACGACGCTCGCCACACCCACCGAGCGCGCGAGCGCCGCGTGCGCATGAAGGAACGTCGTCTCGCCATGCACCGGCACGAAGACCTTGGGCCGCACCAGCCTGAGAAGCTCCTCCTGCTCGCCGCGCTGAGCGTGCCCCGACGCATGGATCGCGCGCTCGGTCACGAGCGTCACGCCGCGCGCGACCAGCGCGTTCCACATCGCGTGGACCTCGCCTTCATTGCCCGGGATGATCCGCGACGAATGCAGCAGCATGTCCCCGCGCCCGACGATCAGGTCCTCGTGCTCGCCGTACGCCGCCCGCGCGAGCGCCGCCCGCGGCTCGCCCTGCGACCCGGTCGTCACGACCAGCGTCTCGGACGGCGCCAGCTTCTTGGCCTCGGCCATGTCGATCGCCTGCCCGAGCGGAAACGGCGCACGCCCGTCGCGCTCCGCCGCCTCGTGGTACTTCCACAGCGAGCGCCCGCACAGCACCAGCCGTCGCCCCGTTGCCTCGGCGACCTTCGCGACGCCGCGCAGGCGATGGAGATTCGACGCGAAGAGCGTCACGATGACGCGCCCCGAGAACGGCTCGACGTGACGCGCGAGCTGCCGGACCACCTCGGCCTCGCTCGTGGTCCGCCCCGGCACCAGCGCGTTGGTCGAGTCCGACAGCATCGCGTCGATGCCCTCGGCCGCGAGCGCCGCGAACGCAGCCCGATCGAACGTCTCGCCATCGAGCGGCTCGTCGTCGATCTTCCAGTCGCCGGTATGCAGGATCGTGCCGTCCTCGGAGCGCAGGACCACCGACGCACAGTCGGGCAAGGAGTGCGTCACGCGGATCGGCTGAAGCTCGAACGGACCGCATTCCACGCGGGTCCCCGGCACGAACGTGCGCATGCGACTCGCGTCCCAGAGCTGGTGCTCGAGGAGGCGGTTGCGGATGAGCTCGCTCGTGAACGACGACGCAAGAATCGGCGTCGCCGGATCGAGCAGCGGCAAGACCCAGGGCAACGCACCGATATGATCCTCGTGGCCGTGCGTGAGCAGCACCGCCTCGATCGTGTCTTTGTGGGCCGCCAGGTAGCCCAGATCGGGCAAGAGCTTCTCGGCGCCGATCATGGCGGTCGGCGCAAACCCGACCCCGCAGTCGACGAGCACGTGGCGCCCGCGACGCCCGATGAGCATCGCGTTCATGCCGATCGTACCGAGGCCACCGAGGGGGAGAATCGAGAGCGGATGAGTCACGCGGGACCTCGGCGGGTGCGGGGCGTTCGGGGAGCGCCGACGTCTGCGCAAATGGCGCACACGGGACGCGGGCCCGATTGGGGCAAGGCGCGGCGACGCGCGAGGCGCTCACCAATCGGCGCCGCACGCGGGATGTTGGCTACCACGGCCGCGCAAGGCAGCGAATGCGTTTCGCGCTAGTGCTTGACAGCGAACCGGACGAGCCC
>SXIE01000325.1 GCA_005772945.1 Pseudomonadota bacterium
ATCGATGTAGGCGTCGCCGGTCACGAGGATGACGTCGCAGGCGTCCCAGCCGAGGCGGTCCAGCTCGGCGCGGGTGGTCGGGAGGAACGGGGCGACCTGGAGATCCGCGCGGTAGCGCGCGCGCCGAAAGAGGACCGGCGCGGACACCGGCGCGAATCGGGAAGCGGGCCTGGTAGCGGGGCTGGGGGCGGCCATCGGCGAGGCGCTTAGCACCGCGCGCGGAGCGAGTCCAACCCCGGGGCACCTCCGCGGCGAATCGAGGAACGCTCAGTCGCAGCTGGCCCCGCACGCAAACACGTCGACGATGTACGCGCCGGCGTGCCAGGCCGCCTTGCCGTCGACGACGATGGAGACCGCTTGGTCCTTGGTCAGGGTGAGCGTCAGCGAGTCGATGTCGGCCGCGCCGCCGCGGTCGTCGAAGGCGAGGCACGTCGTGCCGCACGCGGCCGCGTCGAACACATAGAGGATGAGATCGATGTTCGTGTCCGACAGCAGCGAAATCCGGTACTCGCCGTCGGCGGGCGCCACGAAGCGCCAGACCGCGTCGGCCTTGGCGTCGCCGTTGAGCTTCGGGTCGGTGATGCCACAGGCCAGCGCGTCATAGTCGTCGCGCAGGTGGGAAAGTGCGCCGACATCCGCGAACGTGTCGTAGTGGCCGTCGTGGTCGTCGTCGATGAGGAGCGGCGGATCGGTACAGTCCTCGCCGCCCACGGGCAGGACCTCGGTCTCGGCCGGCGTCGTCTCGGCTTCGGTTTCGGGTGCGACGGTGGTCTCGACGACCTCGATGTCGGAGGGCTTGCTGACGTCGCCCGGGGCCGTGTCGAGCGGCGGGGCGGAGTCGGTGGGCGTCGCGTCCCCGCTGGTTCCGGTGGTGGTTTCGGTGACCGTCTCGCTGGCAGTCTCCGCGAGCGTCTCGGCGGACGTCGCCGTGTCCACCGGGGCGTGCGTGTCCCGCGCGTCGGCGCCGACGCCCGTCGCGAGGTCGCTCCCGAGGTCGTCCACCGCCTGGATCTGCGAGCCATCCGAGCACCCCGCGATCGCACCGGCGACGCCCAGCGCCCCGAGCCCGCCGCAGAGGATCCACCGCGCCCGTCCGAATGTCTCGTGCCCCCGCATCACCCACTCCGTCGGCCGCTTGGCCGCATGAACAGCGGCCCGTCATACACCCATCGCGCGCCGCACAGGAAGCCGTACCTGCGCGAGTCGCCAAGCGGCCGGTTGTTTACCGGCGCGCGACGCCATGGCATGACCCCGTCTCCCACCACGCCTCGGAAGGGAGTCGCCCATGCACCGCCCCGCTAGCTCCGCCCGCCGCCTTCTTGTCACTCTGGTCCAGCTCGGGCTCGTCGCCGGGCTCGTCGCGAGCGGGAGCGCCGCGTTTGCCGTCAAGGGCACCGACCTCAAGGGTGCCCCGACGTTCACGCCGGGAGCGGTGCTCGGCGCCTTCTTCTGGCAGGACGACGCCGGGCTCCACGCGCGCTTCAGCACCGACGGCAAGGCCGAGCGCGCGTTCGCCGGCAAGCTGTGCGCCAAGGGGATCACGCGCCTCGACGCGGTCGACCTCGAGGAGACGGACAAGCTCGAGGTGGGCGGCGCCGGCAAGTGCGTCACCTTCGAGTTCGCGCTGGAGGCCGGCATGGACGGCTACGACTTCGCGGTGGAGGGGCCGCTGCTCCGGTTCGAGGTGACCTTGGACGGCAAGCCGATCAACCTGAATCTGGTGGCGCTCGGCAAGGACGGCAAGCACCCGAAGCAGAAGCGCTTCGTCGTCGAGCTGACCAAGTAGGGCCTCCGCGAAAAAATTCACGGAAACGTCCGCTTCGGCCTGCTGCCGAATTCGCGACCGCGTGTCGAATGAGTGTGGCCGCCGACGATGCGCGGCCCGCGCTTTTGAATTCATGCAGAGCAAGGGGCAGGCGATCATGCGGACGACGATGAGCCAGTGGTTGGTGGCGGTGGTGTTCGGGACGTTTGGAGTCGGTTCGGCGGCGTGCGCCGACGCGGGGGGCGCCGGCCCGAACGGCGTGACGGGGGTCGAGGGTGCGGCCAGCGCCGACCCGAGCGCGGATCCGGCGGCGAGCGACGACCCGGCGGAGCACGACCTCGGGGACGACCACGGGACCGACCCGGCGGGGCACGACCTCGGGGACGATCACGGGACCGACGCGGCGGAGCACGACCTCGGGGACGATCACGGGACCGACGCGGCGGAGCACGACCTCGGGGACGACCATGGCGGCCGATGCGACCACGACCACGATTCGGCCGACGACGACGATTCGGCCGACGACGACGGTTCGACCGACGACGACGGTTCCACCGATGACGACGGCGATGAAGGGTGAGATAACGGGGCCGTTCGCAGGGCGTAGCGCTCAACGGCGCGGCGCCCTGCCATTCTCGCTGCGCGTCTGCGGCTCCCCGGCTGCCGCCGCGCCGAGGTCACACCCGGCCCCCAAAGACCCGACGATTGGCCAAGCGCCCGACCGGCTCCGAGTTCGATATCGGCGAACTCTATCGACGCTACTACCCCATGGTCGCGCGCCGTGTCCGCCAGTTCGTGGGCCATCAGGATGTCGAGGAGCTGGCCCACGAGATCTTCTTGCGCGCGCTCGAGCAGGGCGACAGCTTTCGCAACGAGAGCCAACCGGGCACCTGGCTCTATCGTTTGAGTACCAACTATTGTCTGAACTGGCTCCGCAATCGCAAGACGCGCGCGACCCTGATCGAGCAGATCGGGGCCGGCGCCTGGCCGCACGGGTCCGCCAGCGCGAATCCGGAAGTGCAGGCTTTCATTCGGGAAACGTGGCGCGTGCTCGACCCCGAGCTCGCGACCATCGGCGTGTACTTCTACCTCGACGGCCACACCCAGGCCGACATCGCCCAGATGCTCGGCTGCTCCGAGCGCACCATCAACTCGCGCTTGAGGGCGCTCGAGACGTTCGTCCGTAACCGCGAAAACCAGCGAGAGACCAAGCGATGAACCGCCCGAACCAGACCAGCGAGCCGACCCCGGAGGTGCCAGTGGCACCGCTGGGCACGGCGCTGTCCGGGCTGGATCGCGGCGGCCACCTGACGGTCCTCGGGCTCGATCGCTACCGCCTAGGCGAGGCCAACGCGGCCGCGCGCCAGGCGGCCGAGCGGCACCTGGCGACGTGTGCGCAGTGCGCCGGTATCTATGCCGAGCTCCGGGCCGAGGATGCCGCGCTGCCGATCCCGTTTCCGCCCGCGGCGGTCCGTCGCGCCGCGCTCGCGCCGAAGGTCGCGCGCCGGATCGCGCCCGGCGCGGTGGTGCTCGGCGTCCTGGCGATCGCCGCGGCCGCGCTACTCGCGGTCGATCCGTGGTCCAGCGCGACCACCTCTCCCGGACCATTGCATGGCGATCCCGATCGCGTGCAGGCGCGCGGCGGCCCGCTCGAGCTCGTCGTCCACATCCACGACGGCACGACCAGCCACGCCGTCGACAGCGGCGCGGTCATTCACAGCGGCGACCGCGCGCGCTTTCAGGTCTTGCTGTCGCACGGCGCCTTCCTCATGGTGGGTGGCATGGACGATCGCGGGGACGTCTATCCGGGTTACCCACAAGAAGCCGGCGCGTCGGCGGTGTACGTCCCCAAGACCGACGGGTTCCTCCAACTCCCGACGGCGATCGCGTTCGACGACATCCCCGGCGACGAGCACCTGTTCGCGATGGTGTGCGATCATCCATTTGATTTCGACGAGTTACGGTCCGTCATGCGGAGCCTTTCCGGTCACGTGACGTCGCGCGAGGCGCCCGTTGGCTGCTCGGTCGAGCGCGTCGACCTGAAGAAACAGCCGACCTTCTGAGGATGGTGTCGATGCCGGATCCTGCGCCTGTCCCCGCTCGCCGCCTCCCCGCTGTGGCCCGCCTCGCACCGCTGCTGGCGGCGCTGTGCGTGCTCGCGCCGGGTGCGGCCGAGGCGGGTACGCGCCACGCGATCGTCATCGGCTCGAACTTCGGCGACCCCGAGGAGGCGCGCCTGTCGTACGCCGAGAGCGACGCCGTGCGCTTCGGCGCCACGCTCACGCGCCTCGGCGGGGTCGCGCCGGAGGATCTCATCCTCTTGACGAACGGCGATGCGGGCGCCGTGAAAGCGGCGATCGCGAGCCTGACGGCACGCATCGCGGGCGCCCCCGGCGAGGGCAGCGTCCTCTTCATCTATTACAGTGGCCACGCCGACTCGAAGTCGCTCCACCTCCGCGGCACGCGCCTGTCGTTCGAGTCGCTGCGCCAATGGGGGCGCGAGGCGGGCGCCGAGGTCACGGTGTTCGTGGTCGATGCGTGCCGCTCGGGTGGCATCACGCGCGTCAAGGGCGCGCACCCGGCCGTGCCGTTCGAGATCACGCCCGAGAGCCGCCTCGACTCCGAGGGGATCGCCATCATCACGAGCGCGGCAGCGACCGAAGACGCGCAAGAATCCGAGCGCCTGAAGGGCGGCATCTTCACGCACCACTTCTTGAACGGCCTCGCGGGCGCCGCCGATGCGACCGGGGACCAGGTCGTGACGCTCACCGAGGCCTACCGCTACGCCTACGCGCAGACCCTCAACGCGACCGCCGACACGCCGACGCTGCAGCACCCGACCTTCGAGTTCACGATGCGCGGGCGGCAGGAGATCGAGCTGACGCGCCTCGACAACGCACGCGGTTTCGCGCGCGTCCTCTTCGATGCGCCCGGGCACTATCTCGTGTTCGCGCAGACCGCGACCGGGGACGTCGCGGCCGAGCTCGACGCCGTCGCCGGCACGTCGCTGCTGCTCTCGCCCGGGCGCTACGTCGTCCGACGCCGCACGGCCGATCAGGTCGCCGAGGGCGCGATCGTCCTGACCGCGGGTACCACGAAGACGCTCGCGGGGCGCGAGCTGACGGCCATTCCGTTTCGCGAGACGGTGCGGCGCGGCTACAGTGGACCGACGACGCTGTTCAGCCTCGGCGGCGGCTTCGAGGCCTCCGGGCCGCTGCTCCCATCGCTCGGACCGGCCTTCGGCGGGTACATCGTCGGGCAATGGGACTTCAGGCCCGTGGCGCTCCAGACGCGCATCCGCTTCGCGCAGGGCGTTCACGACAACGGCGCGGTCGTCATCACGGACCGGCTGCTCGGCGCTGATCTCGGGGTCGTTCACGCCTTCGATCTGGCGCGCGGTTTCGCGTTTGGACTCGGGCTGCGCGTCGGGGCGGACTGGTTTCGCGAGACCTTCGACACCAGCGGGCAGGCCTCGACGCGCGACCAATTCGTCGTGCGCCTGGCCCCGCTGGTCCGCTTCGAATGGGCTCCGGTGGGCAATGTCATCTTGCAGCTCGACGCGGGCGCGGAGATCTACGCGCTGCGCACCGAGGACGCCTCGGGCGCCGCGGGGAACGGGCTGAATGCGCGCGTGGTGCCGTTTGGGACGTTCGGCTTCGGCGTGAGGTGGCCATGAAACGCGCGATGCTCGGGGGCCTGGTTGCGCTTGCGATGCTCGTCGGCTGCGGCGACCCCGCGGTCGATGGCAACTTCCGCGGCGACGCGCTCTTCACGCTGACCGGCAAGGTGGCGCTCGATCACGGCGCGGTCGCGACGACGGACTCCGGCGAGCTGCGGGCGGCGCTCTTCTGGGCCAAGCCCACTGGGTCCCCCGACGCGGCGAACTTCGACAGCGTCACCGCGGTCGAGCAGGAGCTCGGCGCGGCCAGCACGTTCCCAGCCCGCTACACGCTGACTATCCGGCGTCCGCCGCCCGCGGCGCTGATCGGCACCGCCGCCGATGTGCACGGGCGTTTCGCGGTCGCGCTCGTGCTCGTCTACCTCGATCTGAACGGGGACGCGCGTTGGGATCACGCGACCGAGTCGCTCGTCGGATCCGCCCCGGACTCGTTCGTCCTCTACGCCCCCGAGGGCCTGAGCGGCGGCCGTTACGGCGTCGTGACGCCGGGCTTTCATCTCCTCGTCGAGGCCGTCGAGGGCCACCCCTGCGAGGGCGCCCCGCTGCAGGGCGACGCCCAAAACCTCTTGCTGATCGTCGACATGCGGTATCCGGGGCACGCGCTGGCCGACATCAACTGTGACGGCGCTTCCACCGAGTGGACCGGGGCGTGCCCGAAGCTCGACCACATCGCGCAAGGGTGTCGCGATCCCGACGGGGTGCGCGAGCCGGAGATGTGCGCCGTCTGCGACGGGCTCCTGTGGGCGCCGGGGGCCGATGGGGCGGCGTGCAATGCCTGGCTCGCGTCGTGCCAGCACGCGGGCGACGCGCACGAGTGCGACGAGGCCTGGGAGCGCTGCGTCGACGGGATCTGCGAGGTCGGGGACGACGACTGCCTGTAGCGGCGTCGCCCGCGCCCGCGCTCAGGCGATCCCGTGCCGCGCGAGCTTGTTGTAGAGCGTGCGGCGGCTGACGCCGAGGAGCTTGGCGGCCAGCGTGCGGTTGCCCTGGACGCGCGCGAGCGTCTCTTCGAGGGCGGTCAGCTCGGCGCGATCGACCTGGGTGCCGAGCGTGGTTGCACCGACCGCACCCGCATGAATGGCGGTCGGGGCGTGGATCAGCCGATCGCGTCCGAGCTCGCGCTCGACGTCGGTCGCGGTCACGCGCGGACCGAGCGAGAGGACCGCCAGGCGCTCGACGACGTTCTTGAGTTGGCGCACGTTGCCGGGCCAGTCGCGCGCCGCGAGCGCCTCGCGTGCGCTGTCGTCGAGGGCGAGATCGGGGCGCCCGTGCTCGCGGCAGGCGGCCGCGAAGAAGGCGCTCGCGAGCAGAGCCACGTCCGAGCGGCGGTCGCGCAGCGGCGGCACCCAGATCGGCACGACGTTCAGGCGGTAGAAGAGGTCC
>SXIE01000036.1 GCA_005772945.1 Pseudomonadota bacterium
GGCGCGAGCGCGCGCCCCTTCCCGGGCCTGCCCTTCGATGGCGTGCGCGTGTGGAATGCGCGCCATGCGATGACGGCGATCGCGGTACCGAAGCGCCTCCTCATCCTGGGAGCGGGCGCAATCGGATGTGAATTCGCCTACTTCTACCACGCGTTCGGATGCGAGGTGACGCTGGTCGAGATGCTGCCGCGCGTGCTTTCGATCGAGGACGACGAGGTCTCGGCGACCCTCGCGAAGTCATTCGAGCGCCGCGGTATCAACCTCCGAACAGGCACCAAGGCCGAGTCGGTGAGGGTCACCGCCGAGGGCGTCGAGGCCACGCTGGTGCCCACCAGCAGCGGCCCGGAGGCCACGCGCGAGGTCGTCACCGCCGACGCGGTCCTGGTCGCCATCGGCGTCGTCGGCAACAGCGGCGGGCTCGGGCTCGAGGCGGCGGGGGTCGCGATCGAACGGGGCTGGGTGAAGGTCGACCGCGACCTCCAAACCACCTGTCCGGGGATCTACGCGATCGGCGACGTGGCCGGCCCGCCGTGGCTCGCGCACAAGGCCTCGGCCGAGGCCGTGCACTGCGTCGAGCGCATCGCCGGCCACGCGGGCAAGCCCATCGACACGCTCAACATCCCCGGCTGCACCTACTGCGAGCCGCAGGTCGCGAGCGTCGGCCTCACCGAGCGCGCCATCAAGGAGCGCGGGCTACCCTACAAGGTCGGCAAGTTTCCCTTCACCGCGGCGGGCAAAGCGTTGGCCCTCGACGAGAAGGAGGGCTTCGTCAAGACCTTGTTCCATGCGGAGACGGGGGCCGTGCTTGGTGTACATATCATCGGCGCCGGCGCGACCGAGCTCATCGCCGAGGCCACTCTCGCGCGCTCGGCCGAGCTGACCGAGCGCGACATCCTGGGCACCATCCATGCCCACCCGACCCTCTCCGAGGCGTTTCACGAAGCGGTCGGGCAGGCGTTCGGCGAGTCCGTCAATCTGTGAGGTGAGGACCCGCCGAGCGCCGACCGCGCGCGGACTTCAGTGGGACCGCGATCTCACTGGCAGGCGGGATCCGTCGGGTGGGATCCGCAGAACGTGAAGGCACACTGGAGCGCCGCTGCAAGCTGGCTCTCGCACGCGTTTTCCGCCGCATCCCCGCAGATATCCAGCGTGGGGGCGTTGTAGCAGGAGACCATCGCCGCCATCTGCGACCGGCACGATGCGGGAACCGCGTCGGCGCAGTCGACCGTGATGGCGGGGGGTGTCGTACAGGCCGCGACCTTCGTCTCCAGCTGCGCGCACAGCGCGGCGAGCTCCTCGGCCGTCACCGATCCGCCGCCGCCGTCGTCGCCGCACGCCGCGACGGCCAAGCTGGCGCTCGAACCCAAGACACAAAGCCGCACGAAGGACATGACACTGCGCATAGAGAGCTCCCGGAATGGTGTGGTGTGTGGCGTCGACTCGACCTGTATCGAGCGGCGCCCCGGACGGGATTACCACGCAATCATTCATCGAAAGTCCGGCCAGCAGACAGAACGGCGATCGGCTATGATTCGGAGCGCGGCGAGGCGAGGCGAAGGGATGGACATCGTCGAGTTCGGGGCCTTCGAGGCGAGCACCGAGGCGTTCGACGCGGACGTGTGCCTCACGCCCGAGATCGATCGCTTCTGTTCCTCGGCGCTCTGGGTCCTGCCGGCGCGCGCCGCATTCCACGCCCAGAGCCCGCCGCTGGTGCTGCGCTCGTCGGCCGGGACCGCGCTGCTCGCGGCCGGGAAGACCGCCTCGCTCGGGCGCTACCTCGCCGCCTGCGAGGCGATGTGGGGTCTGGCCTGCCCGCTCATCGCGCCGACACCCGAGGTGCTCGCGGCGCACTTCGCCTTGGCCATGCGGCAGTTGGCGCCGACTTGGGATGTCCTCTGGATCGGCGGCGTGCTGCGCGGTGGACGCATGTTCCGGTCGCTCGTGCCAGCCCTCGGCGGATTCGCGGAGCTGCGCCTCGGCCCGGTGACCAAGCGCTGGACGGCCACGCTGGACGGTGGGTTCGACGGTTGGTTCGCGCGCCGCTCGCCCAAGTTCCGGACGAACGCGCGGAGCGACTTGCGGAAAGCGCAAGCGGCAGGCGTGCTGTTTACGCCACTCCATGGCGCGCCCGGCGAGCCCATGGACGCCGCTGGCCTCTACGCGCGCATCCAGGGAATCGAGGCGCTGAGCTGGAAGGGCGAGCTCGGCTCGGGCTTCGTCGCGGGCGACATGCGGGCGTTCTACGCCAAGATGCTGCCACGCCTCATCGCGCGCGGCGCGCTGCGGGCGCTGGTGGCGCAAAAGGACGGCGTGGACATCGCGTTCATCTTCGGCGGGGTGCTCGGCGGCACCTACCGCGGCCTGCAGGTGAGCTTCGACAACCGCTACCGCGAGCTCGCGCTCGGCAACGTGATGCAGCTCGAGATGATCCGGCGGCTCGCCGACGAAGGTTTGCACACCTACGATCTCGGATCGGACATGGAGTACAAGGCGCGCTGGTCCGAGCCCGGCTTGGAAACCACGACCGTGATCGCCTTCAAGCGTTGAACGCGATCTCCGGTCCCGTGCTAGATTCCCGCCGTGAGCAACCGTGACCTCCCGCTGCCCGCGGTCGGCGACCTCGGCGACACGATCGTCGAGAAGACCGTCCACAGGCTCGAGCACCTCGGACTCGAGTTCGCGACCAGCACGAACCCGAAGCTCGAGAAGATGGGGCTCGAGCGCTTTCGGCGCCACGACGCGAAGCTGCCGCCGATCTCGGGCGGCGAGGTCGTGCATCTGCTCGACGAGGCCGAGCGGGGCCGCATTCGCAAGCTCGGCTGGCACATGGTCGGCTGGGCCTTCCTCATCGGCGGGTGCTCGGGGCTCATCTCGTCGATCGCGTCGTTCGTCCTGGCGGTGCCCGAGACGGTGACGACGACCTTCTGGGAAGACGTCCGCGACTTCGCCATCGTGAACGCGGTCACGATCGTGGCGACGATGATCGAGGTCGCCATCCTCTATCGCATCGCGCTGCGCACCGTGCATCTGCTCGCCCGCGAGGCCGGCATCGCGCTCGTGCCGCGCCAGGACGTGCCCGAGACGGACGAGCAACGCGCGGTCGCACTCGCGCTCTGTCGGGCCGCGCTCGAGCTCCCGAATCCCCCGCAAAACCCGTTCGGCATCGACCCCTATCGCGAGATCTCGAAGTGGCGCGTCGTCGTGACGACGTTCCTCTACAAACTCAAGATCAGCCTCACCAACTTCATCCTGCGGCTCCTCATCCGGCGCGTCGGTGGGCGCATCATCGTAAAGGCGTATTTGACCTTCACGGACGTCTTCGTGACGGGCGCCTGGGACGCGCTCGTCGCCTGGCGCATGGTCCGCCAGGCGCGCATCCGGGCACTCGGGCCGTCGGCCTGCGAAGCGCTCTTGGCAGACATCTTGCGCGACGAGGGCAGCGTGCGTCGCGAGGTGTTCGTGACGATGCTGCGCGCGGTCGCCTCGTGCATCGTGCGCGGTCACGAGGTCCACCCGAACCTCCTCGCGCTCATGCGCGCCATCATCCGCCGCGCCGGCATCGTCGCGCTCCCGGACCTCGACGACACCCAGAGGTTCCTCACGTCACTCGACGGGCTGACGCCCCACGAGCGCGACCTCGTCCTCGAGGTCCTGGTGCTCGCGACCTTCCCCGACGGGCACGTCTCGCGCGCGGAGGTCGCGCTCCTCCGGGTGATCCTGACGCGCTACGAGCGCACTCTCGATCGCGCCAAGCTCCGCGCGGTCTGCAAGCACTTTGTCCACGGGGACGCCCTCACGCGCGCCGAGCTGCGCGCGGTCATCGCCGCCGCGCCGGGCGCCTGATCGCCGCGCCGCGCTCGGCGGCACGGGCGCTTTAGACGGTCACCGGTCTTGGCAAGCACGTGCGGATTCCCCATGCTGCGACCCTATGAAGGGTCTCCTCGCCGCCTCGTTCGTCCTCTGGGTCGCCGCCTGCTCGGCGGACGATCGCCACCTCGTCGGCGATGCTTTGCACACCAACGATCCCGCCAGCGCCCATCCGGTCACGTCGGCCACCAGCGACGCAGCGTCCCCCGACGAACACACACTGCTCGCGACCACCGCGGACGCCGATCCGCCATCGGACGCCGCCACACAGGCGACGGCCCCGGCCGACGGGACCAACGCCCCCGACGACACGCTCCCGACCGGGCCGCTCGGGACCTTCGACAACCCGATCGTCGTCGCGCCGCTCCCGTTCATCGACGCGCGCGACACGGCCCACGCGCCGGGCGGCGTCTTCACGCTCTACAACTGCGAGCCCGGCACCACCGAGGGCGGCGACGGCTTCGTCTATCGCCTCGACATCGCTGTGCATGGGGTCGTCGAAGCGCGCCTCGACGACGTCCCGGGCGACGGGGTCGACGTCGACGTGCACCTCCTCACCGCGGCGAACGCCGACGCCTGCCTCGTGCGCGACAACCTCGCGCTCTCGTTCGCCGTCGAGCCGGGCACCTACTGGATCGTCGTCGACACCTGGGTCAACGCGGCCGGCAAGGCGCTCCCCGGGCCGTACACGCTCACGGTGACGTTCGCGTCCGACACCGCGACCGACGCGCCGGGCACGCTCCAAAACCCGATTCTCGTCGCGGACTTTCCGTTCAGCGACGCGCGCGACACGGTCGACGCCCCCGGAGCCGAATTCGACGCCTACAGCTGCGCAGCCGGGACGGACGAAGGCGGCGGGGAGTTCGTCTATCGCGTCCTCCTTCCGAGCGCGGGCATGCTCGCGGTGTCGCTGGACGACCGCGTCGGCGACGGGGTCGACGTCGATGTCCATCTTCTGGGTAGCCCGCAGGCCGGCGATTGCCGCGCGCGCGGCAACATCAGCTTCGTGCAGACCCTCGACGCGGGCGTGTACTACGTCGTTGTCGACACCTGGGTCGATGCGGACGGCGATGCCCAGGCCGGTCCGTACGTCCTCACCATCGACTTCACCCCCGACCATACCATCCCGACGACGACCGGCACGTTGGCCGATCCGATCCGCGTCGGCAGTTTCCCCTTCCACGACGCCAGCACGACGGCGCTCGCGACCTCGAGCAGCCTCGACGCGTACGGATGCCAGCCCGACTCGGACCAGGGCGGCCACGAGGTGATCTACAGCCTCAGCATTCCCGCCCCCGGGGGTGTCCTCACGGCCTCGATCGACGACCGGGTCGGCGACGGCGTCGACCTCGATCTGCACCTCTTGAGAGGCGAGAACCCCGCCACCGATTGCCTTGCGCGCGACAATCGCAGCATCGCCGCCGAGGTCTCCGCTGGCACCTATCTCCTCGTCGTCGACACCTGGGTCGATGGCGGCGGCACCCCGATGCCCGGCGCTTACCAGCTCGACGTGGACCTCCTGCCCAAGCCCGACTTCACGCTCGGCTGCCTCGTGATCTATGGCGACACGCGCTCTGAGTATACCGGCGATCCGCAGGTCGCCCATCGCGCCGTGGTGGCCTCGATCGTCGCGCGCTGTCCCGCCGGTTCGACCTCGGTCCACACGGGCGACCTCGTGCGCTCCGGCTCGAACGAGGAGGACTGGTCCCTCTTCGTCGAGATCGAGACCCCGCTGCGAGGCCCGACCCGCCGCCTCTTTCCCACCCGCGGCAACCACGACGGACGCTGGAGCGACATCACCTCGCACCTGGCGACGATGATGCCCGAGGGGCTCTCGGACTCGCAGTACGTGCGCCAGCTGTGGCCCCACCTCTGGCTCATCGCCATGGACTCCGAGCTCGACCCGCAGCAGGGGGCCTCGTTTCTCCGCGCCGCCCTCGAGGACCCGGCGCGCGCGGGCGACAAATTCCTCATCGCGTTCCACAAGCCGCTCTATCCGTCCGTCGGCGGGCACTCGGGCTGGGCCGACGGCAAGTCCGCCTGGGGTCCGATCTTTCGCGATCACGCCCGGCGCATTGTGGTCGCCACCGGCCACAACCACGGGCTCGCGCGCGAGAACATGGACGGCGCGACGTTCGTGACGGCGGGAGGCGGCGGCGCGCCCCTCTACGGCTGCACGCAGGCGCATGATGGGACGCGCTTTTGTTCCAATAATTATGGATACTTCGCATGCGACCCCCTGCTCCGCTGCGCGGCGTTCGAGCTGGATCCGGTGACGCGCGTCGAGAAGCTCCGCGACGCCTTCCGGATCCCATGAGACCGCTCTCGGGGCTCGACGCCTCCTTCCTCTACGCGGAGACCCCCGCCGCGCCGATGCACGTCGGCTCGCTGACGCTGCTGCAGCCCGCGTCCGGCCACGCGCTGGACTTCGCCGCGCTCAAGCGCTTCGTCGCCTCGCGGCTCGGGCGCGTGCGTGCGACGCGCGAGCGGCTCGTCGAGGTGCCGTTCGGGCTCGGGGCGCCGTATTGGATCGAGACCCCGGACTTCCAGCTCGGTCTCCACGTGCACCACGTGGCGCTTCCGGCGCCGCGCGGCATGAAGGAGCTCACCGAGCTCGTCACCCAAATCTTCACACCACCGCTCGACCGCTCGCGCCCGCTCTGGGACATGACCGTCGTGGAAGGGCTGGCGGGGATCGCCGGCCTCGGCGACGGCGCGTTCGGCATCATCACGAAGGTGCATCACGCTGCCATCGACGGCGTGTCGGGCGCGACGATGCTGGCGGCGTTTCTCGACACCAGCCCGCAGATCGCGCCGCTGCCCGAGGTGCTGCCGACCTGGCCCGGCGAGCCGATCCCGACCCCGTTCGAGCTGCTCGGGATGGCCGCGCGCGAGGCGGTGCGTACGCCCGACAAGCTCGTGCGGCTCGTGCCGAAACTCGCGCGCGCGGCCAGTCGCACCGTGGCGACGCGCGAGCAGGCGGTGCCGCTGCCGATCGGCGCGCTCGAGGCACCGCGCACCCGCTTCAATGGCCCGCTGGCGCGTCAGCGCGCCTGGGCCTGGGTCGAGCTCGACCTCGCGCGCGTGCGGCGCGTCAAGGCGGCGCACGGGGTCTCGCTCAACGACGTGGTCGTGGCGACCTGCGCGGGCGCGCTACGGGAGCTGCTCAGCGAGCTCGGCGAGCTGCCGGAGGCGCCGCTGGTCGCGTTCCTGCCGGTCAACGTGCGCCAGCCGGCGGACCGCGAGGCGGGCGGCAATCACGTCTCCGCCATGCGCGCCTCGCTGGCGACGGACGAACCCGATCCCGCGCTGCGCCTCCAGAAGATTCACGCCAGCACGACGCGCTCGAAGATCTACCATCAGGCCGCCGGCGCGAGCACCGCCGCCGAGGTCAGCGAGCTGGTGCCCTATGCGCTCGGCAGTCTCGCCGCCTATCTCTACGTCGAGTTCGCCGGCTCGCGCTTCGTCCCGTCGATGTTCAACACGATCATCACGAACGTGCCCGGGCCCCAGATCCCGCTCTATCTGAACGGGTCGCGTGTGGTCTCGACGATCGGGATCGCGCCTATCAACGAAGGCGTTGGCCTCATCCACACGGTCTTCAGTTTCAATGGACGCGTGACGATCGGTGTGTGCACGGCGCGCGAGTGGATCCCCGATCTCGATCGCTACCTGGGACGACTGCGTACAGCGTTCGAAGAGCTCGAAGCGGCCGTGCCGGCACCCGCCATTTCGTTCCCGACGGCGCCCGACGCCTGAGGTGTCGCATCCCATGCCAACGTGCCACTCTACGCGGCTCGCCGTGCGCGCTCGAGCACCGAAGCGATCGTTGACACCCCCGGACCCCCATCGTAGAAGCCCAGCATGTCCGTCACGTCCGACGGTTCGACCCCCTTCGCAACCGCCAAGGGCGAGCCTGCCACGAGCAGCGTGTTGTGCTGGGAGACGTGGCGTCTGCGCGCCACGCTGCCCAAGATCGTGTCGCGCGCGATGTCGTTCTCGGCGTTGCCGCGCTTCGACACGGCGCTGGTCGCCGCGGTCCATCGCTTCTACGGCATCGACGTGGACGTCGCGACGGCGGAGACGGAGATCCTCGAGGACGACCTCGAGCGCGTGCGCTTCTTTCCATGGTTCCTCTGGGACTGGCCGATGGCCGAGACGCCGGCGAACGCGTCGCCCGATGGGGCCGATGGGCCCGATGGGCCCAATGGGCCCAATGGGGTGGGCACGGCGAACGCGGCCCCACTCGAGCCCTCGCTCGCCGACCACGACGTGCTGCGCCGCATCACGGTCGGGCGCCGATTCCTGGCCGAAGGCGAGCTCGAGCTGATCGAGGCGCGCCTGCTAGAGGCCCTCTGTGATTCGACGGTCGGCTTCGCCGAGGTCGTCGCGATCGAGGGTGCGACGCTGTTCCTGAGCGACTTGATGGGCAGTGAACCGCCCTCGGAGCCAATGCTGGCGGCCACGTCACACGGTCTGGTCACGCTCGAGGACGCGACGCTGGCCCGCGAGGTCGGCATCGGTGCAATCCTTCAAGCGCGCTTCCTCCAGGTCGACGACATCGGCCTGGTCGATACGATCTATGCGGTCCTGCCGGCCACGACGCGGGGCACGATCATGGCCGAGCTCGCGCGCGTCGTCGGTGACGCGGGCGGCGACGCGGGCGACCACGCGCTGGCCACCCTGCGCCTGAAAGCGCGCGCCCCCGAGCTGCTCGAGTTCGCGGAGCGCCTCCTCGAAGGACTCGAGCGCACCGAGCCGCCGCTCGCCGAAGACGGTGAGGCGCTCGTCCTCTGCGCCACGGCGCTGACCGGCGCGGACGCCCAGGCCGTCGCGACCCAGCTGGCGACCGACGTGCGCATGGCCGCACGCACGACGCGCATCGCCGGAATTTGGCGCATTCACGACCTCGGCTTCGTCGACACGCGACAGGCCCCGCGACGTGTGCTGGTGGGCGCCAGCACGAAAACGGCGATGACGCGACTGCGCGCGACGCTGCTCGGGGCCGGGGTCGCGCTGCCGGCCCTGCAATCGGAAGAGGACTTTCCGCGGGCGGCCGCCCAATGGGTCGAGCGCGGGAACGCCGGCACCTGGCTCGATGGCGATCCACGCGCCGCGACGGCCTTCCGTGCGTGGCTCGGCGACTGGTCCAAGCGCTGGGTCGACGCCATGCATCCCAAGCTCGGGCGCTCGCCGCGCGAGGCCGCGCGCGATCCACTCGGGCGCTCGGCGGTCGTCGAGCTCTTGCGACGCATGGAGCGGGTCGCGGGCGCTCAGCCAGCCGAGCAGCTCGGGCTGCAGCTCGGGCTCCCCGCTCTCGCCAACCGCTGAGCGCAAGAGCCGGCGTCTTTCGGCGGGTCTCGTGAAACAGGTTCACAGAACCGCCGGCACGAGCGAGTTGGCGCGCCGCGCCCCGTGCATCCGTCGCTCAGCTGCCCTTGAGCGTCCCGAGGTAGGGGATGAGGGACATCGCGCGGCCGGCCGCCTCGCCGAGTTCCTTGAGCATCACCTCGGCCGACTTGGGCCCAAACACTCCGTCGGCGGCGAGGCCATTGTGTCTTTGGAAGGCGGTCAGGGCCTGCTTGGTTTGGGGTCCCATCACGCCATCCACCGCACCAGGGTGGAATCCACAGAGCACCAACGCTTCCTGGATCTTCTTCACGTCGTAGTTCATGAGCGTTCTCCTCGGGGTTCAGGACGGAGCGAAGGCTAATCCGCCGTGCGTGAAACGTCGAGGGGGCCTAAGAACGCGTTCGCGCGTCACGTCGCGTGACCGCTGTTAGGGCTTCGCTGCGGGCGGCGGCGGGCCGTCAGCCGGCGGCCAGCGGGCCGGACGCTCGAGGATGATGCGGCTCGGCCGGTTCCACGTGATGAACGCCCATGTCCACTGGATGAGCACGATGATCCGGTTGCGGAAACTCGCCAGGTACATGATGTGGATGAAGACCCAGAGGAGCCACGCGAAGAAGCCGGAGAACTTCCAGCGTCCGAGCTGGGCGACCGCCGACGCGCGTCCGATCGTCGCCAGCGTGCCCTTGTCGAAGTAGGCGAACGGGATGGCGGGCTTGCCGGCGAGGCGCCGCCGGATCGCCTTGGCCGCGTAGCGACCGCTCTGGATGCCGCCCTGCGCGACCCCGGGCACCGTCGTGGCCGGCTGCGCGGCGGGCTCGCCCGAGCGCTTGATCCACGGCATCGCCGCGATGTCCCCGCACACGAAGACCTCGTCGTGCCCGGGCGGATGCAGCGTCGTCGACACCTCGACGCGCCCGGCGCGATCGAGCGGCACGCCCAAGCTCTTCGCGAGTGGCGACGCGCGCACACCCGCACCCCAGAGCACGGTTCGGGCGCCAATGAGGCCACCGAGCCCACCCGCGCCGCCGAGCCCACCAGCAGCGGCTCCGGAGGGATCCGCCTCCGCGCCGGCAGGCGCCTCGACATGCACGCCCTCGCCGTCGATCCCCGTCACGCGCGACCCGAGCCGCACCTCGACCCCGAGCTGCTCGAGCCTCGCCTTGGCCTTGCGTCGCAGCACCTCCGGAAAGCCGGAGAGGAGCGAGGCCCCGCCCTCGACCAGGATCACCTTCGCGTCCGCGGGCCGGAAGTGCCGATACTGCGCGGTCAGCGTACGCGTCGCGATCTCCGCGAGCGCCCCCGCGAGCTCGACCCCGGTCGCGCCACCGCCGACGACCGCGAACGTCAGGAGCTTCTTGCGCCGCTCGGGATCGGCCTCGAGCTCGGCCTCCTCGAACGCCCCGAGCACGCGGCGCCGAATCTCGAACGCGTCATCGATCGACTTGAGCCCGGGCGCCCACGCCTCCCACGCGTCGTGGCCGAA
>SXIE01000326.1 GCA_005772945.1 Pseudomonadota bacterium
ACATGCACAACCTCTTCGGCGACACCGACTCGGTCGACGTCGAGATCGACACGCATGGCAATATCGTCCTCTCGAACCGGATCCACGGCGACACGGTCGCCTCGGTCCTGCGCTACGTGAACTTCAATCCCGAGTCGCTGCTCTTGAAGCTGGCCGCACGCCTCGACGAAGCGCAGATCACGCACGAGGAGCGCGCCGCGTACCTCAGCGAAGTCCGCGAGGGCCTCGAGGGATACACGTACCTCGAGTAGCGCACGCGGCCCGGCCGCTCCGGTACGCGCCCCGGGGACTTCTTGCGCAAGAATGTGGACGTTCTTGCGCAAGAAGTCCTCGCGGCCGCCAAAATCGCCACGTTGCGAGCGGCACGCGCCTCCAGGGCTTCGTCGCCAGCGCGTCGGCGGTCGCTGCGGACCACACCCACGGACACCCCGATCCTGCTCGTCCTGCCCGACCCGGTCTTGCCGGACACGGCCGCACCTCGTAGTGTCGAGCTGTGAGCACTGCTGCCGATCGAGCCTTCGTCGCAGGATGGCGATCCCGTCGCCAGGCCGCGCTGCGCGTCGCCGAGGCCTGGCGCGCCGAGCGCGTCACCGAGGCGGCCGAGGCGGCCGACCGCCTCATGGGCTTTCCGGGGGTGAGGCGCGTGGTGTTGTTTGGCAGCCTCGCGCGCGGGGAGGCTGGACCGGGCAGCGACGTCGACCTCTGGGTCGAAGGTCTGGCCGATGCGGATTGGCTCGATGCCACGCAGGTCGTGCGCTCGGCGATTCGCCACGCCGAGGTCGACGTGGTTCGCGCGGAGCGCGCCAGCGACGCACTGAGGGCGGGGGTCGCGGCGCAAGGAGTCGTCCTCCGTGTGCGCTGAGCAACGCGAGGACCGGTTGCGGTTGCTCGTCGCGGAGCTCGAGGGCGAGTTCGCCAAGACCGCGCGTCTGGTCGCGCAGTTCGCACACGCGGACCGAGCGCTTGCAGATCCTGGCTGCGATCCCCTCGTCATCTATGGCGCGGCGGCATTGCTCGAGTCCTTTTATACGGGCGTCGAGAAGGCGCTCATGCGCATCGCCACGGCGCTCGGGGGTAAGCCCAGCGGGGACGCATGGCACCGGGATCTCCTGTCGTCGATGACCTTGGCGCTCGAAGACATTCGACCCGCCGTCTTGTCCGAAGCGGCGGCCGCGGCCATCGATCCGTACCTTGGATTTCGTCACCGCTTTCGCAACCTCTACATCTTCGATCTCGATCGCGACCCTATGCATCGCCTGCTCGACCGCGGCGGCGACGCCTGGCGCCTTTGCGAAGCGGATCTCCGGGCCTTTGCCGCGCGCCTGCGTGAGTGGATCGTCGCGCTCGAGGGCGGCGCCTCCTGACGCCGCGCTCCGGCGTCGGCGCGTTCAGACCGGCGCTGGCTTGGGACCCGGCTCCGGCGCGGGTACGACCTCGTCCTCCTTGCGATACAGCCTCGCATAGGCCGTGGGCAGGACGAACAGGGTGAGGAAGGTCGCGGTCGCGAGCCCCCCGATCACCACCGTCGCGAGCGGCCTCTGCACCTCGGCACCCGACCCCGATGAGAGTGCCATCGGGATGAAGCCCAGCGCGGCCACCGTCGCGGTCATCACCACCGCGCGCAGCCGGCGCTCGGCGCCCTCGAACGCCGCCTCGAGCGCGCTCTTACCCTCCATGCGCAACTGCTTGACCGTCGCCAAGAGGACCACGCCGTTCAAGACCGCGATCCCGAAGAGCGCAATGAACCCAACCCCGGCGCTGATCGAGAACGGCATGTCGCGAACGCCCAAGGCCACCACACCGCCGACCGCCGCGAAGGGCACATTCAAGAAGATGAGCAGCGAGGCCTTCATCTCGCCGAACGCCATGTAGAGCAGCAGCAGAATCAAGACCAAGGCGATCGGCACGGCGACCATGAGACGGCCCGTTGCAGCCGCCAAGTTCTCGAACTGCCCGCCCCACTCGACGACGGTCCCCGGCGGTACCGCGACCTCGGCCCTCACGCGCTCCTGGGCCTCGGCCACGAAGCTCGCCAAGTCTCGACCCCGCACGTTCACCTCGACGGTCGTTCGTCGCCGAATCGCCTCGCGGCTGATGCTCGCCGGCGAGTCGACGAGGTCGATGCTGGCGATCTGGCCGAGTGCCACCAGCACCCCGTCGCGCCCCGCGACCGGCAGACTCCGAATCGGCGCCAGGTCCTCGCGGTGGCCTTTGGGCACGCGCACCTGCAGCGCGTAACGACGCTGCTCCTCGAACACCTCGCCGACCTGACGGCCGCCGATCGCGTCGATCGCGTCCAAGGCCTCGCGCACGCTGACGCCATAGCGGCTCGCCGCCATCCGATCGATGTCGATCGACAGCGTCGTGAGGCCCGCGAGCTGTTCGCCGCGGACGTCGCTGGCGCCATCGACCCTGCTCACCGCCGCCTGCACGGCCTTCGACAGCCGTTCGAGGTCCGACAGCTTGTCTCCGTAGATCGTGATCGCGACGTCCGAGCGCGAGCCGCTGATGAGCTCGGCCATGCGCAGCTCGATCGGTTGCGAGAACGAAAACCCCAGTCCCGGCAGCTGCGCTTCGAGCCGCTCGCTCATCTTGGCGATGAGCTCCTCGCGCGTCGTTGCGGTCGTCCACGCCTCACGCGGCCGAAGCATGACGATACAGTCGGAAAGCTCGACGCCCATCGGATCGGTCGCGATCTCGGCGCGCCCCGTCTTCGACACGACCGTCAGCACCTCGGGAAAGGTCTTCATGACCTTCTCGAAACGGGTCGAGCCTGCCACCGACTCCTCGAGCGACACGCTCGGCAGGCGCAGGATCTGCACCGCAAGCGCGCCTTCATCCAGGCGCGGGATGAACTCGCCCCCGAAGCGCGAGGCCCAGAGCCCCGCCGCCACCAGCGCCGCCACGCAGACCCCGGCGAGGAGCGCCGGTTGCTTCATCACCGGTCGCAGGAGGCGCGGATAGACGCGATGCATGAGGCGTACGATGAACGGCTCTTTCCCCTCGGTGTGCTGACGCAGGAACGTCGCGACCAGCACCGGCACGATCGTCAGCGACGCCACGAACGCGCC
>SXIE01000327.1 GCA_005772945.1 Pseudomonadota bacterium
GCCGACGGCGGCCAGGGCGGCCACGGCGGGGGCGGCGGCGGCGCCTGCGGCGGCGCGAGCTACGGCATCTACGTCGCTGCGCCGGGCGGCGGCCCAGCCCTCTGGAAAACAGACAACGGCTTCGCCGCGGGCGCGACAGGCGGGTCCAAGGGCCGCGGCGGCGTGAGCCTCGACCAGACAAAGAACGGCAAAGACGGCGCGGCCGGGACGGCGGCCAACACGAACTTCTGATGCAGCGCTTGAAGCTCCTCGGAGCCTTGGCGCTGACGGTCCTCTGTGCGTGGGTGCTTTCGTTGCTCGCCAAGATCGAGCTCCCGCGAACCGACGATCGGTACCGCGTGCCCATGGAGGGCCGCGGGCCCGCGCCGCCCGCTTGGTTGGAGGGCGCCGTGACGCCGCGCGTGGCGGCCGGCGAGCCCCTCGTGCCGCCCGAAGTGCCCCTCGAAGGCACACCTCCGATCCGGTTACCCCGCACCCTGCCCGACGGCATCGAGCTCCGGCTGCCGCCGCTTTCCGACGACTTCGAGCTCCGGCTGCCGCCGCTTCCCGACGACGCCCCCATCGAGTATCCGATCGAGACGCGGTCGTACCTCGAAGAGCCCTTCCCGTTTCACCTCGGCGTGCTCGGGGTGACGCCGCTGCTCACCGCCATGCTCCTCATCGAGCTGCTCGCCGCGGCGGTCCCGCGCTGGCGCCCGCGGCGGCACGGTGGTGGTGTCGCGCGGCGCCCGCTCGTCCGTGCCGCGTTCCTACTGGCCGGCGTCCTCGCGGTCATCCAGGCCTTCGGCGTCGCCGTGTACGCGCGCGGCATGGGGATCGCCGCGCACGGCATGGGCCCGACGCTCGCCATCATCCTCTTGTCCGTCCTCGGTCTCGCGCTTCTCGCGGGCGCGATGTGGCTCTCGAGCCGCTTCGGCGTCGCGAACGGCTTCGTCGTCTTCGTCGTCTTCTTGGCCATCCCGATCTGGCTCCCCCAGCTCCTCCACACTTGGGGCGCCGAGGACCGCGAGTACGCCTGGCACTTCATCCTGGTCGGCGTGGCCGCGACCGTCGCGGTCCTGACGCTGCGTCCGGACGGGCGTCGGCTGCCGATCTCAGGGCTCTTGCCGCTGACGATTCCCATCCAGGTCGCCGGGCTCGTCGCCCTCGTCGCCGCGCTCACCGTCCCGGACCTCATGAACATCACGCACCCGTCGGCCGCCGTCCGCACCGTGCTCATCGGCGTCATGGCGGTCGGGATCCCCTGGCTCGCGCTGCGGCGACGCCCGCACACGCCGTCGTCGACGCCCGGCGACACCCGTCGCTCGCTTGCGAAGCGCGCGCAGCGCGTGCCCATGGCACATTCGCTGGCCCTCTCGGCCGCCTATATCGCGGTCCTCTACGCCATCAACGCCCTCGCCTCCCCGAACCCATCGCTGCTCGCCGTCGGCCAGGAGTTCATTCTCATCGCCACCACGACCGCCGCTATCTGGGACGTCCTCGCCGAGCTCGACGCGCGCTGGCGCCACGGCCCCCTCGTCGCCGCCTGGCCCTTCCACGACGTCGACGCCGCCGAGCGCGTCGCCGCCGCCCTCACCGCGCGCGGCATCCCCGCGTTCCTGCGCACCCATCGCCTGCACACGCTCGTCCGCATCCTCGGCCCCTGGTTCGCGACCGAGCTCATGGTGCCCCCCGCGGCGGTCGAACTGGCGCGCCAACTCGCCGAGACCGACCACGCACAACCAGCCCTCGCGGCCGCCGCCGAGGCCCTGGCCTGAGCGCCACGCAACTGCGCAACGGGCAAGCGCAGGGCGCTCTTCGCGCGTTCAGAACCTGAGCGGCCGGAGCGCGTCGGCCCGCGCGACCGGCAGCGCCACGGGGACCACCGGCAGCGACCGATCGGGCACCAGCGCCTCGAACCCCGCGACCATCGGCAGGCTCCGATACGCGTCCGACAGGCGCCACGCGTCCCAGAACCGCGCGATTGGCAAACGGGCCACGGCCCCGTCGGCCGGGTCGTTGAAGATCACCTCGCCGCGCTCGAACCCATGCACGACCACCCAGTGCAGCCCCGGCGCCTCGAGCCCCCAGAGCGGCGCCGCCTCGGCCAGAATCACCACCGGCCGCCGCTCGGCGATCGCCTGTTTCAGCCCAATCACCGACCACGCCTCGAGCGGGATCCACGGATGCTCGAACGCCTCCCAGCGCGCGGCGCCGAAGCGCTCGAGGCTCTCCTTCATCATCGCCCGCGTCGTCATCCCCGCGTCATACCCGGGCAGCCGCATCTGCCGAAGCGGGAACGCCTGCCAACTCCACTCGCCGACGGTGTCGCGCAACGCACGCAACTCCGCGGGAGTGCTCACTTTTTGGAACGCCGCCAGCGTCATCGCCGCGGTCGTCGGCCCGCAGTTGGTCTTGTCGCCGCGCTGCCGAATCACCGGCATCGGCACGTCGAACTGCATCGCCGTGATCGGCTCTTCGGCGCGCAGCGGGCGGATGACGGGCCCGTCGGAGCGGACCGACCCCGAGGCCACCTGCGTCGACTCGCGCTCGTGGCGCGTCTCGCCCTCCAGACCCTCGCGCACCGCGCCCGACGCAGCCGCCGCGAGCTCGTCGGGCAGCTCGGCCCGCGCCCCCGCATGAGCGACCACGACCGCCAGGAGCCCCACCCACCCGCTGTGCCGCGCGTACCTCATCCGCCACCTCGTTGTCGGGTGAACGCGCGATGGCGGTCCGGCACTTCTGGGAACATCGAGGTCCTGATTTCAATCGGAGGACGCCGGCGTCAAAGACTGAGCCGGCTTCATTGCCTACTGTAGTCGCACGCGCTCCCCGTTTCCTGGTTTTGGGCACTTTTTCTTCGGCGGCCTCCCGGCCCAGAGGCGCCGCGATCGCGCGCTGGCGCTTGCGAAGCGGCGGAGCCCGACGGCTCGTGATTGACACCGGGATCGATTAGCGGCAGGTATCGGACCGCTCACGGTGATTCGCGAAGGCCGCGAGGCTGCCCGCGGACGGCGGGAAAGCGCGGGGAGGCGGGCTCTTGGACAACGGCACCCACATCCAGGCCGGCACGGTCGTGGTCGGAACGGTTCGCGGCAAAGGCCCGCTCACCGTCGCCGGACGCATCGACGGCAAGGTCTTCATCGACGGCGACGTGCGCATCGCCGCGCGCGCGGCCGTCACGAGCGACATCGAGGCGGACGTCGTCGAGGTGCGCGGCCTCGTCAAGGGCAACATCAAGGCGCGCCAGCAGGTCGTCGTCGACGCGGGCGCGCAGGTCGAGGGCACCATTGAAGGTGCGCGCATCGAGATCGACCCCGCCGCGCGCGTCAAGGGACGCCTCGTGATGCCGCTGCAACTGCCGCGTGGCGTGCGGGGCCCGACCCCGGCGCGCGACGCGTGGAGCACCTAAACCACCCAGGTCCCGCGCGTGCGCGGGCCGGACGGAGCACGGAAACAGCCATGGCAGAGTCCATCATCGGGCCGAACATCACGATCGAAGGTGACATCACCGGGACCGACGCGCTGACCATCTTGGGCAACGTGCGCGGCGGCAAAATCCAGGTGAAGGAAGGCGTCATCGTCGCGCCGACCGGGCGCGTCGACGGCGAGGTCGAGTCGGCCGGCCTCGAGATCGCCGGGGCAGTGACCGGCAACGTGTCCGCCTCGGACAAGGTCGAAATCAAGTCCGGCGGAAAGCTCGTCGGCGACGTGAAATCCCCGCGGATCCTCATCGCGGATGGGGCGTCGTTCAAGGGCAACATCAACATGCAGGGATGACGCTGTGAACGACGTAGCGCACATTTCAGCTGGTCATCGCGTCGTGGGCACCGTGTCTGCGGCCGAGGACCTCGTCATCCTCGGGCGGGTCGAGGGGCGGATCCAGTCCGAAGGCATGGTCACGGTTGAGGTCGGGGCCATCGTCGAGGCGGAGATTCTGGCCCGTCACGTCCTCATCCGCGGGGTCGTCGTCGGCGACGTGAACGGGGTCGAGGGCATCGAGGTCGCGGCCCAGGCGCAAGTGCTGGGCGATCTCAGGACGCGCCGCTTGGCCCTGCGCGCCGGCGGGCGCGTGGCCGGGGCGGTCACGACCGGCATCGAGGTCCAGCCCTTCATCTACGCCGGCAAGTCGGCCGCGCAGAGCGCGTGGCGTTCGCGCACGACGACGGTGCCGATGGGCGGCGCGCGCAGTGCGTGGCCGGTCGACGAGGTCGTCGAGTCGGTCTCGGCCAGGAGCGGCGCCGGTGGTGGCAGTGAAGCCCGCAAGACGAGCAGCGAGCCGTCGCGCGAAATCCTCTGAGGCCGCCATTCTGAGCGGTCCCCAGGGGCGCGCGCGTTTCGTCGGAGCGACCGGCCGCTGGCTGTTGGCGCTCGCCGTGGCGGGGCTCGCGACGCCCGCGGCGGTCGGAGCGTGCGGGTCGAGCACGTACGGGGACGTGCAGGAGACGTGGACGCGCGCGAAGGACGCCTACGACGGCTTCGAGGTGAAGGCGTTTGCGGCCGCGACCCTGAAGGTGTTGCCGTTCCGGCGCGCGTACGTGGACGAGTACGCGCGGCTCTTTGCGCTGACGAAGGAGCAGCGCGAGGCGATGCTCGAGAACGAGCGCGACGAGGACCGTCGCAGCCTCGTCGTGATGGTCGCGTTCTACACGCCACAGACGGCGTGGAACGATCTGAACCCGGCGCGCGGGATCTGGGAGGTGCGCTTGGAAAGCGGTCCCGGCGACATCGTGCACCCGTTCGCCGTGACGCGCGTGAGCCAGCAGCGCAATCCGACCTGGCAGGCGCTGTTCCCGTATGTCGGCGCGCACCACGTGTTCTATGAACTGAAGTTCGAGCGCGACCTCCCTGACGGGCGACCGTTTGCGCGCGGCGGCGACCGGGTGGACCTCGTCATCGCGGGGGCGCCGACGCAGCTCCGCCTCGCCTGGAAGATGCCCTGAGATGGTGATGCGCTTCAGCCGCATGCCGGATGGGACGCGACTCGCGTACAACCTCTATGGACCGCGGCTGCGCGGCGAGTCGGCGCGCGGGCGCATCGTCCTCTGCGACGGCATCTCGTGCGACGGGTACATCTTCCAGCACCTGCGGCCCGCGTTCGAGGGCGACTACGACATCCTCCACATGAACTACCGCGGGCACGGGCGCTCGGGCTTGCCACGCGACCCGACGGCCTCGACGCTGCCGCATCTGGCGGCCGACCACGCGTTCCTCATGGCCGAGCTCGGGTTCGAGGACGCGGTCTTCATCGGGCACTCGATGGGGGTCCTGGTCGCGCTCGAGACGGCGTTCCGGTATCCGCAGCGGGTCAGCGCCGGCGTGCTGACCTGCGGCGCGTCGGGGCGGCTCCTCGACAGCTTCAAGCACACTGATTTCGGCCTGCGCATCCTGCCGCTCGTCGACCTCGTGGCGCGGCGTTTTCGGAGCAGGTTCGCGGCGGCGCTGCGCGTCCTCATGCCGAGCCCGATCACATACCTCATCGCCGCGACCGAGATTCGAGGCGACCGCCTCAAGCCGAAGGACCTCCAGCCGTACCTCGAGCACTTCGCGCGTATGCCGGTGGATCTGTTCGTGAATCTCCTCGAGGACGCGGCCGAGCGGACGACGCTGCCGTATCTGGGGCGCCTGACGCAGCCGTTTCTCGTCATCGCCGGCGAGGATGACGGCGTGACACCGCTGCCGGCAACGCGCCTCTTGGCGCGGACGCTGAGGGACGCGCAGCTCCTGGTCGTGCCCAAGACGAGCCACACGGCGCCGATCGAGGATCCAGAGGTCTTCGAGAAGGCCGTCCGGGAGTTCCTCGCGCGCCTCGACGCGTGCAAGACGGCGTTGCCTGCACGCGGGCCATGGCCGGCCGAGGCCTGGTCCGCTGCGCCGGTTGGCCCGGGTTAGAGCTGGTTAGAGTTCGGTGCGCTTGACGGCGTAGCGCGGGGCGCTGCGGACGCGCTCGGCGGCCTCGGCGAGGTCGCGCACGAAGATGGTGTTGCCGCGGTGCGGGTTCAAGCCCGGAAGCGGGGTCAGCGTGCGCGCGAACGGCGCGTAGTCGACCGGCGTGAAACCGAAGCTGCGGATGCGCGCGAGGACGGCCTCGTGGTGGCGCGAGACCTCGACGATCAGCGCGCGACACGCGGGCGAGGCGAAGACCGTCGCGCCGCCGGCGAGGACGCCGAGCTCGAAGCCCTCGACGTCGATCTTGGCGAGCGTCGGGATATCGGCGGCAAGGACGTCATCGACGCGACGGACCTCGATCGAGAGCGCGTTTGCGGCGTTCTCGTCGGGCTCGAGCAGGCGGTTCTCGCAGTCCTTGTCGCCGGTCATGGCCTGGGTGCGCGCGCTGTCCCCGAGGCCGTAGGGATGAAGCGTCGTCTTCGCGGCCATGCCGTTGACATCGACGTTGTCGCGCAGCGCGGCAAACGTGCCCGGCACCGGCTCGAAGGCGTGGACGCGCGCGCCGACCGCGGCACCGGCGAGCACGGTGTAGGAGCCGACGTTGGCGCCCATATCGGCGAAGACGTCGGCGGGGCGGAGGAAGTGGAGCGCGAAGGCCATGTCCTCGAGCTCGTGGAGGCCGCAGTAGATATTGCCGGTCGCGCCCTGCATGCCGGGACGGACCAGGAGGCGCGCGCGGCCGACGAACGGCACGACGAGCGGCCCGGGCGCGAGGCGGCTCGCGAGCTGCCATTGGACCCAGTCGCGCAGGGAAAGAACCGGATGCCGCCCGGCGAGCGGGTGGCGGAGGATGAAGCGCGCGGTGCCGAGGATGCTCATGCCGCGGGGACCGTTCGGACGAGCGACCAGACGATGACCGCGACGCCCGCGCAGAAGCAGTAGATTGCAAAGAGGTGCAAGCGTCCCTTCTGCAGCACGCGGATGAGCCACGTCAGCGCGAAGTAGCCGACGATGGCGGCGACGGCGGCGCCGACGATCCCCTGGGCCCACGGGACGTTGTGGAACCCGGACTCGCTGGCGCTCTTGAGCTTGACGAGGAAGGCGCCGAGCACGGCGGGGATCGAGAGGACGAACGAGAACGTGGCGGCCGCGTCCTGGCGGAGACCGCTCGCGAGGCCGCTGCTGATCGTCGAGCCGGAGCGCGACACGCCGCGGAAGACGGCGGAGATCCCCTGGAACGTGCCGACGACGAGCGCGTCGCGCAGGCGCAGGTCCTCGATGGCGCGGCCCGAGGTCTCGCGGCGCGCCTGGAAGTAGCGAATCGAGAGGAGGAGCAGGCCCGTCACGATGAGGTCGACGCCGACGAAGGCGGGCGTCATGACGGCGTCCACGCGCTTCTCGAAGAGGATGGCGAGCACGCCAGTCGGGACGCACGCGACGAGCGTCCAGGCGACGACGCGCAGGTCGGGTTCGAGGCGCCACTGCTCGCGGAGGTGCCCGGGGCGGCGCAGCGCGCGGCCGGTCGCGGCGAGCAGGCGTCCGAGGATCGCGCGATATACGATGACGACGGCCGCGAGCGTGCCGAGGTGCAGCATCAGATCGAAGAGCACGTCGGGGCGGGTGCCGCTCATCTCTTCGAGCACGCGCAGGTGCCCCGACGACGAGATCGGCAGGAACTCGGCGACCCCTTGGAAGGCCGCGAGGAGAATCGCCAGACCCCAATCCATCGCATCCTCCGCCCGTGTCGGTAGCGCTTTGGCGATCGGGTGTCAAAGAAGCCGTGGCACGGTCACGCCGGGGGGACTCGGTCGTCGGCGCGCATTCGCGGGCGGCGGTGCGAGGTCCGAAAACGGCGAGACAGCGCTGGGGTCGGGCGCTACAAGGCGGCCATGACGATGAACGCGGAGACCTGCTACGGCGCCATGGTGGCGCGCGATCGACGCTTCGATGGCCTGTTCTACGTCGGCGTGAAGACGACCGGGATCTACTGCCGACCGATCTGTCCCGTGCGCCTTCCGGCGGCTGCGAACTGCACGTTCTTCCGCTGCGCCGCCGAGGCCGAGAAACACGGTTTCCGGGCGTGTCTGCGCTGCCGGCCGGAGCTCGCGCCAGGACGTGCGAGCGTCGACGCGCGGGCCGATCTCGCCGAGCGCGCGGCGCGCCAGATCGACGCGGGCTACCTCGACGCGCATTCGGTCGAGGCGCTGTCGGACCGCCTCGGGGCGAGCGCGCGGCATGTGCGGCGGGCGCTCGAGGCCGAGCTCGGCGTGACGCCGGTGGAGTTCGCGCAGACGCGGCGCCTCGCGATCGCGAAGCGGCTCTTGCACGACACGACGCTGCCGCTTGTCGAGGTCGCGGCGGCGTCGGGATTCGCGAGCCTCAGGCGCTTCAATGCGGCGTTCGCGGAGCGCTTCGGGCGACCGCCGTCAGCGCTCAGGCGCGACGCGGGGCGCTACGTCGGCCACGCCGACGCGATCGTCTTGCGGCTCGACTATCGGCCGCCGATGGACTGGGGTGACACGCTCGCGTTTCTCGCGGGGCGCGCGATCCCGGACCTCGAGCATATCGATCCTGCGAGAGGGACCTACACGCGGCGGCTCGGCGGGGGTGGTGAGGTTCATGTCGCCGCGCATGCGCGCGAGCCTTATCTCATCGCGCACGTGTCGCTCGATCGCGTCGGGCCGCTCGGGGCGCTCACGCAGCGGCTGCGCAGTCTCTTCGATCTCGACATGCGCCCGGACGTCATCGCGGCGCAGCTCGGCCGCGATCCACGCCTTGCCCACTCGGTCGCGCTGCGGCCCGGGCTGCGGGTGCCCGGGGCCTTCGATGGTTTCGAGACGGCCGTGCGCGCCGTGCTCGGTCAGCAGGTCTCGGTGGCCGCGGCGACCACGCTCGCCCGCCGCCTCGTCGCGCGTCATGGCAGGTTTCCGGATGCAGACACCCTCGCGGCATCGCCGCTCGCGGAGGTCCGGGCGATCGGGCTGCCGACGAAACGCGCCGAGACGCTGCTCGGGCTCGCGCGCGCGGTCGCCGACGGTCGCATTGATCTGACGGGAGCGGGCGCGGGCGGCGATCCCGAGGCGACGATCGCGCGCCTCGTCGAGCTGCCGGGGTTCGGTCCCTGGACCGCCAACTACCTCGCGATGCGCGCGCTCCACTGGCCGAATGCGTTTCCAGCAGCGGATCTCGGCGTGAAAAAGGCGCTCGGCCTGACGCGCCCGCGCGACATTCTCGCGCGCGCCGAGCGCTGGGCGCCGTGGCGCGCCTACGCCGTGATGCACCTTTGGCGCAGCCTGGGAGACCCATCATGAAGAGACGTTGGACCATGGCCTCGCCGCTCGGCACGCTCGAGCTCGTCGCGACCGACGACGCACTCACGGACGTGTGGTTCGGGGTGCCGGGCGCCGGGCGATTCGTTGGTGTACCAACTATTTCCGACGTCGGCGCACACCCGGTGCTGGCGCGGGCGGCGACCCAGCTCGCCGCGTACTTTGCCGGCACGCGCACCGGCTTCGAGCTCCCGCTCGGGCCCGCGGGCACGCCGTTCCAGCAGCGGGTCTGGCGTGCGCTCTTGGCGATCCCGTATGGCGCGCGCTGCTCCTATCGCGACATCGCGAACGCGATCGGAGAGCCGACCGCCACGCGCGCCGTCGGCGCCGCGAACGGCAAGAACCCGCTCGGCATCATCGTGCCATGCCATCGGGTGGTCGGCGCGGACGGCTCGCTGACCGGCTACGCAGGCGGCCTCGAGGCCAAGCGCTGGCTCCTCCGCCACGAGGCGGAGCACACGCCGTTCACGCTCGCGCGCGCCTAACCAGGATCGCCTTGATCGTGATCCAATCGCGATCCTTCGTCACTTCCTCGCTCGCTTGTGCGCCGTACGTCGAGTACGGCTCCGCGCTCGCTCGCTCGTTCCTCGGCTGGCGATTGGCTCAGCGTCAATGCGACCCTGGTTAGTGGGCCGGCGGCCAGCAGGTGAGGAGGCGATCGACGGCCGCCAGGACCGGGAGGGCGCCGCTCTCGACCGCGGCCTCGATGGACGCGAGCTCGCCAGCCAGCTCGTGCCGGATCCGGTCGCGCACGCGCTCGTCGACCAGGGCCCAGAGCCAACGCAGGTTCTGGCCGGCGCGCTGGGCGGCCAGCTTGCCGTTCAGCGCCTGGC
Source organism: Pseudomonadota bacterium (assembly GCA_005772945.1). Next base: position 10,031 of record SXIE01000327.1, read on the forward strand.
GCGCGACGTGGGCGTCCGCGGCGGCGAGGACCTCGGCGATCCCCAGGCCCTCGAGGGCGCTGGTGACGAGCACCTCGGGCGGCTCGCCGGCCGGATGGAGGAGACGCAGGGCCGCGCGCAAGTGGGCCGCGGCGCGATGCGCGGGGCGCTCGAGCTCGCCGTCGGCCTTGGTCACGACGACGAGGTCGGCCATCTCCATGATGCCGCGCTTGATGCCTTGGAGCTCGTCGCCGGCGCCCGGGAGCGCGAGCAGGACGAAGGTGTCGACCAGGTGCGCGACGGCGGTCTCGGATTGGCCGACGCCGACCGTCTCGATGAGGACATGGGAGCAGCCGGCCGCTTCGAGGACGAGCGTCGCCTCGCGGGTGCGGGCCGCAACGCCCCCGAGCGTGCCGCCGGCCGGGGACGGACGAATGAAGGCGCGGGAGTCGGTCGCGAGACGGGGCATGCGGGTCTTGTCGCCGCGGATCGAGCCGCCGGTTTTCTCCGAGGTGGGGTCGTCGGCGAGGACGCCGATGCTGAGGCGCGCGGGAGGGTCGGCAGGGTCGGTGGGGCCGGGCGCCGCGAGGTCGCAGAGCGCGAGGCCGAAGGCGTCGATGAACGTGCTCTTGCCGACGCCCGGGACGCCGGTGATGCCGATGCGGTGGGCGCGTCCGGTGTCGGGCGCGAGGCGCGCGAGGAGCTGATGCGCGTGCGCGCGGTCGTCGGGGTGCTTGGACTCGACGAGCGTGATGGAGCGGCCGAGCGTGGCGCGTTCGGCGGCGCGGATGCCGGCCACCATCGCGTCGAGATCGAACGGCGGTCTCACGGGTTCGGGCCCGCGCCGGCGAGCGTGTCGAGCAGCGCCTGCGCGGCCTCGCGGATGACGGTGCCGGGGCCGAAGATGGCGCTCGCGCCGGCCGCCGTGAGGGCCGCGTAGTCCTGGGGGGGGACGACCCCACCCACGACGATGAGGATGTCGCGGCGGCCGCGGTGGTCGAGCTCGGCGCGCAGCTCGGGGACGAGCGTCAGGTGACCGGCAGCGAGCGAGCTCACGCCGACGATGTGAACGTCGTTCTCGACCGCGGCCTGAGCGGTCTCGGAGGGGGTCGATGCGCCAGTTGTTTTCGATGAGCTTTATGGCGGGCGCGTCGGCTACAAAGTGGCAGATCACGTAGTGCCCGTCCCGTGAGTGCTTGATCGGGTAGAA
>SXIE01000328.1 GCA_005772945.1 Pseudomonadota bacterium
CCGCCCAGCCGCTCGGTGACTTCCTCGCCTCGCTGCAGAAGGTCCGCTCGCTGCCCGACCTCACGCTGCTCCCCGCCCACGGTCCGACGGGCATGAGCTCGCACGAGCGGGTCGACGCCCTCCTGGCCCACCACGACGAGCGGTTGGCCGCGACCTTGGAGGCCGTGCGCGGCGGGGCTCAGACGGCGTACGAGGTCGCCGGGGAGCTCACCTGGACCAACCGCGGCCGACGCTTCGACGAGCTCGACGTCTTCAACGGCGCGCTCGCGTCGATGGAGACGCTCGCCCACCTCGAGCTGCTGTCGCTGCGCGGCGACGTCCGGCGGCGGGAGGACGGCGCCGTCCGGTTCACGCTTCCCGAGGACCGACCCGGCTCGTGACCCGCCGCATCGGGGTGTGCGGGATGCCGTCCTCGAGGTAGTCCTCGCCGGCCCGCTCGTAGCCGAAGCCGGCGTACCACGCGGCCAGGTGCGCCTGGGCTCCGATCTCGACCGTGCGCACGCCCCGCCCGTCCAGGTCGGCGAGGCAGGCCCGCATCAGACGCGCGGCGAGGCCCTGCCCGCGGTGGGTCGCCGCGGTCACCACACGGCCGATCACGAGGGTGTCGGGGCGGTCGGTGACGAGCACCCGCAGGTAGGTCGCGACGGGTGCCGCGGTCGGGGTCTCGCCGCCGGGGATCCACCAGTGCTCGGTGCCGGGCTCGGTGTCGCGGCCGTCGAGGTCGAGATAGACGCAGTCCTGCTCGACGACGAAGATCTCCGCACGCAGCCGCCACACGGCGTACGCGGTCGCCGGCGGCAGCTCCTCGAAGCGGGCCACCCGGACGCCCTCCGTCGGGGTGGGGTCTCGCGGCTCGGGGGTCACCGCGGCAGCCTCCCACAGCAGCGCTACGCTGGCGGTCGCGACAGGGGAGCGCCGTCCGGCGCTGAGAGTGCGGAACGGCCGCAGACCCTCGAACCTGACCCGGTTAGCACCGGCGTAGGGAGTCGAGCTCGACCCCTCCCACCGACAGGGAGAACAGCATGCGCAGCACGCGATCCGTCCGGCCGACCGCTCTGGTGGCCGGCCTCGTCACGGCCGCTCTCGTCGTGGCGGGTGCGGCGGCTCTCACCCTCGCGCTCGCGACCGGCGGCGACGAGCCGCCCCACGTGGCCGGCGCGACCATGGACGAAGCGGCCGAGACGGCGTTCGCCGACGCCATCACCGATTGGGTCGTCGGGCTCGACCGCTACGCCCGTAGGCGCGCCGAGCGGGACGACGTCGCCACCGCGCGCGCTGAGCTGGCGGCGTTTGAGGCCCGCGTCCTCGCGCCCGAGGTCCGCGCCTTCTTCGGCCCCGACGCCAGCGAGGCGCTCGGCGACCTCATCGAGGCCGCGCGCACGCTGGCGGTCTCGCAGCGCTTCGAGCGCGACGACGAGGCCTTCGGCGCCGCCATCCTCGCGGCCAACCACGCCTTCGCGCGCAGCGCACGCGCGTATTTCTTCGACGGCCACGGCGCCCGCTACCCCGACGGCCGCGTCGAGACGCGCGTCTTCCTCTTCCGCGTCGCCGCCCGTCGTCGCTGGGTCGATGACGCCGCCGGCGTCTCGGTCGACGCGGTCCACCTGCGGCGCCTCGATCGCGTCAACCTCGTGCAGCTCCTCATCGGCTACACCTCGCGTCGCATGGACGTCGCGGTCGTGCTGCTCGACAAGGTCGAGGAGATCCTCGTGCAGAGCCTGCTCCCGTCCTTGCCCACCGGCGCCGAGCGCCCGGTCCGATTCGGCGACGACGTCGGCGACGGTGCCACGGCCGACTTCGCGAAGCTCGGCGGGGCCGCCATCCGCGACGTCGTGAGCCGCGCCTTCCCCGACGCCTTCGCGCGGCTCGCGGCCGTCGGGCGCGCGTTGGCGGCGCGCAACGCCGCCTTCGCCGAGGTAGAGCTGCGGCCGCCGACGGGCCTGCGCATCCCCGCCACGAGCCGCGCGCACGTCGACGCCGCGCTCACCGCCAGCGGTCGCACGCGCGTGGCCGACGCCGAGGCGCAGCTGGCGCTGCCCGACATCGAGGCCGCCGCCTTGGCGCTGCTCGCGCGCTCGTCGCTGGGCGTCGAGCATCACGAGGTCCAGCACCGCCTCGACTACGCGCTCGGGGATGCGTTTGCGCCGCCGGCCGAGCTCTTGGCGCTGGTGGGCGTTTCGTCCGACGCCGTCACGCACGACGAGCGCGACCCGGGCATGCACTCGGCCTACGAGCTCTCCGCCTACACCGCCGAGCTCGCGCGCGATCCGGCCTGGGCGCTCGTCAACCTGCAGTCGCTCATCGAGCAGTCCCTCGACGGCGATTCGGACGAGTTCCGCGCCTCGCAGCTGCTCCTCGGCGGGCTCCAAGAGGTCCTCGCCGTCGAGCCGCGCGTCCCGCTCGTCGGGCTCCTCCCCGGCGAGCCGACGCGTGTCGCCCTCACGCGCGCCCTCCTGGCCATCGCCCCGCGCGGCGCCGACGCCATCGCCAACGGCGCCCGCGCGCTCTTCGAGCGCTGGTTCGGGCGCCCGGTGCCGACCCTGGCCGCGTCGACGGGCCGATGAGGCCGATGACACCGATGACACCGCGCCCCTTGTGGTCAAGCGGGGTCGGCCCTATCATCCGGCCCACTTTGCGGGGGGAAGCTATCCTTTGAAGCGTGTGCCGTGCTCAGTTCTCGCGTTCGTCGTCGGCCTCGGCACCGTGACCGCTCGCGCCGACGCGCCCACGCCCGAAGCACCAGCGCCCACGCCCGAAGCACCAGCGCCCACGCCCGAAGCACCCGCGCCGGCCGCCGCCATCGCGCCCGACGCCGAGGCCGTCTACGAGGACGAGCGCGTCGCCAAGGTCCTGGTCGAGCGCGGCCTGCATCCCGATCCGAGCCCGGCCGGCAAGACCCTCGGCAAGATCCACGTCGTGCGCCACGACGTCTTCGTCGACGATGAGTTCTGGCCGACGTTCTTCAACGTCTTCCACGCGCGCACTCACGACGAGGTCGTGCGCCGCGAGCTCCTCTTTGCCGCCGGCCAACCCTGGGACGTCGCGCGCGTCGAGGAGTCCATCCGAAACCTCCGTGATCTCGGGATCTTCACCCTGGTCCGCATCATCCCGGTCGTCCCCGAGGGCGGCGCCGACACGACCGGCGGCACGGTCGACGCGCTCGTCTTCACGCGCGACCTCTGGTCGCTGCGCGCCGAGATGTCCATCGCCGTCACCGGCGATCTGCTCAATCGCTTCCGCATCGCCGGCACCGAGCGCAACGTCGCAGGGCGCAACATCCTGAGCTCGATCTCGTTCGACCTCCTGCCGCGCACCTTCGCCATCGGCGAGCTCTACAACAACCGCCGCCTGTTCGGCTCGCGCTGGGATCTCTCGCAGTCGATCGAGTTCGTCGTGCGGCGCGACAACCCCGTCCTCGAGGGCACGCGCGGCGTCGTCGGCCTCGGGCTCCCGCTCTGGGATCTGTCCGAGCGCTGGGGTTTCGAAGCGAGCGCGCAATGGGACGTGACGGTCGGCCGCCAGCTCCACGGCGCCGATCTCCTGACCTGGGACGACCCGGCCACCCAGGACACGGAAGCCATCCCGCGGATCTGGGAGCAGAACGTCTACAAGCTCACGATCGGCGGCATGCGCCAGCTGGGTGGCGCCCTCAAGCACCGCATTTCATTCGGTTATTCGGCGCTCGTGACCAACTACGCGCCGCACGCCGACACCGGCCTCACCGCCGCCGCCGCCTCGCCGATCTTGCGCGAGGACTTCCAGCGCGACGTCCTCGCCCCGTCCCGCGAGCAGCTCTACCCCTACGTCAGCTGGAGCGCCTTCACCCCGAAGTACCTCATCTATCGCGAGCTCGCGGCCTACGCGATCTCCGAGGACGTGCGCGAAGGGCCCTGGCTCCGCGTCTTCGCCGCCGCGCCGCTCGAGGCGTTCGGCTCTTCGCGCGACGCGATCGTGTGGGACGCCTCGGCCGGTTTCGTGTGGGGCCCGCGCGCCTGCGACGGACCTGCCTGCGACCGCTGGCTCGTCGATCTCTATGCCGGCCTCTCCGGCCGTCTCGAGGGCGGCGAGGCCATCGACCAGACCTACCGCGTGCGCTTTCGCGGTGCGACCCCCCGCTTCTTCGGGCGCCTCGTGTGGAACGCCGATCTCGAGCTGCGCGCCGCCGACTCGGCCCAGGCTCTGGTCACGCTCGGCGGCGACAACGGCCTCCGCGGCTACCCCTCGGACTCGTTCTACGGGTTCGGCGCCGACCGTGTGCGCGTCAACCTCGAGTGGCGCACGCCGCCCGTCGTGCTCGGCACCGTCCACATCGGCGGCATCCTCTTCACCGACATGGGCGGGGTCGGCGCGATCGCGTCGTCCGCCGCCAGCCTCGATTTCCATGCCACGGTCGGCATCGGACTGCGCCTCTTTCTGCCGCAGTTCAATCGCACCGTGTTCCGCTTCGACCTCGGGTTTCCACTCGATGCCGATCGCTTCACCGTTCTCTTTGGGTTCGGGAGCGCGCAGGCCGTGCCGCTCACGGCCTTCGAAGACTCGCGGCTCTAGGAATCGTCGATGACCGAAGAACACATCAGCCTTCATGGGCACCAAGGTCACGTGACCGCCCTCGCGTTCACGCCCGACGGCAAGCTCCTCATCTCGGGCGGGATGGACAACGCCCTCAAGCTCTGGACGGTCGGCTCCGAGCCCGAGGACTTCACGCTCGCGGCCTCGATCGACGCGCACGAGAAGGCCGTCAACGACTTCGCGCTCTCGCCCGACGGCGGGACCCTCGCGACCGTCGGCACCGACAAGCTCGTGAAGCTCTGGACCTTCCCCGGGCTCCAGCCGATCGAGACGCTGCAGGGCCACAAGAACACCGTGAACACCGTGCGCTTCGCGCCCGACGGCAAGACCTTCGCGACCGCGAGCGCCGACACGACCATTCGGATCTGGGACCGCGCGACCGGCGACTGCCTCCACACCCTCAAGGGCCACAAGCGCAGCGTCACCTCGCTCGTCTGGGTCAAGAACGGCACGATGCTCGCGTCGTCAGGGCTCGGCGACGACATGGTCCTCTGGCGCCTTCCCGCTGGCGAGCCGCAGGATCTGGTCACGGGCCACAAGGCGGCGGTCACGCTCGGCGGCCTCACGCCCGATGGCCAGCGCCTCATCAGTGCCGGCTACGAAGGGCAGATCAAGCTCTGGTCGACCACGAACTGGCAGCCCAAGGGCGGCTTCGAGCCGGGCGTCGCGGGCCTCCTCTGCCTAGCGCTCGCGCCGCACGGGACCATGCTCGCCATCGGCAGCGAGAAGTCCGTCGCGCTCTGGTCACTCGAGACGTACGAGGAGCTGACCGAGCTCCCGATCAAGCCCAAGGGCGTTCACGCCGTCGCGTTCTCGCCGGACACCGAGTGGCTCGCCGCTTCGTCCTCGGACAAGCGGATCCGACTCTGGGCGGTGGACGCGATCATCTGACCGCAGTCTAGGAGCTGCCCCGGCGACCGTGTATGACGCCCCGCGTCATGAGCGGCGGACGGCCATTCAAGGGCAGCCGCTTAGCGTCTCTCGCGCGCGCGCCGTGCGTCACGCTCGCGCCCCGTTCCCGCCTTTCGGGCGCTCCACGCTCGACCCCACGCATTCACCTCGAGGAGACCCGACCATGTGGCAAGACACCGTGAAGACGACGATCGCGCGCATGCTGCAACCCGGTCCGACCGGCACCGCCGGCCGTCGCCAGGGCGTTCAATGGGTCGTGGGCGGGATGGGGACGGCGCTCGTCGGGCAAAAGCTGGCCGGGCTCTCGATGTTCGCGCGCGGCGTCGTGCAGCTCGAGCGCGTCTGGCGCGAAGAGCACCCCGAGTTCGAGGGCGGCCTGCGCGAGCGCGTTCAGGCCTCGCTCGCGTTCTACGATCAAACGCACCAGCACCCGACCAACCGCAAGCTGCACGCGGTCGGGATCCCGCTCATCCTGGGCGGCGCCGTCGGTCTCATGGCCGCGCCGACCTTCCGGCCCCTTTGGTGGGGGGCGGCCGGGGCCTTTGCGGCCGGCTGGGCGCTCAACATCGCGGGCCACGTGGCCTTCGAGAAGAACGCGCCGGCGTTCTCGCAGGACCCGCTCTCGTTCCTGGTCGGACCGCTCTGGGACGCCAAGAAGCTGCTCGCGAAGCGCCGCGCTGGCGACGCGATCGTGGTTCCGGCGACGGCCTGATGGCGCCTCGCGACCAGCTGGGCCGCGGGATCCGCCCTGGTGTGTGGGCCATGTGCGCCGCGTTCGCGCTCGCGGCGGTTGCGTGTCGCGCGACCACCGGCGATGCGACTCACCCCGAGGACGACCCGAACGCGGTCGTCAAACCACCCGCGAGCGGCACCCCGAAGCCGCCCGCGCAGCCCAAGCCACCTCCGCCGCCCGCACCGGTCGCGCGCTGGGGCGAGCTGACGCGCGAGCTCGGCGTCGCGATCCGTAGCGCCGGCGGTGCGTGCCCGCAGGTGGCCAGCGAGGTCAAGGCGTTTGTTGCACGTTACCGCAAGGATCTCGCGGCGCTCGAGCGCGCGCGCGAGGCGTGGGAGGAGAGCGCCGTCAAGGCCCACGTCAACGCCTTCTATCGCACCGTCAGGCGCGATCTCGACACCCGCATCGACGCCGGCATCAAGTGCCAGCCCGACGCCGCCGCGCGCGCCGCGTTCGACGCCTTCTTCGTCGCATCCGGTCTCGACACCCGCCGCTGAGCGCGCGCGTGGGACCCCAGGAGCTTCCATGTCCTCGCTGATCGGCGATCACGCGCGCCAGGAGACCCCGCCCGAGCCTGCTGGATTCGTCAGCGCCCTGGACGCTCTCGTCGCCGTGCGTGCGTAGTGCTTTCGCATGCGCATCATGTCCCGCCTATCGGTCGCGCTCTTTGCACTCGGGGTCTTCGTGGCCCCGGGAGGCGCGGCCCGCGCCGGCGGCGAGCGCGATTGGATCCTCTGGAACACGACCGACGGACCCACGATCGGGCGCTGGGAGACGCGCTGGTTCCACCTCGGCGAGCGCGGTCCGGAGATCCTCGCCAAGCGCGCGGAGCCGATGGCGAGTGACGGCACGCGCGTCTGGTCGCTCGTCATCGAACGCCAAACGGTGCCGTTGCGAACGTGCGAGTGCGACGCGGGGCCCGAGGCCCCCGGGTGCCGTGAATCAGGCACCAGCACCGCATGGAGCCTGCTCGCGGTCGACCTGTCCGACGGCAGCGCGATCGTCGTCATCGCGCCCGAACGTGAGTTCATCGGCGCCGATCCCGGCGAGTCGCTCGTCCTGCTCGGGAGCGCCGGCTCGCACGTCTTCGCCTCGCGCACGCGCGGCGCGACCGGCTGTGGGCCGGACACCAAGCCGCTGCGCGAGTTCACGACCTTCGACCTCGCCCGCCGCGCGCGCGACCGCCGCTTCGTCGCCGACCGGCTCCCGATCGCGCTCGTCACCGAGGCGGCGACCGCCCTCGCGAACCGCTTCACGGCGTGCGAGACCGGGTTTCAGAAGTCCACCGACGAGGTGCGGCGCGACATGGGGCTCGATGGCTGGTCGCTGCGCGTGCAAGCGAAGGCCGCCCAGCGGCCGCCCGAGGGCGCGGGCGACAGCGGGCACCTGCGGATTCGATGGACCTTCGCGGCCGAGGCCGAGTACCTCGCCTGCCGCGAGGCGCGCCTCGCCGTCGACCTCGAGAGCGGGACGATGGCCGAGGCCGGATCGCTCGGGCTGGCGAGCTCGCCGCCCGACGTCATCGACACGGCGCTGGCGACCGGCCAGGACGAAGGAACGATCGTCGGCTTCGCGGCGCTGGGGGCCTCGGGCGCCGATCGCGACGCGCTGCTCGCGCGCTTCCGCGGCGCACCGAGCCACGCGCCCGTCGCCGCGAGCGATGCGGCCGACAAGCGTATCGCCGCCGAGCAGCGCGCCGCCCAAGGGCGCGAGCGATCGCGTGCCGGCGACCAGGTGGGTGCCCTCCAGGCGTTTGGCGAAGCGCTCGCGTCCGACCCCGAGCTCGCCGGCGCCTGGGCCGGTCGGGGGCGCGCCAAGCTGCTCGCAGGCGATCTCGCGGGCGCCAAGGCGGACCTCGAGAAGGCGTTCCTCTTCGTGCGCGACACCGACACGCAGGCGGCCGTCTGGTACGATCTCGGGCAGGTGGCCGAGCGCGCCGGCGATCGGAAACAGGCGCGCGAGGCGTACGGCAGCGCCGCAGCCATCCGCCCGTCGAGCCTCATCGACGACGCGCTCGCCCGCCTCCCGTAGCGCGCCGATCTGCGTCGCGCGCATTGCGGCGCGTCGCAACGCCCGGTATGTCGGGTCTCGATGCCCAAGGACCCCAGAGTCTTCGTCTTCGATCACGTGTCGATCGGCGTCGAGAACCTCGACCGCGCCGCGCAGTTCTATGACGCGTGCCTGGCGCCCCTCGGCTATGTGAGCCTGTGGCGCAGTGCGCGTGCCGTCGGGTATGGACCTGAAGGGTACCAGGCCGAAGCGCCCTTCGCGCTCGTCGAGAGCGGAGCCGACGCGCGTCCTCCTGGGAGGGGCGCCCACCTCGCGTTCGTGGCCCCCACCCGTGATGCGGTCGATCGCTTTCATGCGGCCGCCCTGACGAGCGGCGGCGTCGACGACGGACCGCCCGGGATTCGCGAGAGCTACGATCCTGGCTATTACGCGGCGTTCGTTCGCGATCCCGACGGGCACCGACTGGAAGCCGTGCTGCACGAGCGCTGAGCGAGGCCCTCCAAACGTTCCGCCTCACGGATCGGAGTTGCAGAGCTGCGGCGCGTGGGTCATGCTCCGGCCCGTGAGCGACAAAGCACCGTCCGGCTCCGCCTCTCCCGAGACTTCGCCTACGCTTGCGTGCCCCGTGTGTGGCACGCTGGTGGACCCGCGGACGACGACGCAGGCCGTCACGCGCCCGACGGCGATCGTGATCTTCTGTTCGCCGGGGTGCCTGCGCCAGTACCTGGCGGAAGAGCGCGAGACCCCCTCCGAGGGCTGACGCTCCTGGTTCCCTAGAGATCAGTACGCCGCGTCCCCGGCAACGTGAGCACGAAGTCCGGACCAAAGGCCGTGCCTGGCGTCTGGTAGCCGATCGGCGCTTCGCCGCCCGCCATGCGGCTCGCGAGCACGACGACCGCTTGCGACGTCAGCGTGTAGCCCTCCGGCGTCTCGAGCCGCGAGACCGCGCGCTCGCCCGCGGCGTTCTCGACCTCGGCCGTGAGGACCGAGAGCCCCGCGGCGCGGGCGGCCGCGTCAGGACCCGCCGGGCGTCGGTCGATGGTGCGCTTGATCATCTTCTGGACGGGCGAATTGCCGAAGAGCCACGGCATGAGGCCGACGACGCGGGCGCCGACCTGCAGGCCGCGCGTCACGGCGAAGTACACTTCGATGTTCGGGATCCGCGTCGAGTGCCACGCCGTCGCGAGGTCTCCCCAGGGGATGATCATCGCGAGCCGGGGGCCACGTCCGAAGTCGATCTGGCGCGTGCGGGTCCCCGCCGGGATCTTGACGAGCTTGCCGTCTTTCCGGACGGCGCTGCCGCGCGGGAGGTTCTCGGCCATCGTGGTCGCGGTGCCGTGCGAGGTCTGGCCGACGACCAGGATCACGAGGCGCAGCGACGTGGGATGCGCGATGCGCTTGGCCGCGTGCATCGCCAGGCAGTCGCTCGGGACCACGTCGAAGCCGCCGCCGGGCAGCAGCGTGATACCGGCGGTGCGGGCCTCTTCGTCGCGGGCGCGGGCGGCCTCGAAGACCTCGACCTCGCCGGTGACGTCGAGGTAGTGGACGCGCGTCCGCATGCAGGCGTCGATCATCGGGGTCGCGGTGCGGCTAAACGGACCGGCGCAGTGCGCGACGACCGAGATGCCCTCGAGGCAGGCGTCGATGGTCGAGGAAACGTCGAGGCCGAAGACGCGCGCCTCGAAGCCGAGCTCGTCGGCTAGCGCCTGGACCTCGGGCCCATTTCGGCCGGCGAGGATGACCTCGACGCCGCGCGCGCGGGCCTCGCGTGCGACCAGTTGTCCGGTGTAGCCGTTCGCGCCGTAGACGAGGATGGAGGCTGCCATCCGGGCCTCTTAGCACGGCGATTCGGGGTCATACAGACCGTTCACAACGTGCTCACAAACGCTGACGATGGGGTCTGAATAACGCACCGCGTCATGCGGTCCTCCCCGCCAGATACGCCATCCCGAGGAGGTTTCACCATGCTAGCGCGTCGTTCGATGTGGGTCGTTTTGGGTCTCGGTTCGGTTGCGATGATGGCGTGCGGCGAGTACGCGTCGCGCGACTACACGTTTCAGTCGGTCAACGCGCCGCTGCGTAGCGTGGTCATCTCCAACTACGAAGGGCGCGTCACGATCCTCCCGGGTCTCCCCGGTGGCCGGGTCGAGGGTCGCATGTCCGTCCTCGCGAGCGGCTTCGACACCCCGCAGGAGGCCGCGGCGGCGGTCGACGCGGTCGCGCTGGTCGAGACCGGCTCGGCGCTCGACCTGAACCTGGCGGTGTCGGTGCCGCCGGCGCCCACGTTCGGCGGCTACGAGGTCGGGCTCGAGCTGCGCGTGCCCCCGGACGTGTTCGTGTCGGTGACGACCGAGGACGGCGCGGTCGCGCTCGAGGATGTGGTGGTGGCGCGGGTCGCGACGAGCGACGGACGGATCACGCTGCGCCGCACGCTGGGCGACGCGGATCTGCGGACCACCAACGCGTCGATCACGGTCAACGGCCACGAGGGGAACCTCGACCTCTACACCTACAACGGCAGCCTCGAGCTCCAGAGCGTCTACGGCAACGTGCGCGGCTCGACGACCAACGGCGCGGTGGTCGCGGAGGTCATGCCGCCCCGCGACGGTGACATCCAGCTCGCGACGACCTACGGCGATGTCGAGCTCCGGATCCCCGACACCTTCGGCGCCGACCTCAGCGCTTCGACCACCGAGCCCGGCACGGTCATCGTCGAGAACCTCGACTTCTTCCCGCTGGCGAGCCTGCCGGGCGAGGCCAACGGGCAGATCAACTACGGCGACGGCGTCATCGATCTCCGCACGACCCAGGGCACTATCCGCGTCATCGGCGCCTACTGAATCAGAGCTTCTCCGAGGTCCCAGCGGCGCTCGAGGAAGTCGAGCACCGCGTCGTACCAGGCGCAGACGTTTTGAGGGCGCCCGATCCAGTGGTTCTCGTCCGGAAAGACCGCGAGCTCCGAGGGAACCCCGGCGAGCTGGAGCGCTTCGAAGAGCGCAAGCGATTCGGTGAGCGGGACGCGGTAGTCCCGCTCGCCGTGCAGGATGAGGACGGGGGTGCGCCAGGCGGCGACGAAGCGCGACGGCGAGTGACGATCGAAGGCGGGGTCGCTCCAGGGCGTTGCAGCCATCATGAGCCACCACCAGGCCGGCACGTCCGTCGTCAGGCTGAAGGTGGAGAGCTGGAAGATGCTGGCGTGGGTCACGAGCAGGCGAAAGCGATCGGTGTGGCCGCCGATCCAATTCGTCATGTAGCCGCCAAAGCTCCCGCCCATGACCGCCGTGTCGGCGGCGCGCAGCGAGCCCTCGGCCTCGAGCGCGTCGACGAGCCCCATCAGATCGGCGTAGCAACGGTCGCCCCAGGTGTTGCCCCAGATCCCGTTGACCCAGTCGGCGCCAAAGCCCGTCGAGCCGGCCGGATTCGGGAGGATGGTGGCGTAGCCGCGGGCGGCCATCAGCAGCGGACTCCAGCGCCAGTGCCATTGATCGGTCCATGCGTGGACCGGGCCGCCGTGGATCCAGAGGACTGTGCGTGACGGGCGCGTGTCGCGCGTGGCTTCGGGATCGAGCCGTGGCTGGATGTGCCAGGCTTGGACCGTGCGCCCGGGTTCGACTTCGATCGCGCGCTCGGTGACCGTCGCGAGGTCGCGGGCCAGCGCGGGATCGAAACCGGAGAGCGTGGCGAGCGGGGTCGGCGCGGCGTCGCTGGCGAGAGGGCAGACGAAGGGCTCGGGGGCCTGGAGGATCGCGCTGCGCACGCCGACGAGCTGCGTGCCGTGAAGGCGCAGGCCGTCCCAGGAACCGTCGCTCGGGCCGATGGGGCGCGGCTCGCCCGAGGTGGCATCGACGAGGAAGGCGCGATGGCGACCGCGGTCCTCGACGAGCGTGACGATGGCGCGGCCGTCGGGCGTGAAGTCGATGGGGGTCGGCCAGCGATCCCACTTGGGTGTCAGCTCGCGGACGCTCGGGGCGCCGTCGTCCGAAAGCGCCGCGAGCCAGAGGGAGCGATGCGCGTAGGCGTCGGCGGTCCGGACGTAGTGCGTGAAGGCCAGAAGGCGCCCGTCGGGCGAGAAGCGCGGGGCGCCCGCGACGGCGCCCGGGCTCGCGGCGAGGTCGGTGCGGGCACCCGTCGTCGTGTCGATGAGGGTGAGGGCGCGATCGAAAATGCGGTCGCGGGCATTCATCGTCTGCCAGCCGATCGCGATGCGGAGGCCGTCGGGGGCCAGCTCCCAGGCGGTCTCGCGCAGGGCCTCGCCCGCGTCGGGCGTGAGGTCGCGGCGCCCGGCGAGCGTGGTGCCGACGAGATCGCAGGCGATGAGGTGCGGGCTGCCGGGGCCGAGCCAGCGGTCCCAGAAGCGCACCGGCAAGCTCGTGTAGCGCTGGATTGTGGGGCCCTTCTTCTTGCGGTCGGCGCTCCACTGGCGTTGCGCGTCGTGCGGTACCGAGGGGACGACGTCGGTGATGAGCGCGAGCGTGCCCGCCGCGACGCGGAAGTCGGCGACCCCAAGCGGCTCGTCGCTGACCGGGCGCGGCTCGCCGCCAGTAGCTGGAAGTGCCCAAATTTGAACGAGTTTTTCGTCGTCGCGCGTCGCTGTGCCGGCGGGGCGCGCGCGGTCCGAGAGGAAGTAGAGGCTGCCGTCGGGGCCGAAGGCCGGCGCCGTGTCGCGCGTGTCGCCGACCGTCAGGCGCGTCGCGGCGCTGCCGTCGAGCGGCACGCGCCAGAGGTCGACGACGCCGCGGGCGCCTTCGTGATCGAGGCGCTCGACGGGGGCGACGGCATAGGGCGCGTCCGGCGCTGGGACGAGGCCGAGCACGCGCCCGAGGCCGACGAAGTCGCTCGCGGAGAACGCGCAGCGCTCTTCGCGAGAGCGCTCGCGGGCGTCGAAACCCGGCGAGGACGTCACGGGGTCAGCTCGACCTTCGAGCCGCACTCCAACATCTCTTTGCCCATGTAGGGGTTCTGCATCGGGCGCTGGAACTGGACCCACTTCTGATAGCCCTTGGCCATCGGGCAGCGGAAGGCGATGAGGCTCTCGCGCCACGGGGCTTTCTCCTGGAGC
>SXIE01000329.1 GCA_005772945.1 Pseudomonadota bacterium
GCCAGCCTCGTCACGTGCAACCGCTTCGACCCCGCCGACCAGATGCGCCGCTACGTCCGGTGGCACGACGAGGGCTACCTCTCGAGCACCGGCCGCTGCTTCGACATCGGCAGCACGACGCGCTCGGCGCTCGCGGCGTTCGTGCGGACCGGCGAGCACTTCGCCGGATCGCTCGCCCCCGACGCGGCCGGCAACGGCTCGCTCATGCGGCTCGCGCCGATCCCCCTCTGGTTCCGCGACGACCCCGAGGCCGCCATCGACTACGCCCGGCACTCTTCCCTCACGACCCACGGCGCGCGCGAGGCCGTCGACGCCTGCCGCTTCTACACCGGCCTCATCATCGGCGCTCTGCAGGGCCTCCCGCGCGAGACCCTCCTGGGCCCACGCTTCTCGCCCGTCGCCGGCCTCTGGGAGCGCGACCCGCTCGCCCCCAAGATCGACGCCATCGCGGCCGGCTTCTACCACCAGAAGGCGCGTCGCCAGATCCGCAGCGGCGGCTACGTCGTCGAATCGCTCGAGGCGGCGTTGTGGGGATTTGCCAACGCGCCCAACTTCCGCGACGGCTGCCTCGCGGTCGTCAATCTCGGCCACGACGCCGACACCTGCGGCGCCATCTACGGGCAGCTCGCGGGCGCCTACTTCGGCGTCGACGGCATCCCGGCGGAGTGGCGCGCGAAGCTCGCGCTGCCGGAGATCCTCACGCGCCTGGCGGACGGGCTCGTGCGCGCGAGCGCCTGACGCGATTCGGAGCAAGGCGATCGCAGCACGCGCGCCAAACGCCACCGAAAGCGATCCGTGCGCGGAGTCACTTCAGCGAAGGTCGACGCTCCCCTGCACGAGCGCCCCGTCGCCGCTCAGCGCGTCCGACTCGGCCTTCACGCGGACGCTCCAGGTTCCCGCCGCGAGCGGTGTCACGTTGCGGCTCGCCACGCTGAAGTAGCCGTCGCCCGCCGGAAGCATGCCGAGCGCGGCCGCGGGCACGACCCCCTGTCCCGCGGCGGCCTGAAAGTGACACTCCACTTCGTTCGGATCCTCGGTCGCCATCGTCCCGAAGAGCACCACCACCTCGCCCGCCGCGCCGCCCGTCCACGTCAGCGTGAGGTCCGCGTCGCGCGCGAGCGACCAGTCCGCTGCGCCCGTCGCGGGAGACGTCACCGTGATGCGCATGGGCGCGCCGACCTGGCCGCTGAACGCCGGCACGTCGCCCCCCGTCGACGCGACCGTCAGCGCCTCGCCGCCCGACCAGAGGTTCGTCGATTGGGTCACGATGTCGTAGGTGCCGTCGGCGCCCGGCGACAGCGACACCGGCGCCGCCCCGCCCGCGATCGAGATGACGCCCGAGTCGGGCGCCGGGAGCGGGTCGGCGGGGCGCCGCGGCGTGCAGCGGACGAAGACGCAGTCGCCGAAGGGCTGCTCGGGGCAGTGGTAGGCCGGCCCTCCCGGCAGGAACGTGGCGACGATGCGCGTGTGCGCGGGGGCGACGTTGCTGCGGAGGGAGACGAACCCCGTGCGCAGTTGGGGACCCGTGTCCGCGGGGCCGGTGTCGCCTGCCGCGTCCGCCGCGGTGTCGGCGGCGCCGCTATCGTCCGAGCCCGAGTCGCCGGTGCCATCGGCGGGTTGCGTCGTCGGCGCGGTGTCGGACGCTTCGGCGGTGTCCGCCGGCGCGGCGGTGTCCGCGGGTGCGGCGGTGTCTGCCGGCGCCGCCGCGTCGGAGTTGCACGCGGACAGGGCGGCGAGTGCGAGGAAGGGCAGGGGTGATCGGATGGGGGCTGAGACGCGCATGGACCATGCGTATCACGCATCGGCCCGATTCGTCTCCGCCGCCCACGACCCTCACGACGCGTGGGAAAGTTGACGCGACCGTGCCTCGCGGCGCGCGCGGCGGGCCAGTGTCTCGGGTGCGGTCGTGACGGTGTCCTCGCCGTCCTCCGCGTCGCGTCGCGTCGGCGTGGCGAGCGGCGTGGCGCCGGGGTCCGGGCTCGTCGGGTCGAGCTCGTCGGCCCATTCCTTCGCGCGGAGGGTTCGAACGAGGCGCGCCAGGTCGAGCGCGCGTTGCGACATTTCGCTGGAGGCGGGCGAGGCCTCGGGAGCGGATTGGGCCGCGCGCTCGGCGCGTCGGCGTTCGCGGGCGAGGCGTGCGCGGGCGCGGCGATCGGCCTCGTCATGCGGGAGCGCGAGAAGCGTCCTGGCGATGACCTCGTCCTCGGCGTCCGCGCGGAGCTCGGGTGCGGGCGGTCGCCCGAGCAGCATCGACTGCACGGCCGGCAACCAGAGGTAGCGCGGGAACTCGTTGAGGAGTCCGGCGAAGAGGGCGCGCTCGTCGGTCACATCGCGCGGCTCGAAGAAGCCGCAGCTGTCGATGAAGGTGCCGGGCAGCGCGCTGATCGTGCGCAGGAACGCGAGATCGGACGGGGCGCCGGGCGGGGGGATGGCGGCGAACTGCCAAAAGATCGGCAGGTGACTCGCGCGGCGGAGCAGGCGCGTCGTCTCGGCGATGTCGTGACAGTCGCCGCTCGTCAGGACGATGACGAAGACCGGGGTCTCGCGCGCCTCGCGTAGGTACGGGGCGCCTGGATTTTCCCATTCGCGCGGGAAGAGGTCGTGGCAGATCGCGTCGATGAGCGGCGCGAGGCGGGCGGCCGTTCGGATCTGGGACGCGGCGCTCGGCGCGGGCGGGCGCACGTGTCGATCGATGAACGAGGCGTGGTCGCCACGGCGCAGCTCGCCCACGCGACGGGCGTCGTTGCCGAAGGCCCAGAGCGGCACGACGCCGTCGTCGTCGAACCGCATCCCGAGCGCCAACAGTGCGAGTGTGAGCGCGTGGACCTGGCCGCTGAGAAACAGCGGCGCCATCGGCGTCGAGACGTCGACGGCCGCGACGACCGAGGCCTTGACGCCGTGGAGCCCCGAGTCGACGAAGGCGCGGGCGGCGCGGAGCGCGAGCACGTCGAGGTGGCGCGTGGGCTGGTCGTGGAAGTCGTGTGCCGACGCGGCCTTAGCGGGCGGCCGCGTTGCTTTGCGACAGTCATGAGACGGAGCCGGACGGAAGTTCACGAGGTGGTTTGCGGTAGCCATCGTGCGCCACGAGACGATCGCGGGTCGCGCGAAGAAATTTTTTGATGGCGGGGCGCAGGCGCGTCTCTCGCGGTCGTCCGGCCCCAGGCCGAAAGCGCGGAGCTGTCAGTTTCCTCCCGCCGACCCGAAGGAGTCCTGACTGTAGGTCTCCGTGCAGCTGGACGCGTTGGTGACACTCGCGCCGCCCGCATAGGAGTGGCAGAAGTGGTACGCCTCATCGAACGAGGTGTAGCCGGCTTGGACGCCGCTGTCGTTACCGCCGAGCGGGTTCTGGGTGCAGTTGAGGCCGCCGAGCTCGTCGGTCAGACGGACCGCCCATTGGATCACGGGATAGGCGGTTTGGGCAGGCGTCCAGTGGTCGACAAAGGTGCCGCTGTCGGCCGAGGCCGTTGCGTCGAAATGGAGCCAGCAGCCCGGCGCCGTCGCGTCAAAGCCCAGGCTGAACGTGAAGTACAGCTTGTTGCACGGCTGGCCACCGCACATCAGAAATTCCTGACCGAATGTGACGGCATATTGCCAGAGTGCGTCGGTCGCATTGGTGTCCGGGGTCCCGGTTCCCCAGACGTTGCCCTTGGGCACGTCGAGGTCGAGAATCTGATGCGTGTCGACGGTCATCAGGTTCTGAATGGCCATCGACATCGGCAGCGCGTCGGCATCCGACGAGACGTTGTTGTTGCTCGGATCGACGTCGAACACGAACGCCCGGTCGATCTGGCGACCGACGCTGCTTGACGAGATGCCCGTCAGCGGATGCGTGCACCGCGGCGCCAGGATGTCCCAGCGCGTGTCGACGTGCTGTCCCCACCCGGCGACCGAGTCGAGCGATTCACTAAGGGGCTGTGCGGAAATTGTCGATCCGACTGCCGGTCTCGCTTGACGGCCGAGGGTGCGGCGTGATCCACGCTGGTAATGATCGACGAAGACGCGTTGCGAGTCCGGTTTGAGCTTGTATCCCCGTCGCTGGATGAGC
>SXIE01000330.1 GCA_005772945.1 Pseudomonadota bacterium
CCGTGACGAGGATGGAAGCGTTGTCGAACATGCTGGCGAATCCTGCTGGCTGCGTGCGCACGGCCCAGACACTCCACTGCCGCGGTACCCGAGAGTTGCTATCGGCGGACCTCTGGAATAGCGTCGTTCCTGTGAACGTGACTCCTCCCAAACCCGCATCCGTGGCGGCGCACATCGATGAACTGCGCAGGCGGCTTCGTGAGGTCGCCGCTTTCTGGGCGGATGCCGAACTCGTGGTCGTATTCGGCTCCGTCGCGACCGGGCGTGCCCTTCCGTGGAGCGACGTCGACGTCGCCGTTCGGGGTGTGTCCCCTTGGCGCGGACTCGAGATTGCTGCCGAGGTTGGCGGCGCGCTGGGACGTGAGCCCCACCCCATCGACCTCGCGGAGACCTCCGACCATCTGAACTTTGAAATCGCGCGCCACGGCGTGCTCCTCCATGAGGCCGCATCAGGGACTTGGGCCCGGTTCCAGGCCGAGGCGGCGCTACGCTGGTTCGACCTAGAGCCGTTCGTCGCGCGCTGCGCGGCCGGGGTCGCACGCCGCCTGGCACGCGAGCGGGAGGCGCGCCAGCGTGGCTGAACTTCTCCTCAAGAAGCTCCTGCTCCTGCGGACGCGGATTGCTCGACTGCGCGCGGCCCGGCCGATCGATGCAGAAGCTGTCGCGAGCGATGAGCGACTCGAGGCCTTCCTCGCCTTCAACCTGTTTCTAGCGATTCAGGATGCCGTCGACCTGGCGGCTCATCTCGTGAGCGAGCGTGGCCTCGATATCCCCGCGACGCAGCGCGAGGTCTTCGAAGCGCTTGGACGCGCCGGGCTCTTGAGCGCCGACGTCGTCCGAGCGATGGGGGCCATGACCTCGTTGCGAAACCGGATCGCTCATTCGTATGGAGAGCTGGATGCTGTTCGCATGGTTCGGGAGCTGGGCGATGGGCTGGACCAACTCGAGCGGCTGGCCGACGAGCTGCTCGTCCTGTGCCCGGCTACGCCCGGCGCCTAGGTGCGCTTGTTGCGTCCGAACCACATCATGGATGCGTTGCCCGCAAGCCACATCCGCAACTGGTTCAACGAGTGCGGCTATGGTCATTGAAGTCGATCGGCGCTGTGAGTACCGCGCTCGCCACTCACCAGCCGTCAGCACCGAGCGCGTCGAACAGCGCTTGGAGGTCCCGGCCGCGCGCGAACCCGCGGGTGCAGATGAGGGTGACAGCTGCGGCGGCGCGGTCGAGCTCGGCGCGCGTTGCGACGGCCCGGAGGGCTCGCAGATCGTCGGCATCCTGGGGCCGGTTCCGGTCGTCGCGGGCGAGGAGCTTCATCGCGATGAGGTGCCCGGTCCGAGCGATCGGAAGTGACACGCCCGGTGCGATCTCGATGCGCTCGGCGGCCGCGACGACCTCCGACTCGATCCCCACAGACGCGAAGAGCAGGTCGACAACCACCCGGCCGATCGGAGCCGTCGGCGACAGAAACCGAATCGTCGCGAGACGGCCGGTCGCCGTTTGCTCGATCTGAGCAAGCACCTCGTAGCCGCGCTGGGTGAGCAGTCGAACCAGGGCCTCGGCCGCCGCGTCGCTCGCGACGGCCACCGCGATGTCGACATCGCGTGTCAGGCGTGGCTCGGCGCGCGCCGACACGGCCAGCCCGCCCACGACGGCCCACGCAGCCCCGAGCGCGTCCAGATCCGCCGCGACCGTCTCGAGCGCGTGCTCCAACGGGGTCATCGACGGGTCCCTTCGCCGTCTCCATCAGGGGCACCACGGCGCGCCTGAACCCACGCGTCGATCCGCGCCTGCATGACCGACGGAGCCGCCGCAAGCGTGGGGTCGTCCCGAATCATGCGCGCGCGGAGCATCTTGATTGCTAGATCAAATAGCTCGAACGTCGCCTTCAGGCGGGCAGCTGCGTCATTCGCGGCGAGGGCATCGTCCACAATGCCTATCTATCCCAACGCTGGCCCGACCGGAAGTTCGCGGAGTACAGCTGGGCTGTGCGTGACAGCCACGATGGTGCCGTCGAGGTCTTCGCGCGCATCGATGACCGCGACGAGCAACCGCCGAGGGCGGCGAGGGACCGTCTTGCCGGCGTTCTCGAGCCGCGGGCGTTGATTCCAGCGCCGTCGACCGACGCAAGTGCATGGCGTGCAGCGGGCGTGGCGTGCTCAGACATGGCGGACGGATGCAAGTGACCGGACAGGCGCCCGGACGGCTCACATGGCGGCTCGGGGAGCATGCGGTCGTGGTCGATGGTCGGCGGGTGGCCGCCTGAGCCGGTGCAACGCTTGCGTCTTGCGTGGCGATGACGCAGCGTGTCCGCCTCACGCTGGACCGGAGGCGGCCATGGCTCGATGGGGATGCGCGGCGGCGGCGGTCGCGATGGCGCTAGGGTGCGGCGGCTCGGCGACCGGGGGTGCGGACGGTGCCGCAGCCACCGAAGTTGCGCCGGCGGAGGACGGGGACGCGGGGGACGTGGCCGACGTGGCCGAAGGAGCCGACGGCGCCGCGACCGGGGCTGAGGTCGCTGCCGATGCGGCACCCGAGGTCGCCGCCGAGACCGTGGTGGGCGCGTGCGCCACGACGAGCGCCGCCGGCCTCGCTGCATGTGCGGACCCCGCACGCTACGCGGCCGACCTGTCCTTCGTCGCCGCCCCGCGCTCGCCCGGGATCGCCCACTGGCAGGCCGTTCAGGACCGCTGCGCCACGGCCTTTGCGGCGGCCGGCTTCACGGTGGAGCGCCACGACTACGGCTCCGGCGTCAACGTCGTGGGCGTCCTGCCCGGCCTCTCGGCAAGCAAGGATCAGGTCGTCGTCTCCGCGCACTACGACGCGGTTCCCGACTGCCCCGGCGCCGACGACAAGGGCACCGGCACCGCCGCGGTGCTCGAGGCGGCGCGCGTGCTGGGCCAGGCCCGCTACGATCTCACGCTCGTCGTGGCCTGTTGGGACGAGGAAGAGCGCGGCCTCATCGGCTCGCGCGCGTGGGTCGAGCGGGCCGTCGGGCGCGGCGAAAAGGTCGCGGTCGCGTTCGTCTTCGAGATGCTCGGGTTCACGTCGAGCGAGCCTGGATCGCAGACGCTTCCGGCCGGCTTCGAGCTGCTCTTCCCCGACCAGATCGCTGCCGTCGAGGCCAACGGGCGCCGCGGCGACTTCATCGCGGTCGTCGGCGACGAGCTCGCGCGCGCGCCGATGGCCCGCGTGAAGGCCCACGCCACGGCCGCCGGCCTACCGACGGTCGTCCTCGAGCTCGGCGCCGGCATCAAGACGAACGCGCTCGTCGGCGACCTTCGACGGTCGGATCACGCGCCGTTCTGGTTCGCCGACTACCCGGCGATGATGCTCACGGACACCGCGAACTTCCGCAATCGCCACTACCACTGCGGCGACGGCGACGACACCGTCGCGACGCTCGACCTCGGCTTCGCGCTGAAGAGCGTCAAGGCCGTCATCGGAGCGGCCGCGGAGACAGCCGGCGTGATGCCGTAGCCAGGCGCGTCGGCGCCGTCACAAGTCGGCGATGACCAGCTTGCCTTCGACCTTCGCGAACTGGATCGATTCTTCCGTCCCGTTGCCGAAGCGCACCAGCGCTCGCCAGCGGTCGACCTTCCCGGCGTCGTCCGCCTTCGTGGCGATGGTCATGCCGGTCTTGGCGTTCGTCAGCCACGCCGCCCCACCCGCCCAGAACTTCTCGGGTTGCTGGTCGTGCTCGCGCGTCAGCTCGGCCCCGAGCTCGGGCGCGAGGTACCTGCGGACCAACGCGATATCGCGCGCCTCGAGCGCCGCCGTGAAGCCATCGAGCACGCCCTGATCCGTCTCGGGATAGGGCGGCAGCGGCGGCGGGGTCGGTGCCGCGTCGGCCGACGCCGAGACCTCGGGAGCCTCGGCCGGATCCGACTTCCCGCCGCACGCCGACGTTGCCAGCACCGCGGAGGCGACGAGAACAAGCGAGCAAGTGTGGTTCCAGCGCATCGGTCGCCCCTTCTTGGCGAGCGCTCCCGAAGACCACGAAGCGCGCGCCCGCGCGAATGGAAGTGGTCGGGGTGGCAGGATTTGAACCTGCGACATTCAGCTCCCAAAGCTGACGCGCTACCAGGCTGCGCTACACCCCGATGCTGCCGCGGACCGGCTGCCCAAGGCCGACTGATTACACGAAGACGGGGTCGCGGTACACCCCGAACACATCGCGAAAGACATCACAGATCTCGCCGAGCGTGATGTCGGCCTTCACGGCCGCGATGATCGGCGGCATCAGGTTCGCCCCGCCCTTGCACGCCTCGCGTACTGCCTCGAGCGCCGCGCGCGCACCCTCGGGACTGCGCCGCGCCCGGACGGCCGCGACCCGCGCGCGCTGATCGCGCTCGACCGCGTCGTCGATTCGCAGCGTCGGGATCCCCGTGCCGGCGGCGTCCTCGTCGCGGTATTTGTTGATCCCCACGATGACGCGCTCGCCGCGCTCGACTTTGCGTTGATCGTCGAAGGCCGAGTCCGCGATTTCGCGTTGCGGGTAGCCCATCTCGACCGCGCGCACGATCCCGCCGAGCTCGTCGATCTTGCGGATGTAGGTCCAGGCCGCCGCCTCGATCTGATCGGTGAGCTTCTCGACGAACCAACTGCCCGCCAGCGGATCGACCACGTTCGCGACGCCCGTCTCCTCGGCGATGATCTGCTGCGTGCGCAACGCGACCTTGCACGAGCCCTCGGTCGGCAGCGCGTACGTCTCGTCCATGCTGTTGGTGTGCAGGCTCTGCGTTCCGCCCAGCACCGCCGCGAGCGCCTGGATGGCAACCCGCGCGACATTGTTCAGCGGCTGCTGCGCCGTCAGCGACACGCCCGCCGTCTGTGCATGCGTCCGCAAACGCCACGACTCGGGCTTCTGCGCGCCGAAGCGCTCGCGCATGATCGTTGCCCAGATCCGGCGCGCCGCGCGGAACTTCGCGATCTCCTCGAAGAAGTCGTTATGGACGTCCCAAAAGAACGACAGCCGCTGCGCGAAGTCATCGACATCCAGGCCCGCGTCGACCCCTGCCTGCACGTAGCCGATCCCGTCGGCCAACGTGAACGCGAGCTCCTGGACGGCCGTCGCCCCGGCCTCGCGGATGTGGTAGCCGCTGATCGAGATCGGGTGCCATTTCGGCGCGTTACGCGCACAGAAGACGATCATATCCGACACGATGCGCATCGCGGGGCGCGGCGGACAGATCCACTCCTTCTGGGCGATGTACTCCTTCAAGATGTCGGTCTGGATGGTGCCGCCGACCTTGGCGAGCGGGACGCCCTGCTCGTCGGCGATGGCGAAGTACATCGCGAGCGCGACGATGGCCGGCCCGTTGATGGTCATCGAGGTCGTCACGCGGTCGAGCGGGATCCCCTGAAACAAGCGGCGCATGTCGTCGAGGCACGCGACCGAGACGCCCTCGCGCCCGACCTCGCCGCCCGAGAGCGCGTGGTCCGGGTCGTAGCCCATGAGGGTCGGCATGTCGAAGGCGGTCGAGAGGCCCGTCTGGCCGTGCTCGAGGAGGTAGTGAAAGCGGCGGTTCGTGTCCTCGGGCGAGCCGAAGCCGGCGAACATGCGCATCGTCCACGGGCGCCCGCGGTACATCGTCGAGTAGGGGCCGCGCGTGTAGGGATACTCGCCCGGCTGGCCGATGCCGGCAGGCGGCGCGCTGCCGTCGGGCGGGCCGTAGACCGGCTCGAGCGGGAGGCCCGACATCGTCGTGGGGGCCGGCTCGCGAAGAGCGCTCGGCGCTTGCCCTGAGGTTCCAGGCGCGTTCGGGGTGGCCTTGTTCGGGTGCGTCATGAGGCTGTCCTAGCGCTATTTTGGCTGCGCTGCTAGCGTCCCGCGGATTCGCGAAGCAGCAGGCACGCATGGAATTCTCGCGCGGCAACTTCATCGACAACCAGTGGATTAAGCCCGAGGGGTCCGGGGCCATCCGCAGCGTCAATCCGGCGACGGCCGACGAGGTCGTCCTCGAAGCGCCGACCGATCCGAAGCACGCCGCGCTGGCGGTGCAGGCGGCCGCGCGGGCCTGGCCGGCGTGGGCGGCCCTGCCGTCCGAGGAGCGCATCGCGGCCCTTCGACGCTTCGCGCGCGAGCTTGCGCCGCGGACCGAGGCGCTCGCGCGCGCCATCACGCAGGAGATGGGCAAGACCATTCGCGAGGCGCGCCAGGAGGCGAGCTCGCTCATCGAGCGCGTCGATCTCGTGGCCGAGCAGCAGCTGCCTCTCGTCCGCCCCTGGGGCGCAAGCGACGTGCCCGGCGAGTGCCGCTACCATCCGCTCGGGGTCATCGCGGTGCTCGGGCCGTTCAACGCGCCGCTGCACGTCTGCCACGCGCACATCATGCCAGCGCTGGCGACCGGCAACTGCGTCGTGGTGAAGCCCTCCGAGCGGACACCGCTGGCGTTCCAGCGCTACATGGAAGCCTGGGCGGCGGCGGGTTTGCCGCCCGTCCTGAACATGATTCAGGGCGGGCCCGAGGTCGGGAAAGCGCTCCTCCGCGCGCCCGAGCTGCGCGGCGTCGCGTTCACCGGATCGTGGCGCTCGGGGCAGGCGATCCAAAAGGCACTCCTCGACCGGCCTGAGGTCCTCGCCGCGCTCGAGATGGGCGGCCAGAACATGGCGATCGTCCTCGAAGATGCCGACCTCGATCAGGCGCTCGAGGGCGTCCTGCTCGGCGGCTTTCTGACGACCGGCCAGCGCTGCACGGCGACCTCGCGCGTCCTGGTCGCGCGCACGATCGCCGACGCCGTCATCGGGCGCCTGGTGCGCGCCGCCGAGCGCCTCACGTTCGGCGATCCGACCACCGACGTCTTCATGGGGCCGATGGCGTCGTGCGGCGACCGCGACCGGCTCGAGGCGCTCTGCCGCGCCGGGCGCGAGGCGGGCGCCGAGGTGCTGCTCGCCCCTGCCCTGCGCGATGAGCTGCGCGATACTCTAAAGGAGGGGGGCGCCTGGCGCGGACCGTCCATCCACCAGATCACGAAGCAGCACGACTCGGACTACACGCGCGAAGAGGTGTTCGGACCCGACCTCGCCGTCACTGTCGTCGACGGGCTCGACGACGCGCTCGAGGTCGTCAGCGCCAGCCCCTTCGGCCTCTCGGTCGCGATCTTCTCGGCCCGCCGGGCCGCATTCGAGGCCGTCTACCTGCACACCCACGTCGGCTGCGTGAACTGGAACCGCTCGACCAATCGCGCGTCGGGGATGATGCCGTTCGGCGGGGTCGGCAAGAGCGGCAACTACCGCGCGGCCGGCTCGGACGTCGTGCGCTACGCGACGTATCCGGTGCAGGTCCAGTGGAACGAGCCGGGCGTCCTCGAGAACGATCCGTTCGCGCGGGCGGCTCTCCATGCGGCCGATCCGGTGATGGCGCTCGAGACGGTGCATCGCATGGAGGAGGCGCTCGAGCCCTACGGCCTCTACCCCGAGTTCGATTCGGAGCATTCTCTTGGGCAGCCGCTTCGCGGCCTTCGCGAGAACGCGCATACGTTCCGGATCCCGTTCACGCAGCTCGATGCCCACGTCGCGCTCTCGCGCCCGCTGGCCGAGGCGCTCAAGGCGCGCGGCGTCGCCGCGGAGCTCACCGAGACGGCCGTGCGCGTCCCGATGCCGAGCGGCGAGCGCGCCGCGCGCCTCCTCGCGCGCCACCTGAGCGACGCGCTCTTCGGCATCCGCCACCTGCACCCCGCGCGCTTCCTGTCGCGCCGGCCGGCTGCGTGTCAGGTGCCGGCGAAGGCGGTGGGCGGCTCGGACGCGCGCCCCCTCTTGCCCCGCTCGCAGGCGTTCATGAAGCGCCTCGGCGCGGGGACGTTCGTCGCCGACGACAAGAAGCCGCCCGTGATCGATCTCTATCGATCGTCCGGGCCGTACCTGGCGAGCGTCGACGACGATCCGATCGTCCTCTTCGATGCGGCCGGCCAGCTCGCGACCCACGCGGCGGGCATCAACCCGCCGGCCGTGGTCGACGCGCTGTGGCTCGGGCGCTTCGCCGCGACCCCAATCGACAATGGCCCGAGCGGCGCCGGTGAGCCCCCCGAGGCGCAGCGCCTCGCGTCATACCTGCGCGAGGCCACGGCGACCGCACATTCCCCCGCGCTCCCCCACGTGCGCTTCTCGAACTCGGGCGCCGAGGCGATCGAGATCGCGCTGGCGACGGCGGCGACCCAACGCCCGGGGCGGCGCGCGATCGTGGCGTTCCGCGGGGCGTTCCACGGGCGGACCCTGCTCGCCGGAGCCGCCGCGCGCTGGGTCGATCTGCCGGTGTGGCCGAGCCCGTCGGTGCCCGCGCCCGAGCCGGCCGGGTGGCTGACCACGTGGCGCAAGCCCGCCGCCGAGCGCCTGCTGACGCCAGGCGACGACGCGCTGCTCGCGGCGGAGATAGCGGCGCTCACGGCGCTCGAAGCCGCGCTCGCCGACGACCAGGTCGTGGCGGTCCTCGTGGAGCCGATGCAGGCCGAGGCGGGCGAGCGCTACGTGACGGCGCGCTTCATGCGGGCGGTGCGGGCCATCACGGCGTGGCTCGGCGTGCCGCTCGTCATCGACGAGGTGGAGACGGGGTTCCACCTCGGCGGGCCGTTCTTCTGGCACACGCGCTTCGACCTGCCGAGCCCACCGGACATCGTGACGGCCGCCAAGAAGGCGCAGTTGGGGGCCACGCTCGCGCGCTGGCCGATCCCGGTGCGCGCCGAAATCGCGGCGGCGTCGGCCGTGCGCGGGGCGCTCTATGCCGAGATTCTCGCCGCGGCCTCGCCCGACGCCATCATGGGCGAGGTGGGACGCCGCTTGTGCGAGCTCACCGGTACGCACCCGAATATACTACTGAATCCGCGCGTGACCGGGTGGTCGTTCGGGTTCGATCTGCCGAGCCCCGAGGCGCTCGATCAGGTCATCGCGCAGCGCCTCTGGCGCGGCTACATGATCGACGCGGCGGGCGATCGCAGCCTCCGTTTCCGGCTGCACCCCGAGGTCACCGCAACGCACGTCGAGGCGCTTTTCCAGCGGCTAGGTGCCTCCCTCACGGAGGTCGCTCGCGGCGAGGTCGCTCGCGAAGAGCGCGTAGCGCTTGCCCGCGATGGTGTCGGGGCGGGCGACGGCACCGCCGGGCTCGTCGATCGCGCGCCTGCGTGGCCCGTCGCTCCGAGCAAGCTGCGCGCCGGCTACAAGCTCGTGCGCATCACGAGCGCCGACTGGCCGGCCATACGCGGCGCCTACGAGACGATGCACAAGGCCAGCGACGAGGCGCCTCCGAGTGACATCGATTTCGAGCGCATGAGCGCGCTCGTGCAGGAGCCCGATGCCATCTGCCTCGCGATCGTGCAAGGCAAGCCGAGCCCGCAGCTCCCGCCCAAGGGGACGCTCGTCGGAGCCGCGATCGGCTTCGCGATCGAGCACGTCAGCGAGCTCGACGGCCCACGCCAGGACGTGACGCTCGGCGACGGCGTCACGTTCTTCATCGCCGATGTGACGGTGCACGGCGAGCACCGCGGAATCGGACTCGGGCGCGCCCTGAAGGAGTCGCTGATCGCCCACGCGATGAACGCCAAGCGACCCACGGGCGAGGCGCGCTTTGCATTCATGACGGGCCGCCGCGCGGCCACGACGGCGCGCGACATCGACTACGGCGCCTACCACGTCGGCCGCACCGCCGACGCGCGAACCCCCATCGACTACTACCGGATCGCGCTGACCGCCCCGCGACTCCCGCCGCGCGCGGCCGTGACCGCCTACCCCGCCGGCAGCGGCCCGAGCGTCGTCGACTGGGACAGCGGCCTCGAGCGGCGCCTGGGCGATGTGCGCGGCGCGGGCGCCGGGGTCGACGAGCTGCGCGAGCACCTGGCCGACGGACAGCTGAACGGCGCCATCGTCAACAAGCTCTCGCTCGCGAACTTCGTGACGCCGGCGGTCGCGCGCGCGTACGAGGTCCTGCGGCTGTCGGCGCCGCGCGCGCTGC
>SXIE01000331.1 GCA_005772945.1 Pseudomonadota bacterium
CGGCCGAGGGGTTGGCGGTCATCATCCTCGAAGAAGGGCCGGCCCGCGATCGCACCGACTTCGCCGGCGACCCGCTCGACCGCATGACGCGCCACTATCGCGATGGCGGCCTGACCGCCGCGCTCGGGTCGCCGACCATCCCGGTGTGGATGGGCGTCGGCGTCGGCGGCACCACGACCGTCAACTCGGGCACGTGCCTCACACCCGGCGACGAGGTCTTCCAGCGCTGGGTCATGGACGATGGCCTGAGCGAGTTCGGCCGCGAGGCGCTCGCGCCGTTCTTCGATCGCGCCGCCAAGACGCTGCAGGTCGAGCCCGGCGGCGACGCCTACCTCGGCGGATCGGCCCGCGTCATCGCGCGCGGCGCCGAGGCGCTCGGGCTCGAGCACGGGCCCTTGCCGCGCAACGCGCCCGGGTGCGACGGGCAGGGGGTGTGCGCCTTCGGGTGCCCGACCGGCGCCAAGCGCTCGGCGGACGTCGCCATCATCCCGGCCGCGCTCTCGCAGGGCGCGGTGCTCGTGCATCACGCGCGCGTCGTCAAGGTCTTGCTCGACGGCGACCGCGCCGTGGGCGTGCGCGCCGAGGTCGTCGATCCCGGCACAGGCGCCTTCGCGTCGCGTCGCACGACCGGCGCCCACATCACCGTGCGCGCGAAGTCGGTGACGCTCGCGGGCGGGACCCTGCCGACCCCCGCGCTGCTGCTTCGCCAGCGGCTCGCGAACCGCTCGGGGCAGGTCGGGCGCGGCCTGACGCTGCATCCGGCCTCGGGCGCCATCGCGGTGTTCGACGAGGAGCTGCGCGGCTGGGAGGGGATCCCGCAGAGCTACGGGATCACCTCGTACCAGCGTCACGGCATCACGTTCGAGGGCGTCTTCATGCCGCTGCGGCTGATGGCCGCCTGGATGCCGCAGATCGGACCGGATTGGACCGAGCTCATCGACAACTTCGACCGCCTCGCCTCGTTCGGATTGATGGTCGCAGACAGCGGCCGCGGGCGCGTCATCCTTGGCCCGGGCGGCCATCCGCAGATGCTCTACCAGCTCACGGACACCGACCGCCGCAAGCACATCGCCGGGCAGATCCTGCTCGCCGAGACTTACTTCGCCGCCGGTGCCAAGGCGGTCTTCCCGGGCGTCTACGGGCGCTTCGGAGCGCTGCGCAATCGCGACGATCTCGCGCGCATGCAGCGCGACGCGATGCGCGAGATCCGCGCGTCGGACCTCGACGTCAGCAGCTTCCATCCGCTCGGGACGTGCCGCATGGGGCGCGATCCGCGCAGCTCCGTCGTCGGTCCCGAGCACGAGACCCACGACGTCCCGGGCCTCTTCGTGGTCGATGGTTCGTCGGTCCCGGGCCCGCTGGGCGCCAACCCGATGATGACGATCATGGCGTTTGCCGAGCGCGCCTCGGGCTTCGTCGCGCGCCGCGTCGAGAAGGTCACGCGCCAGTATCCTCTCGCGAAGGCCTCGCACAAGGCGCCCGAGCCCGCGCAGGCCCCGGCGGTCGAGCCCGCGCGCATCGAGTTCTTCGAGAACATGGCGGGCGAGGTGGATCGCTTCGACGCCAACTCTGGGGCCCTCATCGGCAATGTCCGCGTCACGTTCGACATCCGTCCGATCTGGGACATCGACTGGCCCGAGGCGCGCCGCCGCGGTCACATCCTCTGCAGCCTCACGGGTCGCCTCACGATCGACGGCATCCACGCGGGCGAGCTTACGACGACGGCGACCCCGTGCCGCGGCACCATCAAGATCTCCCCGCAGCGCATGCGCGAGACGCTGGTCTATGACCTCGAAGGCGAGACCGATCAGGGCCTCGCCATCACGATCCACGGCGCCAAGCACCAGGACATGCTGCACCCGACGCGCGGTCTCTCGACCCTCTACACCGACGTCCACGTTCGGGACACGCGCGCCCTCATCGGGCGTGGCATCCTACGTTTCGACCTCAGCGAATGGAGACCGTGGCTGGAGACCTGGAGGATCGTCCGCGCGGGATTCCGATCCGGCAAGTAGGCGAGGCTCGCAGGCCGTCTTGAAGATGGCCTGCGCGAACCTCGGCTCTTACGAGTCCATCCGTCCGGCTCTGGTTTCGTAGGTGTAGCTCTCGAGCTCGCCGCCTTGGTAGGTCATGCGCTCGCGCTGCTGCGGGTCGACGACGACGACCGATTGCTTGAGCTCGAGCGACAGCGCCTTGGCGCGCTGGATCGCTTCGAGGCGGGTCGGGAATTCCTGAATGTCGGGGCCAGCCGTGACCGAATACATCGCTACCTCGTTGGGTGGTCTGCCCATCGTCGCGCGCCGCTCGCGGGCCCGCGTCGGATGGGCCGCGGACCTTAGATAGCGCCGGCTGGCCTGTCAAGCTCGCGCGAGTCCACGCTCGACGAGCAGGGCCACCACGCGGCCCACGGCCGACGCGACCAGGTCCGCGGGCGGCTCGTACGACCCCAGCGATCCGAGCACCAGATCCGGCGCGTCCTCGGTCGCCTCGTTCCCGACGTGCACATGCAGGACGGCATGCGGCGCGACGAGGGTGCGGATGACCCCGTGGTCGGCCAGGCCGAACGTGTTGCTCGTGGACACCACGATGTGGCCCGCGTCGAGCAGCAAATACGCCACCTCGGCATAGCGGCGTACCATCTCGCCGCGCTCCTGAGCCGCCGCGACGAGGCCTTCGCGCCCGTGTCCCGAGCGCTGATCCGCGGGTGCGTCGGCCGGACCGACGCTGAGGAAGACGTTCTTGCCGTCGAGTCGATACGTGTGCTGCCCGCCGTCGAAGAGGCGGCGCTCGAGGCCCTTGGCGATCGCCGCTTTGCCGACGTTCGTCGCGCCCGTGAGCAGCACCAGCGCGGGTTGATGCCCCGAGCGCGCCGCACGATCGGTGCTCGACACGAGCCCGCCGACCCACGCGAACGTGCGGCGCTGGACCTCGTCGCGATGGGCCGCGAGCGCGTCCTCGACCGCCTCGAGGATGATGCCGCCGCCGGCCACATCGTAGCCGTCGACGAGCACGAAGCGCGCAGTCGCCGCCATCTGATCGATGGTGTCGAAGGCGATCGAGCGGCGCGCCTCGATGACGACCTCGGCGACCTCGTGGCGCTTCACCTCGAAGCGGCCCGTCTCGGCGTCGAGCGTGCTCGCGTCGAGCACCTTCTTGATCGCCGCCAGTCGGCACTGGATCTCGACGGTCGCGAGCTTGAGCTTGTAGCTCTTGCCGAGCGTGAGTGGCGCACGTCCGAGCCACACGACGTTCGCGCGGAAACGGCTCGACACGCGGGGCGCGCGCTCGACGTGGCTGACCACCTCGCCGCGCTCGATGTAGAGCTCTTCGGTCAGCGTGATGCCCGTGCAGTGCGGGGCCGTGACCTCGGTCGGCGTCGGCGCGCTGAAGACCTCAATCGACGCGATCGTGGCGCGCTTGGCGCTCGGCGAAAAGACGATCGTATCGCCGACCCGGAGGCGCCCGCTCTCGACGCGGCCCGCGATGATGCGGCGCTCGTCGCCGTCGCGGTTCCACTTGTAGACGTCCTGGACCGGCAAGCGAAGCGCGCCCTCGGCCTTGTCGGGCGCCTTCTTGAAGAGGTCGATCGCCTCGAGCACCGTCGGCCCGTCGTACCACGGCATCTCGCGGTCGCCGCGCATCGCGACCCCGACGCCATCGCGCGCCCCGATCGGAATGAAGCGCTCGGGCGCGAGCCCGATCTCGGCGAGGAACGCGCGGTACTCGACCTCGATCCGATCGAAGACGTCTTGGGACCAGTCGACCAGATCCATCTTGTTCACGAGGACCGTGACCTGACGGATCCCGAGAAGCCCGAGGACATACCCGTGGCGTCGGCTGTTCTCGCGCACGCCCTCGTTTGCATCGATCAGCAAGAGTGCGGCCTCGGCGCGCGCGGCGCCCGAGATCATGTTCTTGAGGAACTCGATGTGGCCGGGCGCATCGATGACGATGATGTCGCGCAGCGCGGTCTTGAAGAAGACGCGCGCCGAGTCGATGGTGATTCCCTGGTCGCGCTCGGCCTCGAGCGCATCGAGCAAGAAGGCGTACTCGAAGACCTTGCCCTGGCGTGCGCAGATGGCGCGCACGCCCTCGTTTGCATCGATCAGCAAGAGTGCGGCCTCGGCGCGCGCGGCGCCC
>SXIE01000332.1 GCA_005772945.1 Pseudomonadota bacterium
CGACCAGCTGCGCTTCGAGCTCTGCGATCCGTTTCTCCGCGTCCACGCGCGACCGTACAGCACGGCGCGATCACGCTGTCGATCCCCCTGCTTGCAAGTGATCGAAACGATCCAGCTTTTCGGGGGCCTGAACGGATACAGATTTGACGCCATCCGCGCGCGACGAACGCTGCACGGCGCTCTCCGCTGCTGCGGAGGACTTGCGTTGGACGAGGGAACGAGGAGCGCGCGCGCTGACCATGGACAACCTCAGAGTTGCCTGGCGACGCGACCCCCCGCTGGGCGAATGTGACCCAGCCACCCTCCGAAGTAAAGCGGCGAGATTCACCGCCATTCACCGCCGCCGCGGCCCGCATGGCGCGCGCCGGACCGCCAGTTCCGCTGGCCGACACCCCCCACCTGCGCCTAGGATGCGCCCGTGAAAACCCGCATCGACGGCTACCGCCGCGCCCTCTACGTCCTCTACAAGACCCTCGCCATCTCGGTTCCGACCGTCGTCGAAGCGGCCCTCGGGCGCCTCGACATGGACAAAGGCGACCGACGCCTGGACGGCTGGGCGCGCGGCATTCTCGCGCGCGCCGGCACGCATGTGAACGTCGTTCACGGTGAGCACCGCACCGCGGCGCCCGCGTTCGTGCTCATGTCGAACCACGCGAGCTACTTCGATATCCCGATCGTGTACGTCGCCTTCCAGCGACGCCTTCGCATGGTCGCCAAGTCCGAGCTGTTCCGCGTGCCGATCTGGGGTCGTGCGATGCGCGACGCCGGCTTCGTCTCGGTCGTGCGCGGTGGCGACCCGGCCCGCGCCGCCGCCTCGATGCAGGTCGCGGGCGACCTCATCCACAGCGGCACCAGCGTCTGGATCGCGCCCGAAGGCGGCCGCTCGCGCACCGGCGAACTCGGCGCGTTCAAGAAGGGCGGCTTCCATCTCGCGAGCGCGACGCGCACCCCGATTCTGCCGCTCTACATCGACGGCAGCGCCAAGATCCTGCCGCCCGAGGGCGGGCTCGCGGTCGTCTCTGGCATCGACGTGCAAGTGACGTTCGGCGCGCCCGTCGCCGTCGAGCGCATCGTCGGCGGCGTTTCGGAGCTACGCCCGGTCGACGAGCTCGTCGCCGACGTACGCGCGTTCCTCGTCGCCCAGGCCGCGGCGCGCCGCAGCTGATCGGGCCCGGACGCGGCGCTCAGGCGTCGGCGGCGACGCGCAGCGTCTTGGCGACCGGGTCGCGGATCCCCGGATGCACGCACAGGAGGCGCTGCCGCACCTCGAGGTGGGCCAGCATCTTGACGACCTCCGAGCGGTCCTCGATGAACGCGGCGCGCCCCTCGCCATCGACGAGCCGAATCGAGTCGTCATGGCTCGTGTCGCCCGCCGCGCGCAGCCCCGTGAACGGTCGATAGAGCGAGTCGCGCGACGTGTCGACCAAGACGGCGGCATCGGGCTCGTAGCCGCGGACCCGCGCCACGGCCCGCGCAGCCTCGATCTGCTCGGCCGCGCGCGTCTCGTCGCCGGCCAGCGCGAGCGGCTTCCAGAGCGCGCGCCCGCCGACCAGCCCGCGCGCCAGATCGGCGAGCGAGGGGTCGGCGTCGTCGGTCCAGCGCTTGAGCGCCGCGAGGACATCGACGTCGTCGAGCGTCGCGAACTCGCTCGGACTCAAGGTCTCGCCGCGGATGAGGCGGCCGAAGGGATCCGCGCCACCCCGCCCGAGCAGGGCCGCGCGCCGCAGCGCCGCCTCGAGCATGCGCTCGGCCGCGCGCGAGGTCTTGTGGAGGTAGACCTGCTTGTACATATGGAAGCGCGCGAGGAGGTATCCCTCGACCGCCTCCTGCGCGCCCACGTGGATGGCGAGGTGCTGATCGGCCGCGCCGGCGCCGTCTTGCGTGGGCTCGAGCAGCGCCATGATGCGCGCCAGATCGTAGCTGCCGATGCGGACCCCGGTCGCGTGGCCGTCGCGCAGGATGTAATCGAGGCGATCGGCGTCGAGCTGCGAGCTGACGATCTCACGCGCGAAGGCTGGCGTCCCGGCAGGCAGCGGACCCTTGCCGAAGAGTGCAACGATGCGGTCGGGCAGCCCTGGGTCGTGCGCGCGCAGCACCCGACCGATCCCGCTGTCGGGCGCGCGGATGATCGCCTCGGTCCAGCGCTCGTGACGGATCCCGGTGACGGCCTCGAGCGCGTGCGACATGGGGCCGTGCCCGACGTCGTGAAGGAGCGCGCCGACGAGAACGATCGTACGCGTGTCCTGCCCGATCGACACCCGCCGCCCGAGGCGCGCGAGCATCTGGTGCGCGAGCCAGAGGACGCCCAGCGAATGCTGGAAGCGCGAGTGCTCGGCGCCCGGGTAGACGAGGTTCGTCAGCCCGAGCTGCCGAATGCGCCGAAGCCGCTGCATCTCCGCGGTATCGAGCAGGACCACGAGGAGCCTATCCCCAGGCGACTCCTGCGGCAGCGCGATCGTGTCGTGGACGGGGTCGCGGAAGAGCTTCGGCTTGGGCATCGCATGGGCCATGCCCCACGCTAGACCGAGCCCGCGTGCGATGGAAGCGCTTGACAGCGCCTCGGATCCGCATGGCTTAATCACAGGGATCTGAACGTCGCCGCCACGGAGATCCCCATGCACGCACGTATCGCCCTGGCCGTCCTGCTTTGCGCGGCGTCGACGCCCGCCTGCCTCGATGCCCGCGAGGGTCAAGCCATCACCGGTTCGCCCGCGCCTGCCCCCTCCCATCGGGAGTTTGGGTTCTTCGATCTCCAGATCGTTTCCCACCTGCCGGCGGGGGCGTCCGTTCTCTGCTTCGCCATGCGCCTGGTGGACGCCGATGGACAAACCGTCTCGACCAAAGGGGCTCTGCGGAAGCACGCCGAGACTTACTTGGGCCAACCTGCGTGCGCGTCCGGGTACGGGACCGCGGCCGGTTCCTTCGCCTTCCATGACGTTGGCATCTGTGAGCCCGGCGACCCGCCGAACCGACTGACCGTGTGGGTCACGGATGTCCAATTCGAGGGCGTGTATGCCGAGAGCGAGAAGCGCTGGACGAACCCCTGCCCGCATCTAACGGAAGGCGCAAGCGTCGAGACGGCGGAGGGGGGGTGTGAGGTCGAAGTGCGCTGCGACGCGAATCGCGACGTCGAGGTGAGGTTCGAACTCGACCTGAGGCCCGGCACCCCCGAGCGATAGCCGCCCGCACCGTCAGACCGTGAACGACTTCCCGCACCCGCAGCCCTTCTGGGCGTTGGGGTTCTCGAACTGGAAGCCCGCGTAGCTGAAGGTCTCGACGAAGTCGATGTGGGTGCCCTCGAGGTAGCCCATGCTCATCGGATCGACGAACACCTGCACGCCGTCGTGCGCCACGACCAGATCGCCTTCACGCGCGTCGGTCTCGAAGTCCATGTCATAGGTGAGGCCCGAGCACCCGCCGCCGACGACCATCACGCGCACGCCGGTGTGGGCGACCTGGTGCTCCTCGGCCATCTGCTTGATCTTCCGGGCTGCCGCGTCGCTGATCGTAATCATCGTTTCATCCCTTGTCGTGGCGTCACGCCAGACGCCGAACCAGCGGCGCCCGCACCAGGCCGCACTCTATGGCCGCCAGTCCGGAGGTCAAGCGTTCGGTGTCGAAGTCGCACAGGCCTTGGCCCGCGCCATCAATCCTCGTCGGCGTCGCCTTCGAGCTTGAGGAGGTGCCCGACGAACTGATTCTCGGGCAGAATCGTCGTCTTTTCCTCCATGATATCAATGCGTTCGATGACGTGCAGGCGCTGCTCCCGCTCGCCGATCGGCATCACCAGACGCCCGCCCGGACGCAGCTGCCCGATGAGGGGATCGGGCACCATGAGCGCGGCGGCGTCGACGATGATGGCGTCGAACGGGGCCTTGTCCGACCACCCATAGAACCCGTCGCCGACGTGGAAGTGAATGTTCGTGAGGCCCATCTGGGTGAGCAGCGTCTTGCGCGCACGGGCCGCCAGCTCGGGCAGGTACTCGACGGTGTAGAC
The DNA here is from genome assembly GCA_005772945.1 of Pseudomonadota bacterium. Next base: position 3,998 of record SXIE01000332.1, read on the forward strand.
CTGGGCGCAGAGGCCGGAGAGCAGCGCGGTCACGAACCCCGAGCCGGTGCCGATCTCTAGCACGCGCCCCTCCGCCAGCGGCGCGAGCTCCTGCAGCATGCGCGCGATGATGTAAGGCGGCGAGATCGTCTGGCCGAGCCCGATGGGCAGCTCGACGTCCGCGTACGCCTTGTGCTCGAGGTAGTCCGGCGCGAAAGGGCGGCGAGGTACGCGGCGAAAGACGTTCAGGACGCGTTCGTTCGTGACGCCGTGGCCCACGAGCTGCTGGCTGATCATCGTCTCGAGCTCGAGGTCTAACATGGGACCTACTTTGTCGATCTTGTGAGGCGTGAGGCGGCCGGGATGTGACAGATGACCGCCGAATCCGCAAGGCAAATCCATCGAAGGACCGCATGTCCCAAGGGTCAGACGAGGTGCCCCGCAAAGGCGATCTGCGCGATCGAGAAGTAGATGATGAGCCCGAGCACGTCGACCAGGGTCGCCACGAACGGGGCCGAAG
>SXIE01000333.1 GCA_005772945.1 Pseudomonadota bacterium
CGTGGGCGGTCGCCGAATGCCTGGCCGATCAGATCAAGGCGCGCGCCCTCTTCGCGACGCACTACCACGAGCTGACGTCGCTGGCGGACACGCGCGAGGGCGTCGTCAATCTGTCGATCGCCGTGCGCGAGTGGCAGGACGACGTGGTGTTTCTGCGGCGCCTCGTGCCGGGCGGCGCGAGCAAAAGCTACGGGATCCAGGTCGCGCGCTTGGCAGGCCTGCCGCCGGCAGTGTTGACACGCGCGCGCGAGATCCTTGGGAACTTGGAGGCGATGTCGGTCGACCCCGAGTCGCGGCCGCGCATCGCTCGCGGCGGCAAGCGTCCTGCGACCTGGCAGCTGTCGCTGTTCGCGGGCGGGGCGGGACCGACGGCCCCCGGAGCGCCTCCGCAAGCGGATGCGGAGGATGTGCCCGATCCGCTGCGCGAGGCGCTCGCGGCGGTCGACGTCGATGGCCTGACGCCGCGCGCGGCGGTCGATCTGGTCTATCGGTTGCGTGATCTTGCAAGGGTTCGCACCAAGAGTGCCAAGCCCGCCCCGAGGGAGTGAGCCCATGCCCACGAGGCTCCCGGTTCCGTTTCATCTGCGCTTTCGCGAGGACGTGCGGGCAGGGCTCGCCGGGCCGCTCGGACGCTCGGGCGGGGCGCTCTGCGAGCGGCTGACGTACGCGGTCGATCGTCTCGTACTTGCCGCGCTCGACGAGGCGCTGAATGAGCTCGCGGGCACTGTCAGCCCTGCGGGCCTTCGCGAGGCGGGCATTGTCAGCCCTGCGGGCCTTCGCGAGGCGCTCCCCGAGCGCTGGTGCCTCATGGCGCTGGGGGGCTACGGACGCCAGCAGATGAGCCTGCGCTCGGACGTCGATCTCCAGATCGTCATGCCCGATGGCGGCGACGATCCCGGCCCGCTCATGGAGGCCTTCATCGGCCGCCTCATGCGCCTGGGCTTTCGCCTCGGACACGGCGTACGCACCGTCAGCGAGTCCATCCTGCTCGCGCGCAGCGAGCCGACCTTCGCCACGGCCGTCCTCACCGCGCGCCACCTCGCCGGCGACCCGAGCGCCACCGAGAGCGTGCGCGCGCCGGTCTACCAGTACCTGTCGGGCCCCGGCCTCTCGCACCTGCTCGACTACGTCGCCGAGGACCGCACCAAGCGCTCCGAGCGCCTGGGCGACACCACCTGGGTCCTCGAGCCCGACCTCAAGCACGGCATCGGCGGCCTGCGCGACGCCCAGCTCGTCGGCTGGCTCGCGCTCGCGACCGGCCGCCCGTTCGACCGCAACGTCGCCTTCGCCGAGGACGTCCTCCTGCGCATCCGCATCGCGCTCCACGCGCTGGTCGCCTTCAAGATGGATCGACTCGCCTTCGACTATCAAGACCAGGTCGCGCACGCGCTCGGGTACGCCGACGATCGCGTGGCCGGCTCCGAAGGCGCCGCCATCGCCCTCATGCGCGACGCCCATCTCGCCATGCGCACCATCGCGAGCCACGCCCACCGCCACTTGGAGATCACCGCCGACCGCCTGCGCTCCCCGCCGCGCACGCCACTGACCGACGCCCCCGGCTACGTGCGCGTCGCGAGCCGCACCAGCCGCATCGGCCGCGCCGATGGCGCCGCGCCGCGCGACATCCCGGGCGCCATCGACGCCCTGCGCGTCGTCCTCGCGACCGGCCTCCCACTCGAGGCCACCCTCGAGAGCGCGTTCCACGACCTCGCGATGCACCTCGCGTCGCCCCATGCGGGCGACGGGGAGCTCGCCGCGCCGAGCGGTCCGGACGCCGGCCCTCACCTCGGTGACCTGGTGCTCGAGCTGCTGGTCGACACGCGCCCGGGCGCCTCGCGCGCGCTCCACACGCTGCATCGCACCGGGCTCCTCGTCACGCTCGTCCCCGAGTTCGACGCCGTGCTCGGGCGGATTCAGCGCGACCTCTACCACGTCTTCACCGTCGACGAGCACATCCTGCGGGCCGTCGACAAACTGAAGGCCCTGGCGCGCGACGAGCACCTTGACATGGGGCTCGCAACCGAGCGTCTGAAGGCCCTCACAGCCCATCCGACCCACTATCGCGCGCTCATGCTCGCGACGTTCCTCCACGACCTCGGCAAGGGCTACGGCGCCGGCCATCACGAGCGCGGCGCCGAGCTCGTCGCGGTGATCGGACCGCGCCTCGGCTTCGCGCCCTGCGAGGTCGCCATCGCCGAGCTGCTCGTGCTCCACCAGGCCGACATGCCGTTGGTCGGGCTGCGCCGCGATCTCGCCGACCCGCGCCCCATTCGCGGTCTCGCGCGCACCGTCGGCGATCTGCCGACGCTCGATGCGCTCTTTCTCCTCTCGGTCGCCGACTGGTCCTCGGTCGGTCCCGAGACGTTCTCCGCATGGCAACAATCGCTGCTCGACACGCTCTATCTGAAGACGAAGGAGCTGCTCGGGGCCCCGGCGAACTGGGGCATCTACGCCGACCCGAAGGGCATCGCCGACGAGCTCCGCCAGGCCCTCTTGTTGGTCGAGCTCGGGGCCCTGCCGCAGGCCCCGGGGGCGGACTCGGACCCGATCGACGACTTCTGCAGCGCGCTGCCGACCCGCTACTTCCAGAACGTCGAGCCGCTCGCGATGCGGACGCATTTTCATCTCTGGCGTCGCTATCAGGCCGACCACGAGACGGCGGTCGACGTGACGCCGGATCGGGCGCACGGCCAGGCGATCGTGACGATCGCGTCGGCGGACGCGCCGGGCCTCCTCGCGCGCATCGCGGGCGGTCTGGCCGCCGCGGGGGCCGACGTCGTGGCCGCCGAGATCCACTCGCTGGCCGGCGGCGCGGTGCTCGACGTCTTTCGCATCGCCGATCCCCACGCGCGCTTCACGACCGCGCGCGGCTCGGCCGCACTCGCCGAGCGCATCGCGCGCGCGGTGGCCGGCGAGCCGCTTCCCGAGCGCCCGCCCGGCGAGTTCACGGCGCGCGCCGCGCTGCCGCCGGTGCCTCCCCAGGTCGCCCCGACCAATGACGCCGCCAGCGATCACTCGGTGCTCGACGTGGTGACGGGCGACCGGCCCGGGCTCCTTCGCGACATCGCGCGCTTCTTCCACGACGCGGGCGTCTCGGTCGATCTCGCGTTCGTCACGACCGAGGGTCGCGTGGCGCGCGACACGTTCTATGTCGTCGACGGCGCCGCGGGCAAAGTGGACGACGCACGGCTGGGAGCCTTGGCCGAAGCGCTCGAGCGCGAGCTCGCCGCGACCTGAGCCGACCTAAGCGCTAAGGGTTGCCTCGGCCGCGCCGCGCATGCGACCTTCGCCGCATGCACACGCTCACCCCCATGGCCGTTGCGACCGCGCTGACCGCGCTTTTCTCCGGACTCGCCGCGCCCGCGCGCGCCGACCGCGACCCCGACGGCGAAGGGATCCCGCCGCTTCCGCTCACGTTCAAGGCGCTCGAGTGGAATTGCCCCGCGACCTGCATCGCGGTCGCACCCGCGAGCGGTCGCCTCCTCTGCCTGAACGGCAACGAGGGCCTCTCGTGCGACGACTGCGAGGCCGCGTGGGTCGACCCCGGCCAGAGCCGCATCGCGTGGAGATCCCTCCAATCGTGCGGGCAGATGGAGCCGGCGCTTCACAAGGGCGCGCTCGCCGCGATCAACGCCGAGGCGGCCAAGCTCAAGGCCCGCGCGGTCGAACCCGAGTTCGCACCCGACACTTTCACGCGCGTCACCGAGCCGCACGTCCACCAGGTCGGCGAGCTCACGTTCGTGCTCGATTCGAGAACACTGCGAATCATGCGCAAAGGGACTCCCGAGGGGGAGCTCGCGTGGGCGCCGATCGGGCGCGCGCTCGAGAAGGACGAGGAGGTGACGATCGAGAGCTTCGCCCTGGGCGGCGGCCACCTCGTCGCCGTCTTCTACAAGAACCCCGAGTTCGTGCGCGGCGAGACGCGCTGGGAGATGCTCTCGAAGCAGACGCCGACGCCCGCGGATGCGACGCCGCTGGCGCCCGAAACCGGCGCCCGCGCCAAGTGCGCTCCCGACGCCAACTGCCCGCCGGACTACGACCCGATCGTCCCCTACATGCGCCACTTCTGCGCCCAGACCCTCACCGACGCCGAGCTGGCCGGTCTGCGCACCCAGGCTCGCCGCGGCGAGCTCGGCAAGCGCGAGCTCATCGCGCTCTTCAACCTGCGCGGCGCGTTCCACGGCTACGCGTTCAAGGCCGAGAAGTGGCTCAACGCCTTCTACTATGGGAGTGGCGCCTGGCTCCCCGACGAATGTCGCCGCCTCATCCGCGCGAGCGCCACCGAAAAGGACGTCCCGACCGCGTTCGCGACGCTGCGCGACAAGGTGAAGGCGATCTGGTCCGAGCTGCCATAGCGCGCCTCCGGCCCCGATGCGGCGTTCGCCCGTCCTCGGATCGTTTTCGGATCGTTCTCGAAACGAGAACAATCGCGGCGTCATCCTGGGCCGCTCAGGCGAGCCGCTGAAAGCGCACGATGTGCCCGCGGAACGCGCGCCCGTCGATCAGGTGGCACGGCGCGATCGTGTCCGTGCTCGTGAAGCCGAGCGCGTGCATGTGGCGCCGGAACGCCGCGCGGTGGCCGCGGTTCGGGTCGACGATGATGACCTCCGCGCTCGCGCTCGCGTGGTCCGCGACGAACGCGGCCAGCTGCTCGGCGTGGGCGGGCTCGTAGAGGAGATCGCTGCCGACCAGGAGCGCGAAGCGTCCAAGGCCCGGGTCCGCGACGTGCCAGTCGCCGCGTCGAAACGGCACGGGCGCGAGGCCATTGAGCGCCGCGTTGGCGAGGAGAAATTGCTCCGCCAAGGGGTGGACATCCGAGGCCGTGACGTCGGCGCCATCGCGGTGCATGACGAGGCTCGCCAGGCCGAGTCCGCAGCCGAGCTCGAGCACGCGGCGCCCGGCGAGGTCGAGCGTCCCCACGTGCTCGGCCAGGATGCGTCCCGACGGCCAGACCTGGCCGAAGAGGGGCCAGGCGGCCGACGAGATCCCGGCCCGCGCGGCCTCGCCGGTCGGGTCGCAGAACTGCTGCTTGTCCTTGAGGGATCGAATCAGGAGATCGGCGACCGCCGCCGGCGACGCCCCCGGAGCGCGCGCGAGCACCTCGAAGCACAGGCGCTCGATCTTGACCTCGTAGCCCAGATCACCGGACACATTCCACGCACCCTGCAGTCCCGACCGTCAGCGATCCGTCGTCAAGCGCTGCCGCGCATGGCGCCGCATCCGCCGTACCGCGTGCGGTTCGAAAAAGCGAAGTCAATTGTTCCGCCGCCGCGAGCACTGCGCAACGACCGCGTCGCGCGGAATCCCGTGAGGACCTACGCGAGTTCTCGCGCGCGGCCGATGCGTTTGACCTAGGATATCGCGATGACCTCGTCGGTGACCGACCGTATGCCGCTGCGCTATCGGCTCCCGAATCCGCCCCCGGTGTTTCACGGGCGCGAGGCCGCCGCCGCACGCCTCGCGGCGCTGGTCGATCGGGCGCCGCTGACGGTCGTCGTCGGGCCCGGCGGGATAGGCAAGAGCGCTCTCGTGAGCCACGTCCTTCACGCGACACGCGCGGCGCGACCGGATGCGGTCCTCACGATCGGCGTCCGGCCGCACGACGCGCTGGGCCACGTGTGGCTGGACGTCGCGCGCGTCCTGACGACGCTGGGCGGCGAGCGCTTTGAATGGGACGGGGCGCTGGCGGACCCTGAGATCCTGGCGGCGATGGCCATCGATCTCGCCGAGACCCACCGTACGATCGTCGTGGTGGACGACCTCCATCTCGGGCGGCCCGAGGAGGTGCCGACGTGGCTCGCGACGGTGGCCCGCCACGCGCGTGAGGGACGCTGGATCGCTGTCAGCCGGGTGGATCCGCGCATGCCCGAGCTCGCCGAGCAGACGATGGCGCTCGGTCCGCTCGAGCGGCCCGCGCTCGTAGAACTCCCGGATCGAGGGGCCGAGGACCCGGCCCACGTCGTACCAGGCGCGCGAGATCACGTGGCCCGCCGCGGGAAGGCCGATCCCGACGTACAGATCCCA
>SXIE01000037.1 GCA_005772945.1 Pseudomonadota bacterium
CCTCACACGCCGCCAAGGACCGCGCGCAAGATACCGCGGGGTCCGAAAGAACGTCTTCGACTTACGCCGCACCGCCGCGGTCGAGAACCTGATCACGGCCGACAGGCTCGCTTCCTAGATTCTGTTCGGTGTTCTAGGTGCCGCGCCCGATCTCGGACCTTGGGAGGTCCAGTAGCCACGCGCCCTGGCGTCTCACTCGGTGACCTCGGCTGCGTCGCTCGTGGGCCCGCTGTCGGTGCCGGTCGCCGTCGCCACGGCTCCATCATCGGCGTCGGCGGTGGTGTCGCTCGCGTCGGTGGCGCCGCCCGTGTCCGTCTCGTGCGGGGGCGGCCGGTCGGACGACCCGCCGCACGCGCCGCACCCGAACGGGGGCGCCATGTCGGCCATGAACAAGGGGAGGGCGAGCGCAAACGCACTCATCGGAAATCGACGTGGAACCAGTCTGAACATGGCGCGACGATACGCCGAACCCACCCTCCGGTCGAGTCACCGACGCCGACGATGCGTCTGGATCCGCGCCCGCCTTTCGCCCATCATCGCCCGATGCGTGTCGCCCGCTTGGCTCTCCGACGTGCCCTCGCTGCCTGCGCCGTGACCGCGTCGCTCGCGGCCGCGGGGCCACCTGCCGGCGCCTGGATCCCGTACACGACCGACGCCGGGATCCCGCTCGCGTGGCCGGCGGGAACGACGCTCGATGTGGCGATCCGCCTGCCGCTGCCGAGCGGATTCACGTCGCTGCAGATCGTGGACACCGTCGCGCACGCCTTCGACGCCTGGCTCCTCCAGCGCCAGTGCCACCCGCCGCGGCTCGATGTCATTCGTGACGACCTCGCGATCGACCTCGATGAGAGCGACGGCGTCACGGCCATCGTCTTCTTCACCGATCAGGAGGCCTGGCGCGCGCGCTTCGGCGCGTCCGAGCTCGCCCGCACGCTCGTCAAGTTCGACCCGGGCACGGGCGCGATCACCGACGCCGACATCGCCGTCAACACCGCGGGCTTCGTCTTCGACGCGACCCCCGGCGCGGGCTGCTCCGACGAACTGTACGATCTGCGCGCGACGCTCACGCACGAGGTCGGGCACGTCCTGGGCCTCGATCACAGCCTCGTGCGCGCCGCCACCATGGACCCCCACGAGGTCGCCGGCGCCTGCGAAAAACGCGACCTCGATCCCGACGATCTCGCTGGGCTGTGCGCGCTTTACGTCGCGCCCGATCCGCCGGAGACCGAGCCCGATGCCGGTCCCGAGACCCCAGCCGACGGGACCAGTCCCGACGCGGCGACCTCCGAATTCGTCGCCGATCGTGCGGCGCGTCTGCCCGACGATTGCGCCGCCGGCGGTCCCTCGGTCCTCGCGTGCCTCGGCCTCGCGTTCGCCGCTTGGCTCAGGCGTGCGCGCCGATCCAGCGCCCGATATCCGCAAGGACCGTGTCCTTCTCGGGCTCGTTCATGACCTCGTGGAACAGCTCAGGGTAGGGGATGAGCGTCTTGTCACTCGCCCCCACCGCCGCGAACCACGTCTCCATCGCGGGCACCGAGGTCAGCTGATCCTTGCCGCCAAAGACAAGCAACAGCGGCGTCTTGATCTCGCCCGCGCGCGCCAAGACGCGTGCCTGCTCGGCCAGAAGCTCCGTGTACCAGCGGGCCGTCGCCTTCTTGGTGACCTTCGGATCGTTCGCGTACGCGGCGACGACCGCCGGATCGCGCGACACCAGCCGCGGCTCGACCCCTGTCGGGATCGCCAAGGTCGGCCACACCTTCGACATGGCCTTCCCGAGGGCGTTCTTCCAGGCTGGAACCTTCAGCGCCAGCCCCAGCGCGGGGCCCGAGATCACCGCGCCGCGCAGCGGGCCGCTCGGGTAATCGACCAGATAGCCGGCGCCGACCAGGCCGCCCATCGAGTGCGCCAGGAGGTAGACGGGCAGCCCCGGGGCCGTGGTTTGCGCCAGCTGCACGACGGTGTGCAGGTCCTCGACGTACTCGCCGAAGCGCGTGAGGAAGACCCGCTTGCCGCCCGAATCGCCGTGCCCGCGGTGGTCGTAGCCGAGGCACGCGAGGCCGTTTGCGGTGAGCGCCTCGAAGACGTGCGTGTAACGTCCGATGTGCTCGGCGGCGCCGTGCGCGAGGACGACGACGCCCTTGGGCGTGCCGACGGCCCCCGCGAAGCGCCACGCCAGCTCGATGCCACCGACCCCGATCGCCTTTCCGGTTTGGAATTCCATGCGCGATGGATCCCACAAAAACGCGCGCCGTGCTATCGCCCCGCGAGGTCATGCTGGTCTCGCTCGCGATTCACGATCTCGCGGTCATCGAGGACACCACGCTCGAGCTGTCGCCAGGGCTCAACGTCCTGACCGGCGAGACGGGCGCGGGGAAGTCGATGATCCTCGAGGCACTTTCGCTCGTCCTCGGCGACCGCGCCGAGCTCGAGCTGGTCCGCCGTGGGCGCGACCGCGCGGAGGTCACGGCGCTCTTTCGCCTGGCCCCGGACGGGGCGGTGTTGGCGCGCTTGGTTGAGCATGACCTGACCGATCCGGACGCGCCGCTCGCCCTGCTCGTGCGGCGCGTGGTCGCGCCCCAGGGCAAGGGGCGCGCGTATCTCAATGGGCGCCTCGTCACCGTGGCGACGCTCGCCGAGGTGACGCGCGGGCTCGTCGATCTGTCGAGTCAACACCAGCACACGCAGCTGCTCGATCCGAGCGCGCACCTCTCTCTGCTCGATCGCTTCGGGGCCCTCGGCGCCGAGCGCGCCGCGTTCGCGCGGGCCTGGCAGGCGCTCACCGAGCGGCGCCGCGCCGTGGCGGACCTGCGTGCACGCGAGACGGAGCGGACTCGTCGCGAGGACTTCGTGCGCTTTCAGCTGAGCGAGATCGACGAGGTGAGTCCGGTCGTCGGCGAGGACGAGACGCTCGAGCTCGAGCGCGCACGCCTCGGGCACGCAGATCGCCTCCTGGCCGGCACCGAGGAGGTACGGGGGCTCCTGTCGCGCGGCGCGGGAAGCGCCTCCGAGCGCCTCGTTCAGGCCTTGCGCCAGCTCGATCGCCTGACCGGCTTCGACGCCGGGCTCGCGCCGATCCGCGAGCGCCTCGCGACCCTGCGCATCGATCTCGATGACATCGGGGATGAGCTCGGCGCCTACGCCGGTAAGATCGACCTCGATCCGCGTCGCCTCGACCACGTCACCGAGCGCCTCGAGCAGCTCAAGAAGCTGCGGCGCAAATACGGCCCGGATCTGGCCGCCGTGCTCGTCGCGCGCGCCGCTGCCAGCGCCGAGCTCGGGCAATTCGAGTCGCTCGCCATCGACCTCAAGGACGCGGAACGCGCGCTGGCCGTGGCCGACAAGGGCGCGCGCGCGGCGGCGAAAGTGCTCTCGGACGCTCGCAAGAAGACCAAGGCAACGCTCGAAGGGCGCGTCGCCGCCGAGCTCGCCGATTTGGCGATGGGCGGCGCCGAGATCCGCTTCGAGCTCACGCCTCGCCCGGAAAGCGGCGCCGAGGGGGACGAGCCCTCCGGCATCGCGGGCAGCCCGGCAAGGGCCGTGGCGGACCAGGCCGGGCCTTCGCGATCGAGCCTCGGCCCCGACGGCCTCGAGATCGGCGAGCTCTTTCTGCAAGCGAACCGCGGCGAGGGCTTCGCGCCGCTTGCCAAGACCGCATCGGGCGGCGAGCTCGCGCGCGTGCTCCTCGCCTTGAAGCGAGCGCTGCTTGCGGCCGATCCGGTCGAGACCTGCGTCTTCGACGAGGTCGACGCGGGCACCGGCGGCGCCGTCGGCGATCGCATCGGCCTCAAGCTGGCCGAAATCGCGGTCGAGCGGCAGGTCCTCTGCATCACGCACCTCCCGCAGATCGCCGCGCGCGGCGCGACGCACCTCATGGTCGTCAAAGAGACCGCGGCCGACCGCACGCGCACCCGCATCGAGCGCCTCGATCCGCCCGCGCGCGTCGAAGAGCTCGCGCGCATGCTCGGCGGCCTCGACATCACCGCCAAGACGCGCGCCCACGCGCGCGAGCTTCTGACGCGCCGCGCCTGACTCGCCCTTCGCGCGCGTGGCGAATTCGCGTATCCTCGCGGCCATGTTCCCGATGCGCTCGCTCCTCGCCGCTCTCGTCGTCGCGTCCCCGCTCGCCGCCTGCACGCCCGAGGTCCGCGGCGGCGCGCTCCTGCCCGCGCTCGCAGTGACCCAGGTAACTCCGGCCGTGCTCCTGCCCGGCACCCAGCTCACCATCCACGGCACCGGCTTCACCGGCACCGAGGTCAGTCAGCTGCTCGTTCTCATCCAGGGGCGCGTCGACGGCGAGCCCGTCGAGTTCGCAACCGCTCCCGCGCGCCTCGACGACGAGACGCTCACGGTCCCCATCGCCGGGCAGGTGCGCGACGCGCTCGTGCGCAGCGGCGGTCACTTCGTGGGCACCGTCACGGTCTTACGTACACCAACGATCGACGCCCCGGCCGAGGAGGCCGGCCTGAACGTCGACCTGCGCGTCGAGACCACGCTGACGCCCGTCGTCAGCTCGGTCGCGCCCGAGACGCTTTACGTCGGCGATACCGTCTCCGTGTACGGGGACGGCTTCCTCTTTCCCGGCGAAGGGGCCTCGCTCGTCGAGCTCCGCGGCACCATGACGACCTCGTTTCCGGTCCGCAGCATCGAGGTCGAAGGGCTGCAAATCCCCGCCATCCCCGCCGAGGATGGGCGCGATCGCCTTGTCTTCACGCTGTCGCCCGACCTCTTCGGCATCGTCCCCGGGCGCTTCGATGGCAGCATCCAGGTGATCAACCAGCCGGCCGAGGGCGAGGTCCGGCTGTCCGATCCGCACGGCGTCTCGCTCCCGCTCGCGCCCCCGATCATCGACGGCCTCGAGCCGCTCGCAGCCTCGCGCGGCCAGTGGGTCCACCTCCATGGCCGCGGTCTGACGGCCCCCGACGGCCTCCTCCAAAGCGCGACCATCCTCGTGTTCGAAGGGACCTTCACGACGACCTCGGGGACGGCCGTCGACCTCACAGGTCCGCGCGCCCTCACGATCGTCCCCGATCTCCAGGTCGACAACACGCTCGCCGGCGCCGTCTTGCGCGTCCAACGCGACGCGGACGGCGAGCTCACCGGGCTCGGGGTGACGCCCGGCCACTTCAGCGGCACGGTCTCGCCCCTTCTCCTGTTGGGCGCGGACCAGGTGCGCGGCACCCCGCTCGCCGCCTCGTTCGACATCCTGCCCCAGAAGCAGGTCATCTACATGCGCGCCCTGCCGGCCTTCGACAACGCGCTCGCCACCTTCGGTCTCTTCGCCGAAAAGGAAGCGGTCAAGCAGCGCATCCTCGAGGTCGTCACGCGCGACTACGCCGGTATCTCGATCGCGTTCACCTGGGAAGAACCAAAAGATTACGCAGAGTTCGGTGTCGTCGAGATCGCCGACATCGATCCCAACGGCAATCACGTCTTCGGCCTCGACAACACCGAGGGCAAGGACGTCGGCAACCTGCGCTTCAACGACGTCATCGGCGGCTACAACGCCGACACCCAGGCGGTCGGCTATTCGGCGTACGGCGGCGTCTTCCCGGGCGAGTTCATGGCCATGTCGGTGCGCGCCGGCGCCGGCATCATGACGAACCAGCGCTTCGACGACATCTTCGAGCCGGTCGTGCCAGCTCTGGGCGGGCGCGCCGCCGAGCGCGGCGAGTCCGAGGGCTCCGATCAGCGCGCGGCCGATATTCGCGAGGCGGTGCGTGTCTTCGGGAACCTGACCGGCAACACCATCTCGCACGAGGTCGGGCACTCGCTCGGGCTGCCCGCGATCGACGGGCAGTTCCACCATCCGGGCGACAACCCCGGTTGGATCATGGACAACGGCGGCTCGCGACCCTTCGAGGAGCGCGCCGAGCTCGATGGCCAGGGTCCCGCGGTGTTCGGTCCGATCGACCAGCCGTACCTCGAGCGGATCTTGCCGCTCGACAACTGACTGCGAGTTCGCGTCCATCGTCCGAAACGAGAAAGGCCCGCCGGTGAGGGCGGGCCTTCGGGGATGGACGCGCGCGGAGAACCAGCGCGCGGCCCGGAATCAGAAGCCGGTGAGGTCGACCACGACGGTCGAGTCGCCGCCCGACTCCGAGCTTAGCTCGAACGCGCACGAGGCCTTCCCGCCGCCGCAGTTCATGCTGTCGGCGACATAGACCTTGTAGGGCTCGTCGCCGACGCACAGGACGCCCGCCGGGCAGTCGTCGTCGCCGATCTCGTACACGCTGATCACGTAGTCCTTGAGGATGTAGACGTTGTGATCGAACACGCCCGCGACGTAGCCACCACCCAGCGAGATGAAGCCGCTGTTGATGTTGCCGTTCGGGTTGCCCTTGACGTCCTCGACGTTCTTCTTGGTGACGGTGCAGGTGCTGCCCGGGTTGATGCTGGCGTTCACGAACCCGCCGAGGCTGTTGTCGTCCGCGTCCGAGAGCGTCACGGCGTCGATGTCCGCGCCGTCGGCGCCGACCGTGCTCTTGCACGGGCCGCTGAACGTGTCTTCGTCCGAGACGATGACCGCGATGGGGCCCGTGACGGGAACCTCTTGGTCATTCGCGCTGTCGGTTGTCGTGCCCGTGCTCTGAGTGGGGTTGGTGGTGGCGTCGCCGTCGTCGGGATCGACTTCACATCCCGCCATCGGGAGAGCCGCGAGGCCCGTCATCGCAAATGAAACCAGGATCTTACGCATGTGTTTCTCTCCTCCGGAGTCTTCGAATCCGATCAATCAATGCTACTTGGAGCCGTTAGTGCGACGGCACCTATAGTACGAGAGCCAGAGCATTCCAAGTGCTCTCAGCACCCGCACGCCGCTCCGCCGAGCACGCCGTGGAACATAGTAGGCAGCGCGCGTCCGGTGTCAAATCTACCTGAGATTTTCCGAGCGTAGACCCCGCTCGAGTGCCTCCCAGTCGAATCCGGCCCCCGGATCGAGCGACCGGAGGGCGAGGTGGAGGTGGCCGAGGACCCCGCGAAACGTGCCGGCCTCGGGCCACAGGGCGCGCGGGACCCGGCCCGCGTCGCCCTTCGGAAGCTGCAGCGGCACGGAAGGACACGCGCGCGCGAGCGCCTTGAGGAGGCGCGTGAGGGATGCAAACTGCGCGGCCGTGTAGCCCCATTGCTGGATCTCGTCGCCGCGCTGGAGCCGCACGAAATCGCTCACGGGGCGCTCCGGCACGGGTCGGCCAGGCGCGCTCGCGTCGGCGCCCCCTTCGGTCGTCGCCTCGGGCGGGAGCCCCGGTCCGCTGCCAAGTTCGACCGGGTTCACCAGGTCGATGGCGATGCTGCGCGCGTCGATGTCGGCCCGCTGCGAGTGGTTGGCCTCGTAGGCGAGGTCCAGCAGCTGGTAGACGGTGCCGTCCCAGTCGATCGCGAAGTGCGACGAGGCGCCCGACGCCAGGAAACCGACGAACGCCTCGCGCGCCGTGAGCGTGTGCGTGTCGTGGAGGACGACCAGGTCGACCTCGTCGGGCGCGACCTTGCGCTCCTTATAGTAGTCGTGCAACGGGACCTTGTCCGAGTCGAGGTCGCGTGCGCGCCCGAGCTGGCGCAGCTTGCGAAACTCCTCGAAGCGGTAGCGCGCGTGCTCGACCGGGAAGTCGACTGGGATCGCTTCGTTTGCGCGGAAGATGACCCCGGTCGGCGTTGGCGGCGCAACCTTTTGCGGACGGATCCCGCCGCCCACCCAGCGCAGTCCGAGTGCCGCCTCCGGGTGTGCGGGGGAGAGCCGCATCACCGCTTGGAAGGCGGCCCGTGCGACATCGGGCTGTTCCTCGAGCAGCGCGCGGAACCCTTCCTTGAGCTTGCGTTCGAGCGTCAGCTCCTCCGCCGGCTCGCAGCGCGGCGGGCCCACCGGGACCTCAGCCTCCTCGCAACGCGCGAGGGACACCAGGAGCGCGAGCGCGGCGACCCCGAGCGCCCAGGCCGGCAGGCCACCGTCACGCATGGGCGCACTGCAAGCCCGCGGTGTCGAGCGCCATCGCAACGAGATCGGCCGCGCCACCGTCCCAGCGGACGTAGCGGCGCAGGACCCCCTCGATCGCGAACCCGTAGTTCACGTAGAGGTGCCGCGCCCCGGCATTTTCGGCGAAGACCAGGAGGCTCACGCGCCTCAGCGTTGGGGTCGCGCGCGCCGACGTCAAGACCGCGCGCATCAGCAGGTCGCCGATCCCGCGCCCCCACCACGCCTGCCCGACGCCCATCGACAGCTCCGCCAGGTGCTCGGTCCGCCGCGAGCGCCCGCTCGCAAGCGTCACGGTGCCGAGGATCTCCTGCCGGCCAGGCGGCTCGCCCGGACGCGCCGCCAGGATCGCCACCGAGCCGAGGCGTCCCGCGTACTCCTCGATGAGGCTCCGCTGCTCGGCCGGGGTCGGCAGCGGGTCCTCCTGCGACTGGAGCATGAACGCGGTCTCGCTCGTGATGCGCCGGAGGTGCTCGATCCATGCCATGGCGTCGCGCCGCTCGGCGAGGCGTAGCGTGATCGGGTCACCTTGGCGATCGAGCCCGTGCCAGGGCAGCACGATCTCGGAACTGTCGCGTGCCTCCGTCGCCGCTGCGCTCGCCTTCGCCTTCGGCGCCGAACCCCTCATGGGGAGTCCCGCGTCGTCGTCGCGCTCGCGGGCGTGGACTCGACCGCCGGCGGCGGCACCGTCGGTCGCAGAATGAACGGGCCGGTCGGGTTCGCCGGGTCGAGGTCGACCTCGACGCCGCGCGCCTCGCGGAACGCGCCCGAGAGGATCTGGAACGACAGCGGATCCTCGACCAGATGCCGAATTGCGCGATTCACGGGGCGCGCACCGAACGCCGGGTCGTACCCAACCTCGGCGACGCGCGTGAGCGCTGCGGGCGTCACGCGGAACTCGAGGCCGCCCTCGGCCCGCTCGGCGAGGCGCTTGGCGAGCCCTTTCAATTGCAGCTCGACGATGCGGATGACGTCCTCCTTGTTGAGGCGTCGGAAGATGACCGTGTCGTCGATGCGGTTGAGCATCTCCGGGCGGAAGAACGTGTCGAGCGACTCGCGCACCTTGGCCCGCATATCGGCCTCCGGTGCGTCCGCCATCTCGACGATCGCCTCGGAGCCAAGGTTCGAGGTCATCACGATGAGCGTGTTCTTGAAA
>SXIE01000334.1 GCA_005772945.1 Pseudomonadota bacterium
AGACCCCGGGCGTCACCTTGCTGCACCAGGCGCACCGTGCGATCGAGAGCCTCGCGATGGACCGCGAGGTGATGCTGCTGCGCGACGAGTTCATGCCGCGCCTCGCGACGATGATCTATCGCGGCTACTGGTTCTCGCCCGAGTGCGAGCTCCTTCGCAAGGTCGTCGCCGACACGCAGGGGCAGGTCACCGGCGTCGCGAAGCTGCGGCTGTTCAAGGGCAGCGCCCGCCTCATCGGCCGGAAGAGCCCCAACAGTTTGTACTCCTACAGCTTCGCGACGTTCGAGAAAGACACCGTCTACGACCAGCGCGACGCCGAGGGCTTCATCCGCATCAACGCGCTGCGCCTGCGGCTGCGCGCCCTCAAGGAAGGCGGCCTCGAGTAAGGCCGCCGTCCGGTCCGGCGCTCACGCGTTCTGGGGCTCGACGGTCCCCGGCAGCGTGAACGTCCGGCTCTGGCCGCGCCCGTTCGTGACGGTGATATTGATCTTGCCGTCGCTGGCGCGACTGTAGACGAGCGTCCAGTTCTGGCCCTGGAAGCCGGTGAACGAGACGGTGCCCGACGAGGGCGCGACCTCGTCGCGGTTCCAGCTGACATTGGACTTCGTGAGGGTCGCCGTGAGGCCGTCGATCGTGAGCGAGTGGTGCGCCGAGACGACCGTGTAGGTCGTATCGGTCCAGGTGAAGTCCGTGTCCCATTGGCCGATGACCTCGACGCCGGTCGCACGCATGACCTTCCAGTCGGCCTGGACCGTGACGTGCCCGTCGGCGACCAAGGTCACGTCCATGTCGCCCTCGAACGTCGCGCCGTTGACGGAGACGCCGCCGAGCTCGAGGTGCGCCGTGGCCGCCGCCGTCTGGTAGCTCACCGCGACGGTGCCGGTCCAGCGCCGCCCGACCCAGGCGCAGTCCTTCGTGAACGTGATGTTCACGAGTCCGCCCGTCTGCGCGGCGTCGGCGCACGTCAGGCGTGCGTCGATGTAGGCCTTGAGAGCCGCCGCGCGCTCCTCGGCCGTCGGCAGCGTGGTGGCCACGCCCGATGCCGGAGTCGCGGCGCTCGGGAACGCGAGCGCGCCGAGCGCTTGGCCTTCGCTCTCGGTGGCGAGCGCGGCGCTCGAGGAAACCAGCGCCTCCGAGGTCTCGTCGCCATCGCCCGCAAGGCCACCTTTGCAGCCAGCCAAGAGGCTCAACGCCGTGACGATGAGACCTCGACTTCCAATACGCATCATCATGTTCGTGCTCCGTCGCAGTGGGTGTCGCGGGCGCTTCCGATGCGCGCGCGTGCTCGTGACAGAACGAGGTTAGCAGAGCCTGTGCCACTTGGCGTGGGGGCGTCGGCGAGAGCGTCGGGCCGCGTGCGCGACGCGCGGCGCCGGACATCGCCCATGCCGCGAGCCCGTCGTCGCGCGTGGGAGACACCGAGTGTCGCCGAGAAGCGACTGTAACGCCTCGTCACCGATCGTCACGAATCGTATCCGGGCCGCTTGGAATGCGGGCTTGAAGAGGCATGCCCAGGCGTGGCATGGAGCGTGCGATGGGTTTCGGCATCCAACACAGCAAGGCCGAGGGACGGATGGTGGGAGGGCGGAAGGCGCTCCCACCGAAGGCCACTCGAAGGCGGCGGTCTCCATGATCTTGGACCACCCTGCATGGCTCGCGACACGCGCAGGCGCGCTCGCGAGCTCCTCTTCTCTCGCGAGCCCCCCTTCTAAAGGAGCCGATCGCCGTGGGCTCCGCGCGCCCGTCTTCGAGTTCGAGCTCGAGGTCGAGTCCCGCGGTCCGTCCGTGCCCCCGTCGGCGGCGCCGAAATCGTCGGCCTTCAAATGCTTTGTGTACCAACGAACTGTCGCGACTGCCCGCTAGCAGAGTCGAAGGTCGCCCTCGCGGCATCGGCACCTGCCCGCCGCACGTCGGGCGGGTGTGCCATTGGCGCCCGCTCCGGAAACCCGCTATCGTGCCGGGGTCGACGCGTCGGCTCGGTGGTCGACGGGTGCGCGAGCGCGAGGGGGGCTTGTGCGAGGACCTCGGCAGGGTGGCTGGCGCGCGGCGCTGGCGGGATGGGCGACCCTCGCGGCCGCGTGCGGGGCGGATGAGCGGCAGGCGGGCCTCGGGCAGCCGGAGCTTCCGACGGGGCTCGCGCTCGACGACGTAGCGCGCGACACGGGCGGCGCGGAGGGCGTCGCCACGGGCGATGGGGCCGGCGACGGCGAGGTCGCGTCCGGAACGAAGCTCGACGGCGAGGCCTGCGTCGAGGACGCCGAGTGTGCCAGCGCCTTCTGCCTCTTCACGCGCTCAGGCCGTGCGTGCGCCTCGCGCTGCGATGCCGTGGCGTGCGCGCTCGGGCGCGAGTGCCGCTCGGTCCCAGCTGGCGCCGAAGGCGACGTCGTCGCGGTCTGCGTCGATCGGTTCGCGAGCCTCTGCTTGCCGTGTCGCGCGCACGAGGACTGCGCCTTGAACGGTGACGCGACAGCTCGCTGCCGCGCGGCGGGCGACGCGACCCTGGGACGCTTCTGCGCGACCGCGTGTGGCGAGGGGCAGCCGCCGTGCCCGACCGGATTCACCTGCGACGACGCGCAGTGCGTGCCCACGGCGGGCGCGGGCTGCACATGTACGGCGCTGGCCGTGACGCTCGCCGCAACGACCGAGTGTGGGCGGGCGGGCGCGGGGGGCGCGGTGTGCGACGGGACCCGACGCTGCGAAACAGCCGGGGCCACGTCGAGCGCGTGCGACGCGGCGACGCCGGGCGCCGAGGCCTGCAACGGTGTGGACGACGACTGTGATGGCGCGACCGACGAGGGGCCGCTGACCCCCGATTGTGGCGCCTATGCGTGCGCGGGCGCGGCGGGTTGCTTCGAGGTGTGTGACGATCCGGTCCACTGCGCGCCCGGCCTTGGCTGCGAGGGCCACGCGTGCATCGCGACCGGGGCCGATGGATCGCCCTGCGCCGCGGCCGAAGACTGCGACCACGGCTATTGCAGCAACGGACATTGCTGCGCGGCGCCCACGAACGGCGGCGACCGCTTGTGTTGCGCGGAGGACGCCGACTGCGCCGCGCTCGCCGGGCACGCCGCCTGCGACGTGGCAGCGACCTGCCAGGGAACGAGCGTCGTCGGGCGTTGCCAGGACGCGGTGTGCGTCGCGGTGAAGGTCGCCGATTCCGCCGCCTGTGCCGGCGCGACGTGCCACGCGGCGGCCTGCGAGGCGAGCGGCGGGGGTACGGCCTGGCATGGGCCCTCGCTGTGCGATCCGAACGGGAGCTGCGTGGCGACAGGACCCGAGGCCTGCAACGACCAACTGGCGTGCACGACCGATACTTGCAGCGCGGCGCAAGGATGCGCGCACGCGGCGCTGAACGGAACGATCGGGGCGGCGTGCTACGGGTTCGAGGCCGCCACGCGCGGGGTCGGTGAGTGCCGCGACGGGAACGTGGTGTGCGCGGCCGGCGAGGCGGCCGACTGTGCGTTCGACGAGGGGCCGGGCGACGAAGCCTGTGACGGCCTCGACAATGATTGTGACGGCGCGACGGACGAGGAGACGGCGGCCGACTGTTACCCCTACCGGTGCGACGGGGTCGACGGCTGCGGGTGGGCCTGCGGGGGCGACGCCGGGTGCGCCGAGGGAGCGTACTGCGACGGGCTCGGGGAGTGTGCGTCGATGGGCGACGACGGGAGTTATTGCGACAGCGACGCCGCGTGCAAGAGCGGCAACTGCGACAACGGCGCCTGTTGCTCGGGCGGGACCTGCTGCCATGACGACACCGACTGCTGGATGTACGACGACGCGGCGTGCGACGACGCGAAGAGCTGCGCGGGACACGTCGACACGGGGACGTGCGGCGCGGATTTCGTGTGCACGGCGCGGACGGAGTCGGCGCCCGACGCGTGTGCGGGCGAGGTGTGCGGGGGCGAGCCGAAATGCGACGGCAGTGTCCTGGTCGAGGCCGACGTGTGCGGGCCGGACGGGCTGTGCGGGGTGGTGAACGAGACGACGTCGTGCGCGCCGTACGGGTGTCGCGACGGGGGATGCTTGCAGGTGTGTGCAAACGAGGGGGACTGCGCGGCGGGCAGCAAGTGCTCGGCGGACGGGAAGTGCCTCTTGCCCAACGGGGCGGCGTGCGAGCGAAGCGGCGACTGCGCGGGCCAGCGCTGCAACAACGGCTTCTGTTGTTCGAGCGGGACGTGTTGTGCCGAGGACGGGGACTGCGCCGCGCTGGGCGACGATGGCACCTGCACCGATCCCGAAGGGTGCCGCGGGACCCAGACCGTGGCCACGTGCGGGGCGAGCTCGAGCTGCGAGACGGCGACCGTCGAGACGTCGGCGCCGTGCATCGACGTGGCGTGCAAGAGCGCCGAGTGCCAGAATCTTTCGGGCGGAACCTTCTTCAAGGAGGGCGTCCTGCGTGGCGTCTGCGACGCGGGCGGCGACTGCCGCGAGGAGACGCGCGACTGTCGCGACCTCTCCAATACGGCCTTCTGCGGCAATGCGACGTCGTATCCGCTGTGCGCGAATTGCAGCGCGGCGCGCGCGACGTGCATCGTCCTGGGATTGCAGTGTCGGTGCGAGTGATGCGCCGGCTCGGGGCCGTGGTTGCTGGGTGTATGGCGTTTGTTGCGCTCGTTTCGGCCGACGCGGGGGCGGCGGCGGAATCGTTTGAGTACAAACAAAAGCAGCGGCCGCGCGTGCGTGACGCGTTCGCGCGCCATGCGAAGACCGTGGCGGCGGACTTTGCGAAGGCGGGGGCGACGTGGCCGCCGACGGGGATCTTCCTGCGCGGCTTCAAGCACGAGGGCGCGCTCGAGCTGTGGGCGCGCAAGGCCAAGCGCCCCGGGGGTGCGGACACGGGCGAGCGCGTCTTGGTGCGGACGTTTCCGATCTGCGCGGCGAGCGGGGTGTTGGGGCCGAAGGCGCGCTCAGGCGATTACCAGGTGCCCGAGGGCTTCTATGCGATCGATCGGTTCAACCCGAACTCGAGCTATCACCTCTCGCTCGGCGTGAGCTACCCGAACGCGGTCGACAAGGCGCGCGCGGCCGGCAAGCCTCCGGGCGGCGACATCTTCATTCACGGCAACTGCGTGACGATCGGCTGCCTGCCGCTCGAGGACGACCCGGTCGAGGCCCTCTACGTGACGGCGGTGATGGCGCGAAGTGGTGGCCAGGGCGCGCTGCCGGTGCACCTCTTCCCGTGTCGCTTCGGCGAGGGCGCGTGCGAGGCGGCGATGCGCAAGGCCGCCCCGGACGCGGCGCTGACGGCCTTTTGGGAGGTCCTGCGCGACGGCTACGCCCGCTTCGAAAAGGGGCACGTGCCGCCGACGGTGCGCGCGACGGCGCGGGGCTATCGCTTCGAGTGAGCGCGCGCTGCGCGTGATGGTCAGCCGAGATCGGCGGCGATCTGGGCGAGCACGGCGCCGGCGTTTTCGTCGATCACGCGGCCATGCGACACGATGACGCGGCGGACGTCAGAGGCGTGCGCGAGCCGCTCCAGATGCGCTCGGAAGGCCCGCTTGTCTTTCATCCAGACCCAGCGCGCAAAGCGCGGGACCGACGGTTTGCCGGTCGGGCCGATGAAAAAGCCCGCCACGCCGCCGGTCTTCTTCTTGTTCATGACGGCGTCATTGAAGACGTAGCTGCGGCCGTCCTGGCTGATGACTTCGAGGACGCCTTCGGCGCGCTTGAAGCCCTCGAGGTGAGTGAGCTTTACGTGCGCGTCCGGGGCGTAGGCGTCGCAATCGCCGTTGACGGCGACGACCTTGGCGACGCGTTTGCGGGCGCCCGCGGGGCAGAGGACCTTCAGGTCGGGGTAGCGCTGCTTCCAGATGAACGCGTCCTGACGATGGAAGCCGTTCGGGACGATGAGCCAGCGCGGGGTGCCGAAGGCCTCCAGCTCGGCCATCAGCGGCTCTTCGAGGGCGATGCCGTTGTGGATGACGAGGTCGCCGTCGGCGCGCTTGGCGACGACCATGACGCGGTGCATCTCGCCGTCCGGCATGGTGCCCTCGACCTGCCACAGGTTCTCGGCGAGCTTGGCGAGGGGCTTGTGCGGCAAGACCGTCCAGGTGGTGAAGCACTTGGCCATGGAACCTCCTCCTTGGAACGCGCCGACCTGCGATGTATAGAGCCGCGATTGGACTCAGGGATGCGGGCGGGCGCGGCGCGCCTGGCGCACAGGGACCTCGCGGCGATCGGCGCGCGGAGCATCCTGCGATCCGGTGGAGACGGCAATGCGAAAGAACGGTTGGACGCTGGGGCGGGTGCTGGGGCTCGGGGTGGTGCTGGCGGCGTGCGCGGGCGACGACAAGACGGGCGCCGGGGCGGACGCGAACGACGTGACGGCCGTGCCCGAGGTGGTGGCCGACGCGGTGGACAGCGCGACCGCGGTGCCGGACACGGACGACGACGGGGACGCCGCTGAGACGGGCGACAGCGACGATGCGGACGCGACCCCGTGCCCCGGCTGCCCGCAGAGCCCGTGCGAGAGCAACGACGACTGTCTGAGCGGCTTCTGCCTCGATGGCCCGAGCGGACTCGAGTGTGCCGCGACCTGCGAGGAATCGTGCCCGGCCGGATATGGGTGCAAACCCATCGGCAACGCGGGCGGCGACCCCACGTATGTATGCGTGAGCGATCACGTGACGTTCTGCCAGCCGTGTCGCACGGACGGGGATTGCGAGCTTGGGTTCGGGGGCGTGACCGGGGCGCGGTGCCTCGAGGGCGCCCCGGGGGCGGGGTCGTTCTGTCGCACGCGCTGCACGCCCGGCAGCTGCCCGGTTGGCGCGACGTGCGAGGAGGTCGTGCTTGCGAGCGGGACCGAGTCGCTGTGCCAGCTGAATGCGGGCGAGTGCCCGTGCTCGGCGCGCGCCATCACGCGCGGCGCCGAGACGGACTGCGGGCTGGCGAACGAGTTCGGCACGTGCGCGGGGGTGCGGACGTGCGAGGCCGAGGGGCTGACGGCGTGCGACGCGGGCGTCGCGGCGGCCGAGGTGTGCAACGATCTCGACGACAACTGCGACGGCACGACGGACGAGGCGTTTGCGGACAAAGGCAAGCCTTGCGACGGCGAGGACGCGGACGCGTGCCTGGATGGAACGTGGGTGTGCGCCGGCGACGGGACGGCGCTCTGCACCGACGATGGGTCGAGCAAGGTCGAGCTGTGCAACCGGCTCGACGACGACTGCGACGCGGCGACGGACGAGGACTTTTCGCAGCTCGGGCTCGGGTGCGACGGGAGCGACGACGACAAGTGCGCGAACGGGACGTGGGCGTGTGATGCGGCCGGGCTCGGGGTCGTGTGCGACGAGACGGTGTCGGCGGTGGCGGAGATCTGCGACGGGCTCGACAACGATTGCGATGCCGCGACGGACGAAGACTTCGCGGGGCTCGGGGCGGCGTGCGACTCGCCGGACGATGGCGATCAGTGCAAGGACGGCAAGGTCGCGTGCGCGGCGGACGGGCTCGGGACGGCGTGCGACGACGACGCAGCGAGCGTGGTCGAGGTGTGCAACGGCGAGGACGACGACTGCGACACGGCGGTCGACGAGGGCTTCGAGAGCAAGAATCAACCGTGCGATGGAATCGATGCAGATGGATGCAAGGATGGTTTCTTGGTGTGCAGCGTGGATGGGGCGGGGTTGGTGTGCAACGACGACGGCTCGAGCCGGGTCGAGCTGTGCAACGAGCTGGACGACGACTGCAGCGGCACGCCCGACGACGCGTGGCCGGACAAGCTGAAGCCGTGCGACGGGCCGGACGCGGACAAGTGTCCCGATGGGATCTACGTGTGCACGGCGGACGGGAGCGGCCTTGGGTGCACCGACGACGGGGTGTCGCACCTCGAGGTGTGTAACGATCGGGACGACGACTGCGACGGGGACACCGACGAGGACTACCCGACCAAGGGGACGCCGTGCGACTCGGAGGCCGACACGGATCTGTGCAACGGCGGCGTCTGGGAGTGCGGCGCGGGTGGCGGGATCGTCTGCGGGGACGACGCGACGTCGATTGCAGAGACGTGCAACGGTTCGGACGACGACTGCGACGGCAAGGTCGACGTGGCCGACGCGGATCTGGTGGCGCCGCTGAACGCGAACCAGAGCGGGCACTGCGCGGGCACGCGCCAGAAGTGCGGCGGCGTGAGCGGGTGGGCCAATGATTATGCGGGCGTGGCGGGGTTCGGCTTGGTCGAGACGCCCGACGCGGCGTACCTCGACGAGAACTGCGACGGGCTCGATGGCGACGCGGGGCAGGTCTTCGTGGCCAAGGGTGGGACGAACGCGGGGACGTGCACGAAGGCGGCGCCGTGCCTCACGATCAACTTCGCGATCGGCAAGACGAGCGCGACGCGGAACCAAGTCTATGTCCAGGCCGGGACCTACGACGAGATCGTCGAGCTGGCGGCGAAGGCGTGGCGGGTCGAGATCTACGGCGGGTTCGACACGCGCTGGGGGCGGCGGCCGCGGACCGAGGCGGGCCACAAGGTGACGATCCGGGGCGCGAAGCACGCGACGGACACGGAGTACATGACCGTGCGCGCGCGGACGGCGACGGCGAAGTTTGCGGACCTGTACCTCGAGGCCAAGAGCCCGGGGAGCACGGAGCGCAAGAACGGGCGCGGGCTCTCGAGCTATGTCGTGCACGCGGTATCGAGCACGCTGACGTTCGAGCGGGTGGAGATCGTGCAGGGAAATGGGGCCAGCGGGGATGTGGGGGTGGCGGGGACGGACGCGGTGACGTTGACGGCGCCGACGAAGGCGGAGAAGGGGGGTAACGGGACGCAGGCGGTCGACATCTGCGACGACACGACCCACGGAAGCGGCGCCGCCGGGCGTACGAATGCCAGTTGCTCGGCCGGTACTGCGGGTGGGCGCGGTGGCGACGGCGGAGTGATGGACACCAGCTGTGATTTCTTGGGGCTGGGAATCTGTGACCTGTTCGGAGGTGGTTGCGCCGCGACGGATGGCACCGCAGGCACAAGCGGGCAGGGAACGAGTCCCGGCAGCGGCGGCCGCTACGGGAGCGGCGGCGATGCTTGGAGCGGGGTCGGTCCAGGAACCAAGGGGGCGACCCCCACGCAAGGCGAGGGTGGCGACGCGGGCGTACGTGGCGGAAAGGTCGACGCGAACTACTGGTCTGGCGGCAACGGCGGGACTGGAACGCTCGGATCGCACGGTACCGGTGGCGGCGGCGGCGG
>SXIE01000335.1 GCA_005772945.1 Pseudomonadota bacterium
GCCCGAGTCCGAATCCGAGCCCAAGCCCGAGTCCGAGTCCGAGTCCGAGGCGCTACTTCGCCTTCTTGAGCCCGACGCTCTTCTTCAGTTTGCGCTCGGCCTTGTCAGCTCGACTGCCTTTGCCCTTCTCTTTGGCCTTCTTCTCCATGTCGGCCGGCGAGAGGGTAAGGTACTGCTCGGGGATCGCCTTGGCCGCGTACTCGTGCTCCTCGAAGTCGACGATCGACGGGCGCCCGACACCGAAGACGGTCGCGCCCTTGGCCCCTTTGTAGGCGCCCTTGGGGCGCTTGCCGGTGCCCTTGGACTTGCCGTACTTCTTGGCCGAGGCCTTCGAGATCGTCTCGAGGTCGCGCGTGTGGAGGCCCGAACCATCCGCGCCGCGACCCTGCTTGGCGTACTCCCCGTCCACGCGGTCGACCTCGCCATCGGCGTTCGCCTTGATGCCGTTCGTGTTGCCCTCGATCGTCACGAGCTGGCGCGTCGCCGGGTCGTACGACTCGACCATCGTGATGTGCTGGGGCGAGGCTTTCTTGCCGGAGTGATCGATGAGCACGACGTCGCCCGGTCTGATGTCGAGGGTCGCCTCGCCTTCGCCCTCGAGCGCGGCGGCCAGGGTCTCGCGCGGGGTCCACATGCGCAGCGCGCCGCGCCCGCCGTGGTACTCCTTGAGGTTGTGCCAGCGACCGTCGGCCCAGATGGACTTGGGCGCGCGCTTGGCGTTCGCGAGCTGCTGGTAGCGGAAGTAGTCGAGGACGTTGCTCGTGTGGAGCATTCCGGCGCGCAGCTCCTCGTCGATGCCGCCGCCGCGGAAGAGGTGCGCCCCGACGAACATGCCGCACCAGTCGGCGACCGCCTTGCCCTTGTCCGAGTCGCCGGTCGTTCGGTTGCCGTAGTCGGCGTCGCGGAAGATGTCGTCGAGCTCGGTGCGTCCGTCTTCTTCGCGCGCCTCGGCGTCCTCGCGGTTGTCCTTGCCCTTGCGCCAGGTGGCGCGCGCCGCGAGCACCGACAATCCCTGCAGCGTCGCGAGCGCCGCATCCTGCGCGGCGACGACCGCCTTGATGAGCGTGGGTCCGACGTCGGCGGGCATGGACTTGTCGACCGAGAGGCGCATCAGCATCGCGGCGGCCGCGTTGAACGCCTTGATCTCCGCCTGTTCGGGCAGCTTCGGGTCCTCCTTGCGATCCTTCTTGAGCAGCGAGGAGCCGTTGACGAGCCCGAGGACGCCCGTCTTGAGCGACTCCGACGCCATCGCGAGCTCGTCCGCGGCCGGCGTGACCGTGCACCCAAGCGCGGTGTCGATGCGCGTGCGCGTCGCGTCGTCGGCCGTTGCGACCGCTTGCAACGCGGTCTCGAGCGTTCCAGCCAGCTCCTCGGTCCAGCTTACGAGGTCGAAGAGATTCACGCCCTCGTCATCCACGATCGGCCCGATCAGCATCAGCATCCGATCGAGCCGCGCGAGCGCCGCCGCCGGATCCACCGCTTGCGGCGCGTCCTGGGTCGGGTCCTGGGTCGCGTCCTGGGTCGTGGCCGCGTCCGGCGCCGGCCCGTTCTGGGCCTGCTTGTCACCCGGATCCGGGGTCGCGGCCGGCGGCGCCTTCGGCTCGCCGCCCTTCTTCAGCTGAACGGGCGCGAGCTGCGCCTCCTGCTCAGCGAACGGCAGGCCGCGCAGCGCGCGCTTGGCGCCGTCGTGTGCGGGGCTCAGCGCGTGCGCGGGGGTTGCGGTTGCGGCTGCGGCGGCGCGCTGCACGGCGGGCACGGCCGAATGCGCATGCATGGACATGGCGTTCCTCGTTCCCGACCCCAGCGGCGCGACCTTAGCGCCAGGCCCCGGACGAGGCACGCACCGATCGCAAACGGAGGCTCAGGGATCGCGCTTGGCCGCGTCCGGCTCGGGCACGAGCGTGACGGATTTTTCGCCGAGCCGCAGCGCGATGATCCCCTCGAGGGTCTTGCCCTTCTTGCCCTTGTACACGACCCAAGCCGCCGCGGGCTCGCCGTCCGCCAGGCCGATCGCCTTGACCTCGACGCGCGTCGGCTTGTTGCGCGCCCCATGCGGGATAGTGCCGATCTTTTCGGCCTTGCCGAAGTCGCGCGCCCAATCGATCGCCTGCCCATCCTCGAGGTGGCCTTCGCGCACCGAAAGCCCGCCCGAGACCTTGCCGAAGTCGATGCGGCAGACGGCGTTGACGCAGAGAGACGTCGGCGTTTTCGGGGCTGCGGCGGCAGGGTCGGGCGGCGCGGTCGGAGGCGCGACGCCGGCGACAGCCTCGACACCCGCATCAGGAGCGGCCGCGACGGAGGTCGCCGCACCCTCGGCGCTGGCATCTGTCGCGGCGCTGGCGGCGGCGACCCCTGCGTCGGCCACAGCGGCCGGCGATCCCCCCGCATCGGCAAGGGCGGCGACGTTCGTCGGCGCGGGCGTGAGCGCGGGGCCCGCCTTGGTGGGGGCGGTCGGCGACCCGACGACGATCCACGTGGTCCCGTAGCCGGCGCCGAAGCCCGCGACGAAGACGGCCAAAATGATCAGTGTGCGGCGCTGCATGGCGTGTCCCTATATAATGGAGGGGCGCAGGCATCCAGCGGCGTGCGCGTCGGGCTGGAACATTCCAGCGGGGTTCGGCATTCTGCGCCCCGCATCCGCACGCGCGCGGCGCGACCGGGGGCGTTGGCGGGCGTTCGCGAGGGGTTCGGGCGAGTCTGGCGGAGGGGAACATGCGTTTCGGCGGGCGTTGCGGCGGGGTGGTGGCGATGGCGTGGGCCTTCGGGGGCGCGCTGGTGGCGGAGACGGCGTGTGCGGCACCCGCGCCCGAGACCCCCCCGCTGGCCGCGGCGCCGTCCGAGGCCACCGTCAAGGCGACGGCCGCACCGCTCAAGGTCGGGACCGACGGGGCGGTCGACGTGGTCGTCGACGTGATCGAGGGCTACCACTGGAACTCCGAGTTCCCGGCCAAGGTCGAGGTCGGCGTGGCGACCGGCCACGCGGCGAGCTCCCTCAAGGTGACCAAGCGAACGTTCGCGCAGCTCGACGGCGACTTCCAGTCGACCGAGCGGCAGGCCAAGGTGCGCATCCCGCTGCAGCTCGCGGCCGCCGGCGATGCGGCCCTGCCGCTCGAGGTGAAGTTCAGCATCTGCAACGATCGCCTGTGCCTGCGCAAGACGGAGAAGGTGACGGTCGCGCTCCTGGCCAAGTGACGTCCCCACGATGCGCATGAGGGGCATGACGGGCGGCGCGCTTTTCGGCCTCGACGCGCACGTGTATCGTCCGGGCCATGACGGATCTCCGATTCCTGCGTGAACTCGAAGAGCGGCTGGCGCGCGATCACAGCGAGCGCCGAAGCGTCCTCTCGTTCGATGCCTTCTTCGAGGTCTTCCTCGCGAACCCGCAACGGCACATGCGCACGTCGGCGCAGTACCTGCGCGATTGCATGAGTCACTTCGGCACGCGCGAGATCGAGCGACCCGGCGGCAAGGCCACGCGCTTCAACCTGTTCGACTGCCCCTGGCAGGACGGCAAGGACCGCGTGGTCGGGCAGGAGGAGGCGCAGAACGCGGTCTTCCGCCTGCTCCAGAACTTCGTGCGCGAGCGGCGCGTGACGCGGCTCATCCTCCTCCATGGGCCGAACGGATCGGCCAAGAGCTCGCTCATCGAGTGCCTCGCGATGGCGCTCGAGCGCTACTCCGCGCTCGAGGAGGGCGCGGTCTATCGTTTCAACTGGGTCTTTCCGTCGACGCGCGTCGCCAAGAAGCGCCTCGGTTTTTCGGGCGCCGGCCCGCCGCTGCGGGAGGCGCTGCAGAGCTTCGCCATGCTCGAGGACGAGGACGTCGACGCGCGCCTGCCGGGCGATCTGCGCGACCACCCGCTCTTGCTCGTCCCGAAGCCCGAGCGGCGCGCGCTCATCGCGAAGCTCGCGGCCGAAGGGCGGCTGCCCTACACCGACGGCGACGGTCGCGGCGAGGGCGGGGCCGAGCCGCTCGGCGAGTACATCCTCGACGGCGATCTGTCGCCGCGCTCGCGCAACATCTTCGACGCGCTCCTCAACGCCTACGGCGGTGACATGCAGCGCGTCTTTCAGCACGTGCAGGTCGTGCGCTTCACGTATGCGCGCCGCTACCGCCAGGGCGTCGTCACCATCGAGCCGCAGCTCCATGTCGACGCCGGCATGCGCCAGGTCACGATGGATCAGGGGCTGTCGTCGCTGCCAGCGGCCCTCAGAAACCTGAGTCTCTACGAGCCGTTCGGGGATCTGGTCGACGCCAATCGCGGCATCGTCAACTACAACGACCTCTTGAAGAAGCCGATCGACGGCTTCAAGTACCTGCTCGCGACGTGCGAGAAAGGGACGGTCGCGCTGCCGAACGCGATCCTGCACCTCGACGTCGTCTTCCTCGCGAGCTCGAACGAGACGCACCTGCGCGCGTTCAAGGAGTACCCGGATTTCGCGTCGTTCAAGGGGCGCATGGATCTCGTGCGCATGCCCTATCTGCGCGATTACTCGGTCGAGCGCGCGATCTACGACGAGCACATCGCGGCGGGCGGCCTCGGCGAGCAGCTCGTGCCACACGCGACGTTCGTCTTGGCGTTGTGGTCGGTGCTCACACGGCTCAAGCGGCCGCGGGCCGAACTCTATCCGGCGCGGATCCGCGAGGCGATCGGCAAGCTCTCGCCGACCGAGAAGGCCGAGCTCTACGCGCACGCGCGGGTGCCGCGCGACTTGCATCCCGAGCTGAGTCGCGAGCTCATCGCGGCGGTGCCGGATATCCTCGCCGAGTCGCAGGATCTGCCGGAGGCCGAGGGGCTCCAAGGGGCGTCGCCGCGCGAGATGAAGCAGGTCCTGCTGAACGCGATGCAGAACCGCCACTACTGGGGTCTGTCGCCGCTCGGGATCCTCGAGGAGCTGCGCGAGCATGTAAAAATGCGCAGCGTTTATGAATACTTGCAGCACAAGCGCGAGGGGGGCTACCACGACCACGAGGGCTTCATCGACCAGGTCTTCGAGCGCTGGCTCGACCTGGTCGACGCTGAGCTGCGCCACGCGATGGGCCTGGTCGACGAGCACAAATACGAGGACCTCTTCGCGCGCTATCTCCTCAACGTCACGTATCAGCAGAAGGGCGAGAAGCTCTACAACGAGAAGACCGGCGCGTCGGAGCCGGCCGACCTCAAGCTCATCGCCGATCTCGAGCGCGTCTGGCAGGTGACGACGGAGCCCGAGCGTTTCCGACGCGACCTCGTGTCACGCGTCGGCGCCTGGCGCGTCGAGAATCGCGGCGAGGCGATCCCCTGGCGGCGGCTCTTCCCCAAGCTCATCGAGGGGCTCGAGGAGGACTACTACGCCAAGCAACGGGTGCGGGTGCAGCGCCAGCTCTCGCACGTCATGACCGTCATGGCGGCCGGGCAGCTCGGCGAGGATCCGGTGCACCAGGGTGTCGCGGCCGCGGACGTCGCGAAGGCACGCGAGGTGATCGGCAAGATGGTGAGCGACCACAAGTACCCGCCCGAGGCCGTGCGCGAGACGCTCGCGGCGCTCCTCAAGCACCGCTATTGAGCGCGCTGGATCGGCCGCCGACGGGCGTCAGTGAGCACGAGCGGGCGTTCTTCGAGGCGCATGGGTGGCTCGTCGTGCGCGGTGTGTTGGGTGCCGTCGAGGTCGGGGCGTTGGCAGAGGCGTGCGAGCGTCTGATGCCGCATGTGGTTGCGCGCGGGGCGGTCGGCGGGGCGGCCGAGGGGATCCCGCAATGCGTGCGACCGTCGGCGTACGACGCGGCGTTTCGCGCCTGGCTCGCGCACCGGCGGCCTTGGGAGATCGCGGCGGCGCTCTTCGGGGATGCCGCGTCGGGCGTGCAGCTCCTGCAGGACGCGCTGCTCGTGAAGCCGGCGGGCTCTCCGGCCACGCTCGCCTGGCACCGCGATCGAAGCTACCTCGGCTACGTCGATCCGGAGCGCTCGATCGCGGTGCGCCTGGCGATCAGCGCATGCACCGAGGCGAGCGGCTGCATGTGGGTGCTCGATGGCAGCCACGCGTGGGAGGATGCTGGCCGCGTCCCCGCGCTCGAGCGTGTCGACGCGGCGGCCTTCGCGCAGGTGGCCGACGGTCTCGATCCCGCGGCGCGCGCCCGCCTCGAGACGGCGCGCGTCCCGATCCTGATCGCACCCGGCGACGTGAGCTTTCACGACGGCCGGACGCTGCATGCGAGCTTCGCGAACACGGCTCGGGAGGCGCGTCGGACGCTGGTCGCTCACGTGTGCCCGGGAGGGGCACGCCTCGTGCCCGAGCGCCTGGCGCCTGGACTCGCGCCCTACTTTCCGACCACCGCGGAGGGGCGCCTCGCGCCCGAGGCCTTCCCGAATCTGCCACTCATGTGACCGCAGCGTGGCGCGCGGTCAGGGTCAGCGCGCCAGTCGCTGGCGCCTCCTCCTGGAGGAATGCGTCGATGAGACCGACGACCGCTTCGGGCTGCTCGGCGATGGTCATGTGGCCCGAGCCCGCGACGACCTCGAGGCGGGCGCCCGGGATGGCCCGCGCCAGGGCGGTCATCTTGCCCTGCGTCATGATGACGTCGTTGGACCCGCGGATGAGCAGGGCGCGGCAGGAGACGCTCGCGAGGGCCTCGGTTAGATCGGGGCGCGAGGCGTAGGCCCGTAGGCTCCAGACCAGGCCGGCCACGGTGTTGCTCTGGAAGGTACGTCCGGCCTCCTTCAGGTGCGCGGCGTTGGTCTTGCGCCAGGCCTTGCTGTAGCTGACCAGGTTGAGGAGCGGCTGGTAGAGCCTGAGCGATCGCTTGGAGCCGAGCAGGAGCGCGGCCAGACGCATCACCCACGCGCCGATGCGGGAGCCCGCCGACATGACGAGGCGCACGCCGGTCGAGGCGTTGAGATCGGCGTCGATGATGACCATCGCCTGCAGCGCGTCCGGATGGTCGGCCGCGAATTGCTGGACGATCATGCCGCCGAGGGAGTGCCCGATCAGGACGGGACGCTCCGGTAGGTCGAGCGCGGTCACGAGTCCGAAGAGATCGGCGGATAGATCGCGCATACCGTACGAGGCGCGGCCGGCCTCGGATCGGCCGTGACCCCGGACGTCGATCGCGATGACCCGATACCTGGCGACCAAGCCGGCGATGACGGCGTTCCAGGCGCTGTTGTCGAAACCCCAGCCATGCACCAGGACCAGCGGCGGGCCGCTTCCTTCGTCGATGTAGTGGATCTCGCGCTCGCTCACGCGGACGAATTTGCCTTGGCGTTCGGTGCTCATGGGTTCGAGGCTCCTTGGAGGTTGGGGCGGTAGGCGGGCGTGAAGTCGGCCATCGAGGCGCCCGCTCGTCGCATGGCGACGGTGCAGAAGATCCTGCCCGGCGTGGCTTGCGATGCCAGGACGACCAGCTCTCCGCCGATGGCGCGCATGACCTCGCGGTCGTACGCCATCATGCGATGGCAGGCGCCAAGGTCGCCCGAGCCCCGCAGGGCGCACTGCGAGTGGATCTCGGCGTACACCGTCTCGTCGGTGATGCGCGTGAGCCGATAGTCCGCGAGCGCGGGCGAGGCGCGTTGCCACTGGGCGAAGAGATCCGGGAGGTCGCTGGCGGGTGCGACGCGGGCCTTGCGCATGGCGGCCCGCGCCATGATCCGCATGAGCGGGGCCGAGACGAACGCGAGGCGCTCGTGCCGATTCGGCCAGGCGACGATTCGCCGGGCGAGGCCGACGATGCGGGGGCTCTGGGTGATGGACATGGACACACGTGCCTCCCGTGAGTTCAGCAGCAGAAGCGTGAGTGA
>SXIE01000336.1 GCA_005772945.1 Pseudomonadota bacterium
CCACCGCGAGCGCGAGGGGGTCCGCGCCGGGCGCCAGGTGGGCGCGCGACTGGACGCCGAGCTCGGTCGCGAGGTGGCCGAGCAGCGCCTCGCGCCGGGGCCCGGGCAGCTCCGGAGCGAGGTGCAGGAGGAGCGCCGGGGTCGTCCACGCGTCGGTCGGAAAGGCTGCGCCCGACCCGAGCAACGCCGCCGGGCAGGGGCCGAGCGCGAGCGACGGCTGCGATAGTTTCACGGGCCGGCGTCCGCTGCGCGGTCTGCGAAGCGGCGCCGCGCCTCTGCGCGCCGTGGCTTGCCCGAGGTCGTGCGCGGGATCTGGTCGATCGTCACGAAGACGACCTCGTGGAGTGCGAGCTCGTGCTGGTCGGCGATGGTCGTTCGCAACGAACGTTCGAGCGCCGTTTGGTCTGCATCGGGCGTGGTGCTGACGAGGAGCCACACGCGCTCGGGCCCGCCGCCGGGGTCGACGGCGCCGAACGCCAGCGCGCCTCCCGAGCGCACGCCCGGAAGGCGGAGCGCGAGCGCCTCGATCTCGGCGGGGAAGAAGTGCCGGCCCCGTACGATGATGACGTCTTTCTCGCGCCCGGTGACGTAGCAGAAGCCGTCCTGCAGGAAACCGAGGTCGCCGGTCCGGAGCCACTCGCCGTCGAAGGCTTCCGCGGTGGCCTCGGGGTTGCGCCAGTAGCCGATCATGCGCCCGGGTCCCCGGAACTGCAGGTGCCCGACCTCGCCGTCGGGTGCCACGTCGCCCCCGTCCCGCACGTCCCGCACGACCCGGACGGCGTGACCCGGTACGGCCGGTCCGTGACCGACGAGCTCGACCTGGCGCTCGCCGTCGATGGCACGAACGACGGAGCGTCCGGGCAAGAAAGGCGAGCCCTCGCCGACCGCGCCGCGCGCGACGCTCAGGGTCGGCAGCGGCCGGCCCGGGACGTTGATGCAGCCCGAGCACGTCAGCTCGGCCATGCCGTACGATGGCATGAAGGCGTTCGGGCTGAGCCCGGCGGGCGCGAGCTCGGCGGTGATCTTGCGAAGCGCCGTCGCATCGATCGGCTCGGCGCCGACGATGAAGCCGCGCACCTGCCGAAAATCGAGCGCCCCCGGCGGGCCTTTCTTGCGCAGCCGACTGAGCGCGAGACCAAACGCAAACGGCGGCCCGACCGTATAGCTGACCCGCCCGGAGACGAGCTCGAGCCAAGCGGCGGGATCGATCGCGAAGCGCTCGGTCGGCATCATGATCTGATCGACGCCGGCCGCCATCAACGACAGGACGGTGATGAGCGCGAGGTCGTGGGCGAGCGGAATCCAGAAGCAGCCGACGTCGCGCGGGCTCGTGTCGAGACGTTCGGCGGTTGCCACCGCGTTCTGCGCCATCCCGCCGTGGGAGAGCATCGCGCCCCGCGGATCGGAGAGCGAGCCCGAGGTGAACTGGAGCAGCGCGAGATCGGTCGGCCGGACCGACACCGCGCCGAGCGCCGGACCCTCGAGCATCTTCGTGGTGAAGACCTGCGGCGGCGTGATCCCGTCGGCCGCGAGCTGCGGCGCCGCCTGCTGGAAGAGGCGCGCGACCGCCGGCGTGGTCACGATCGGCGCCTGATGCGCAAAGGTCGCGGTCGTGGCGAGCCCCTTGGCCCAGGCCACCGGATCGGTGAACGGGCGCGGCCCCGCCGCGATCGTGGGCACGAGCCCCGCCATCAGCGCGCCGAAGAGCGCCGTCAGGAGCTCCTTGCCGTTGGGCATGACGAGGATGATCGGCTGCCCGATGCGACCACCGCCCTCGGTGTTGGTACCGCGCCCAGCGCCAAGCGGCGCGAGCCCGCCGGTCGCGCGTGCCGCCGCGCGGGCGAAGTCTGCATAGCTCAGGCGCTCGAGCGGCTGACTGGCGCTGTCCGCAAAATGGAACGCCGCGTCGGTCGCAGCGGCGTGCTCGAGAATATCGATGAGGGTGAGGAGTGGCGCCACGTTCGGTCCGGGGCTCAGAGGGGAAAGAGCGGTGCCTTGCGGGCTCCGGGCGCGGCGGGGCGCGGGGCGGGCAGGCGCTCGAAGGCGCTGACGATCTCGCCGCGCACGACGTCGGCCGCGACGGTGCGATGGGCGAACCCTGCGGCCTCGGCCTCGGCGTCTCCCCCGACGACCTCGGCGGCGTTCACGCCCGCGGCCTTGGCAGCCACGGCGAGCGCGGCGGGCCCCATCTGCGCGACCAGGGCGCCGGGCAGCGCCAGCACCAGATCGGCCTCCGCGGCGAGGACGCTGCCCGCACCGATCGCGCGGCGTAGCACCACGGCGACGCGCGGCACCGAGCGGCGGGCCTCGCAGTATGCCGCGATGACGGCGGCGCCGTGGCAGAGGATCGCGGCGGCCTCTTGCTGGGTGCCGGGGAGGAACCCTGGCGTGTCGCAAAGGGTCAGGATCGGGAGGTTGAAGGCGCTGGCGAAGCGGATCATCCGCGCGAGCTTGCGCGCCGCGGCCGCGTCGATGGCACCCGCCAGATCGCCGGAGCTCGAGGCGACCACGAGGAGCGCTCGCCCCGCCACGCGCGCGAGCCCGGTCCTCACGCTCGGGCCCCACGCCGCCGCCAGCTCGTGCCAGCTCTCGGCGTCGACGACGTGCGCCAGCAGGCGCTCGAGCGCCCAGGGCTTTTTCGCGTCCGCGGCGAAGAGCCGCGCGAGTCCGCCGACCTCACGCGGCTCGCGCGGCGCGTGGGGCCGGGGCAAGGTCGCGGCCGAGTCGGGCAGGTACCCCAGCGCCTGTCGGAGCCACGCGACGGCCTCGGCGTCGTCGCGCGCGGTCGCATGGAGACGGCCGTTGCGGGTGTGGACCGCGGTCCCGCCGAGGCGGCCGAGCGAGGTCTCCTCGCCGATGGCGCGAGCGACGACGGCCGGCCCGGCGACGAACGCGAACGACCGTTCGGCGATCCCGACCGCCAGGTCGGTCAGCGCCAGGGCGTAGGCGGCCGACCCGCCGGCCGCACCGAACACTGCGCCCAGGCGCGGCACGTGCCCGCCGAGATCGGCGAGCGCGGCGAGGAACTCCGTATTGGCGAGCACCGCGGGCAGCCCCTCGCTCGGGCGGGCACCGTCGGAGTCGAGGAGGAGGACGACCGGCTGCCCGGCCCGTCGCGCGGCCGCGAGGGACCGCGTCGCGGCGAGTGCGCCGGCCTGCCCGAGCGTACCGCGCAGGACGCGCCCGTCGGTCGCGATGACCCTGATCGGACGCCCCGCGACCATCCCCGCCCCGCACACCAGGCCGTCCCCTGCGGGTGCGTCCGCAGACCGTGAGCGCAGCGCGCCGCCTTCACGCGCGAAGGTCCCGGGGTCACACAGGCGCGCCGCGCGCTCTTCCGCCGACAGGCGCCCGAGGCGCCGCGCCTGGACCGCCTTCATCGGCTCGGTCGGCTCGGTCGGCTCACTCACGGCGCGGACCCGGAGGGACTCGGATCGGGGGCCGGAGCGAGGCTGGCGGCAAGGTCGGCAAGGTCGCCGACGGTCGTGACCCCACGAAAGCCATCGGCATCGGCCTTGAAACCGAAGTCGCGTTGGACGAGGAACGCGAGATCGGTCAGCGACAGACTGTCGAGCCCGAGATCGGTACGCAGGTGTGCCTCGCGCGTCACGCGCTCGCGCGGCACCTGAAAGTCGTCGGTGAGGATCGTCACGAGCCGGTCGAACGCAGACGCTGGGGCGAGCATCGCCCGGTTGTGGCGCCGCGGGCACGGGGTGTCAAGCCGCCACGAGCCGCTGAACCGCTGGGCCGGAACCTTCGATTTCGGGACCTTCCGGCGTGCGAGAATGCTGGCCGTCCGGTGCCAGCTGCACGCCGGGTCGGCGGGTCGGCGGGTCGGCGGCGCGATTAGGGCTGGGACAGCGCGTCGCGCTCGCGCCAGAGCGCGTCGACGTCGAGCACGAGGCCGTCGCAGCCGGGGACAGGGTCGATCATCCCGGCCACGGCCGCGACCGTTTGGGCGTAGCGGCCGTCGGCCCCGAGCTCCCAGATCTCGACGCTCTGCAGCGCCGGATCGACGAGCCAGTACCACTTGACCCCGAAGGCGGCATATTCGGACGCCTTCTCGATACGGTCGCGGCGCTCGTCGCGCGGCGTCGGTGTGATGACCTCGATCGCGATGCTGGGTGGGACATGCACGCCACCTTCGCGCGGGGGGCGCGCCGCGCCGGCGAGGAAGACGCTGATGTCGGGCATGCGGCCGCGCCGCGGGCTCAGGACGAACTTGAGCCCGGAGGCGGCCGTCCATGCGCCGCGGGGGCGACCCCAACAGGAGAGGAACCAGACGAGGTAGCTGACGATCGCTTCGTGCACCGCTCCAGGCACTTCGCCGTCCAAATGGCCGTCGACCAGCTCGCCAAGCTCGTCCTCGTCGAGCGCGATCCACTCGTCGAGCGTCAGCGTGCGCGCCGCGAAACTCGAAGGCTCGGGCTCGGGAAGGACTGGCCAGTGGGACGCGATCATGGCGCGGAGTATAGGGCTCGGCGCGGTCGCTGGGAAGGAAGACGCTCGAAGTGCCAAGGGTGCCGAGCGGAGCGGCCGGGGCGTCGGTGCGATCGTGAGGCGCCCTCGCGAGCGACTCCAGTGACTGGAGTCCGGACTCCAGTGACTGGAGTCGCTCGGTCGCGTCGCGCGTGGCCGGAAAGGGCCATTCGAGGTACCTATGCGACCCGGTGGACGGCGCGTATGATCACGCGATGCGACTCTACGGCCTTGCCTGCGTGTCCCTCGTCGTGTCGTTCCTCGTGGCGTGCGCCGGTCCGAGCTCCGGGCGCGCGGCGCCACCGCCCAGCGTCGTGCCACCGCCCGACGCGGCCGCGATCGACGCCATCTGCAGCACGCGCTTCGCGGGCCTGTTCGCGAGCGTCCTGGTCTACCGCGAGGCGACCGCCGTGCGCGCGCTCGAGCTGCGCCCCGATCTCACGCGCGCCTCGCACCCGCCGACGACGATCTACGACGCGACAGGCACGCTCGTCTTGACGATCCCCGAGTACCCGGTGGTCCCCGGATCGGACGAGGCCCGCGGCTGGACCGAGAAGCGCCAGGCCGCAATCGGCGCCGCTCAACCGGCCGAGACGATCCGCTGCGCGCTCGCGACCGAGCCGATTCACGCGCTCCGCGACGTCCACCAGGGCCGCCACGTGGTCGAGGGCTTCGTCGCGACCGTCTACGCGTGTCCGCCGTGCCCGCCCAACGCCGATTGCAAGCCGTGCATCGGCGACTTCGTGGTGCTCGCCGAGGACGACCTCGCGGGCGGCGCGCCCGATCCGCGCTCCGAGCGGGTCAT
Source organism: Pseudomonadota bacterium (assembly GCA_005772945.1). Next base: position 5,285 of record SXIE01000336.1, read on the forward strand.
GCGCGTGTTCGTCGAGAACCCGCGCGCGTTCGAGAGCGGTCGCCGCTACCGCGTCATGCTCCGCGTGCGCGGTCCGACGGATCCGGGGCGTCGCATCGACGACGCCGTGCTCATCGGCGCGCAGCGTCTCCGCTGAGGTCCCGACGCGCCCGACGCATCCGGCGCCCGAGCCACACCAGGGCGAGCCCGACGGCCGTCACGCCGCCCGCGTCGCCGCCCGCACACCCGCGTGAGCGGCTACCGGGAGCGGTCTCGGGCTTGCGCGGGCCGCGGGCGTCCGAGCCGGTGTTGACGAACGGAAACGGCGTCTCGTCCTTTCCGAGACAGACGCTGCCGGCGCTCTCGTGGCGATCGGCGCCGGTGCAGGTCGCGCCCGGACCGACGATGCCGACGGGGACCTGACGCTCGTGCGGCGGGTCGTACTGCATCCGGCCGTTGCCGTGAACCATGCGCTTCTCGAGGCAAATGGTCGCGGGCTTCGCGACCGCGGGCGCCGGACACTGGCCGCCCTCGGGCGCCACGGCGACCGCGCACAGGCCGCCGATGACGCCGCGCCAACCCGGCGCGCAGTTCGTCGGGGCCTCGTCGGCGCAACCACCGGCATGGCCGTTGACCCAGACCTTCCCCGACGGGCAGTCCTCGGGCGGCGGGAGCGCGTCGGCCCGCGCCCGGGTCGAGAGAACGAGGACCAGGCAGGTGGAGACGAGGGCACCCGAGGCTGCGAGACGTGGTGATTGCATGGGCGGATGATCGCCCGTCACGGCTGGGTGTCAACCCGAGCCGAGTAGTGATGGCGGGCTCTGGCGGCGTTGGTCACGCGTCACGCGCTCGTCGCACGGACTGCCCCTCGAAGGGACGAGGCGTCCTGACGCCAAGCCGGATCTCCTTCAGCAAGCCGGCGGCGGTGCCCAAACCAAGGGAGTACCCCGCGGGAGTCGCATCATGCGTTCGTTGCGCTTTGTTTGGCTCGGCCGGGGTGTCAAACGAGCCTCGGTTCTCAGGTTTACGTCCGGGGCGGCGGCGAGTCCTGGCATCCGGGCGGTCCACGTTTCGGGAACGCGGCACGCCCCGACCGAAGAACAAGGCGGGTGGATGATGAGGCGTATCGTCGTGGGATCCCTATCGATCGGGCTCTTGAGCGCCTGCGGGCTGATCAAGGTCAACGTCAACGGTGAGGCGGTCGCGCTCGGCGGGGATTCGCCGCGGGCAAGCGCTTCGCGCTCTTCGCGAGCGAATAGCAGCGCAGAGTCGGCGCGCGCTGGCGGGGACGAGGCGGGCAGCGGTTCCAAGAAGGGCCGCGGCGACCCGGGGCGCAAGCCCGTGGCGGTGACCATCGACCCGAGCCTCACCGCGACCCCGCTCGTCATTCCGGTGAACGGCGTCATCATCGATAGCACCCAGAGTCGCGTCGTCGGCTCGCTTCCGAGCGAGTGCGCGAACGACATGGCCCAAACGCCGCTGGTCGTCTTCGAGTTGAAGCAGGTGATGCCAAAGGGATTCTCGGTCGCGCTGACGGGCGGGGGCGGGGACGGCTTGGTGGTGCGCGGGCGCGAGAAGAACCTGGTGTGGACGGCGTGCCCGACCTCGATCGGCATCGTGCCGACCCTGGGCGATCTCAGGGAGGGATGGCAGCCGGGGACCTACGAGGTTCTGACGGTCGCGCGCGGCCGCGGCACGGCCGACTATCAAGTCGAATTTTTCAACACGAACAACCGGGCGCCTTGGGGGAGCGCGGTCCAGCAGCTGACCATCGGCAAGAAGCTCGCGAAGCCGATGTATGTCGAGGTCACCGTGCCCGCCGGGCGCACGCGGCTGCGCGAGCTGCATGCGGGCCGGGGTTGCAAGCTGCCGTTCGCGGCCGAGCCGCAGCTTGCGCTGACGCTCGAGCGCCCGATCCCGGGGCTCGTCATCCGACCGCTGCCGACGGCCGAGCCGGTCGCGCTGCGCGTCGAGTCGCTCGCCGCGGGTGCGCGCGACGCGAAGCACTGCGCACACTACGAGGAGTCGGTGGTCGTGAGCCGCTACTGGCCTTCCTGGCGGACGACCGCCGAGGCCCACTTCGGCAAGGACGACGACGGCACGTTCGGGATCTCGCTCGCGAACGCCAACGGCGATGCGTCCTTCAAGGTTACGCTCATGATCTTCGATGCCTCGACGACGTTCGACCCGGTGGCCGCCGTCCCGTCCGTCGACGGCGTGGTTCCGTTCGAGGCGCGCGAGGTGTTCAAGGCCTTCCCGGAGCTGGACGTGCGCTCGCTCGAGCTGCGCTCGTACGAGGGTGCCGCGCTGTCATCGAAGCTCTTCGCGCGCGTGCCCAAGCCCCTCTTCGTGTATGCGAAGCTCGACCTCGACAAGGAGCTCGCGTCGGCGTTCGGTTCCGGCACGGGCTTTCCGAAGAAGGACGAGCCGCTCGTGCTCATCGGCCTCCGGACTAACGACCGCGCGCGGGTGATGACGGCCGACGGGCTGCAGTTCGAGCTCCTGCGCAAGTACCTGGTGGACGCGCCGAGCGGGCCGGTCGCCTTGCCGAGCGAGCCGCGCAAGCTCGCGGCCGATCTCCGCGCCGAGACCGTCTGGACGCTGAGCCCGCCGAGCGCCAGGGCGATCCGGGAGGCATTCGAGGCGCGCGAAATGAAGCACGGCGGGTGCGCGGATCGCGTGTGGGCGCCCTACGAGCGCCAGCTGGACGGCGCGACGTGGCGCGTGAACTCGGGTAGCGGCAACACCGTGACGGTCGAGTCGCCGCGCGCGCAGCAGATCTCCGATGCCGGCGAGCGTGCCATCGACGCGGCGTGCGGGAGCGCGGACGCTCGCGCCAACGACAAGGAGGCGACGCGGGTCAAGCTGCTTGCCGAGATCGAGAAGGAGCGGAAGACGCTGCTCGGCGCTGCCCGCGCCGGCTTCTGACGTCGGTCGTCACATCCCGCGGTGGGGCGCGTTGTTCTCCGCGTCCGCCTCGCGCAGGATCGCGTCGGCTTGCATCGCGTGCGAGAGCAGGAGGCGGCTCACGTTCGAGAAGAACTGGCCGTTGCAGCGCGAGAGGATCTGCGCGTACGCGCGCATCGGCGGCGGCATGTCCTCCATCGAGGCGCCGAACTGCGAGACGATGTTGCCCATCGCGTTCGCGAAGGCGAGCGCGTTGTCCGTGCTGCGGTCGGCCATATAAGCATCTCGCGCGGCATTGGCCGCCGGGATGTTGGCCATGACGTGGGCTGCCGTCAGGAGGTGGGTCGCGTAGCTGATCTCGGGGCCGGGCGTGCTGACGCTCGGTCCTCGGAGGCCGCTGGTCGCGCCGGTCCAGAGGCGACCACCGGGGCCCTCGATCCACGAGAGGGTGTTGCGCAGGCCCGAGCGAACGACCTCGACGCGCGGCGCGATCTGATCGTAGGTGCGGAGCAGGATCATGACGTCGCGGATCCCCTCGCGGACCACGTGGACCGAGTGGGCCGCCTCTTGCGCGCCCGTAAGGTGGTCGGGATCGGGGGCAGGGCCGCTCAGTGCGTTGCGGGCGCGGTCGAGGATGCCGGGGCTCTGCGCGTTCGCGCTGCCTGCGCCCAGCGGCGCGCCGCTGTCCTGATCGGGCGCGGGCGCCGGTGTGCGCGCGGCGACTTGGGCGGCATGATCGGGCGGGCCGTTGTCGATGAAGAAGCGTCGGTTCCATTGCTGAAGGCGCGCGCTTGCGTCGGCAAACGCGGCCGCGTGCGCGCCGAATTGGAACGAGGAGCCGAGCGCCGAGAGGGTGTCCGCGAGGGCGCCCGCGGCGTGGTCGCGGTACTGCCCGAAGACGTCGCCGTTGGCGCCGCGGAGGCTGTCGACGGCGGGGACGACGGTGTCGGCGACGCTGCGCTCGATCGCCTCGGCGGCGATGCCGATCTGGTGCGCATCGTCGAGCGCCAGGATGCGGGTCTCG
>SXIE01000337.1 GCA_005772945.1 Pseudomonadota bacterium
ATATTGGCGCAAGCATGCAAGACGCTACGACCGCGCCCTGCGCATCCTGAATCGCCGTTTCGGGACGGTGGTCGCGCTGGCCGCCGAGGACACGCGCGGCGCGGGTGAGGTGCTCGAGGTGGCCGCGGGGACCGGGCTCTTGACGGTCGCGCTGGCGCCGGGCGTCACGCGGCTGGTCGCGACCGATCGCTCGCCGGACATGCTGGCGTACCTGCGAACGCGCCTGGATGCGGCGGGGCTCGGGGCGGTCGAGGTGCGCGAGGCGGACGCGCTCGCGACGGGGCTCGCTGTGGAGTCGTTCGACGCGGTCGTCATGGCGAACCTGCTGCACCTCTTGCCCGATCCGGGACTCGCGCTGGCCGAGGCGCGGCGGGTCCTGCGGCCGGGCGGGCGGCTGGTGGCGCCGACGTTCTGTCATGGGGCGCACTGGCGGGCGCGGCTCGTGTCGCGCATCCTGGGGCTCACAGGGTTCCCGGTCGTCACGCGCTTCCGGCGCGGCGAGGTCGTGGCGCTGTTGGCGCAGCACGGTTTCCGCGCGACGCGCAGCGAGCTGGTGCCGGGGCTCCTGCCGGTCGAGTACGTGTGCGCGCGGCGCGAGGGGTAGTGCGGTCGCGGCGCGCTCGGCGTTAGTCGCTCGACGCGCAGACGGCGGCGTCGGTGAGGACGAAGGTCGGCCCGTCGAGGGTGTCGGATTCCTTCTGGAATCGGGCGGCGACGGTGACGGCGGTGCCGGTGCGGAGCGGGCAGCAGACGCGCGAGTCGTCGCCGCCGCAGGTCAGGTCGGTCGTCGACGAGGCGAGGGGGATGAGGCGGGCGGCGGTGCCCGCGAGCGCGAGGCGCGCGCCGCATGAGTTGCAGCAGCCGTCGAAGCAGCCGAGTTGGGTGCAGATGGCGGCTTCTTGGGCGAGCGTGCCGCGCACCGAGACGACCGCGTCGAGGTGCGGGGTCGGATCGGCGAGGAGCGCGTCGACCGTGAGGGTCGGGTCGGCGGCCGTGCAGGCGGCGAGCGCGCGTGGGGACGGACATCCATCGAGGCAGTTGTCGCTGCACGCGGCAGCCGTAACGCTTGCAGCGAGAAGCAAGCATGCGGCGAGCGCGAGCATGAAACGGGGGCCGTGACTCGGGGGCATGGCGTGCTCCGATTGGGGTAGGCGTGGGAACCGTGGGCGGCACCCTACTGCGTCGAGCGCGGCGCGATCAATGCGCAGAAGGTTCGGCGACGCCAGGCTGCCCGAGAATGGAACCGCGCAGTGTGTTAGCGTCGCGCGCGAGTGAGGTCTCGATGCGACTCTATTACACGCCGACATCGCCGTTCGTCCGGAAGGTCCTGGTTGCGGCGCACGAGCTCGGGCTCGCGGCGCGGATCCAGACGGAGTTCCTGCGGCCCACGCCGACCGCGCCCGACCCCGTGCTTTCGCGTGCGAACCCGCTCGCGAAGATCCCGGCGCTGATCATCGACGAGGCGGAGCCGACCGCGGCGCTCTACGATTCGCCGGTCATCTGCGCGTACCTCGATGAGCTGGCGGTGGCGGAGGGGCGGGCGCCGCTGGTGCCGTCGACGGGGCCGGAGCGTTGGCGCGTTTTGCGGTGTCAGGCGCTCTGCGATGGGATTTTGGACGCGGGGATTCTGGTCTTCTACGAGCGCGCGCAGCGGCCCGCGGCGCTGCATTGGGACGCCTGGCTCGAGGGGCAGACCGCGAAAGTGCAGCAGGGGCTCGACGCGCTCGAGCGCGAGGTCGCTGCGTTCGGGGCGGCCGGGGCTGGGGTGGACCTCGCGCAGATCTGTGCCGGCGTGACGATCGGATGGCTCGAGTTCCGCAACGCGGTCGGCGAGATCCGCGCGCGGCGGCCAGCGCTCACCGCCTGGTACGAAGCGTTCCGACGGCGGGACGCGATGCGCGCGACCGAGCCTGCCTGAGCGGAGTCGGCACGCCCGGGGGATCGGGGTCAGGGGTCGGCGAGCGTCTGGGTCGCGAAGAACTCCCAGAGGAAGTTCGCCGCGCGCGCGGGGTAGTTCTCGCCGTTGGGGTAGCGGTGGAGCATGCCGCCGAAGGCCACGAATTTAAAGGAGTTACGGGCGCCGACGGTGCTCTCGGCGAACGTGAAACGGGCGGCCTTTTCGTTGCCGAGCGTCAGCTCTTGGTAGGTGTAGGCGTCGGTCAGGCGGAGCGCGGTGAGATAGGGGGTGATCCAGTTGTCACGGATGTGGGGCGACTGGATGAGGGCTTCCGAGATCGGCAGGACGGGACCGCCGGGCGACACGATATGCGGGTCCTGGTTGCCTTCCCAGAGGACGACCGAGATGGGCGAGATGGGGTTTGCGGTCGGGGTGGGCGCGACGGCGAGGGTCGACGAGCCGCAGCCGGCGCCGGCGAAGCGGTCCGAGCGCTCGATGGCGAGGCGTCCGGCGAAGGAGGCGCCGTTCGAGAAGCCCGAGACATAGATGCGCTGGGCGTCGACCCGGAAGTCGCGACCGAGGAGATCGAGGAGCGCGTCGATGAAGGCGACGTCGTCGACGAGGGGGTGGTCCGCGAGCGCCTGGCGTGCGGGTGGGAAGGCCGCGAGCTCGTCCGCGCTGCAGATGGGGAAGCCGTCGGGCGCGCCGAGCTTGCCGTTGGTCCACTTGGTCGCGATGTGCGCCTCGCCGGCGTCCTCGAAGTCGCCGTCGTTGTTCTCGTCCTCTTTGTAGCAATACGAGAGCGCGGTCGGGAAGACGGCGATGAAGCCCTCGGCGTCGGCTTTCTCGCGCCAGGTCGAGGTCTCGTAGAAGCCTTCGCCGCTCTGCGAGGTGCCGTGGAGCATGAAGACGACGGGGACCGTCGCGCCGGCTGCCTTCGCGGGCACGTAGACGATGACGTCGCGGGTTTGGCCATCCACGACGATCGTGCGGACGTCCTTGCCCGGGGTGTTGGCGGCCGGTGTGATCTCGGTCTCGGTCTCGGACTCGGTCTCGGACTCGGTCTCGGTCTCGGTCTCGGTCTCGGTCTCGGTCTCGGTCTCGGTCTCGGTCTCGGTCGCGCCCCGCCCGTTGCCCGCACAGGCCGCCCACGCGCCCCACGCCGCGACCCACATCACCATACCGGGAACACGTCGCATCTCATCCCCCCCTTCGCTTGGCCGGATTTCTCGCCGGGCTCGCATGCGGGCGCACGGCCCGCTCGATCTCGGCCCACATGTCCTTGGGGACCAGCCACACGCACGGCTCGCCGATCGGCTCGCTGCCGCTCGGGCGCCCGCCGTCCTGAACGCGCGCCCCGATCGAGCACGCGCTCCCCGGGAACCGCACGACGAGCCCCTGGCTGCGCCCGAGCTGCGACTGGATCGTCCAGCGCATGAGCAGCGTCGCGCGCAGGTTTTCTGCGCGTGCGCGCGTCCGTCCGCGCGCGTCGATCACCTCGAGTCCGCTGTCCCCCGGCGCGCCCGTCCAGCGCAGCCAGCGCTGAGGTCGGATGCGTGCGATCGTCATCGCCACCCCCACCGAGACGAGCGCCGCGAGACCCAGCGTGCCCCCGACGACGACCGCGATGCGCCCCGCGTCGTCCCACGCCAGAGCCACGAGAAACGCCGCGCCGAGCGCGACGACCCACATCGCGAGCAGCCAGCCGACCCAGCGGCGGACGGCTGCGTTGCGGTGGTATTGGAGCGGGACGTTCGCGGCGGCGGGCGGGTCGGAAGGCATGACGCGCGGCAGTGTCGCCGGCGCGCCGCGCCGTGTCCAGGCGCCTGGCGTTTGCGAGCGCGTGCGCGCCGCGGTATCAGGCCGTCATGAAACGTCCGTCCTGCATGCCCGTCGCGAGTGTGGTCGCTCTGGCCCTGGGGGGTTGCGCCAGCGACACGGGCGGGCAGGCGGACGCCGCGCCGCGGGATACCGCGGCCCCGAGCGACGCGCCCCACGACGTCGCCGAGGCGCTCGCGGACACCCACGAGGCGTGCGCGCCCGGGCTCGAAGGGCGCACGCGCTGTAGCGACGGTCAGCTCGCGAGCTGTATCGCGGGGGTCTGGGAGCTCGCGCGTTGTCCCGGTGCGACGGTCTGTGACGACGGCGCGTGCCTCCCGGCGTCGTGTACCGCCGGCGACGCGAGCTGTGCGGACGACCGTACGCGCCGCGTTTGCAACCCGACCGGCACGCGTTGGATCGACGTCCCCTGCGCCGAGGGCGTCTGCCGCGATGGCGCGTGCACCGAAGGCTGCGTGGCGGGCGAGCGCCGCTGCGATGGGTCGGCGGTCCTCGAATGCCAGACCGACTTCAGCGAGGCGATCGTCGCGACCTGCGTCACGGCCGACGGCGAGCTGTGCCGGGCCGGGCGGTGCCTGACGGCCTGCGAGGTGATGGGGACCAAGCGCGGCTACGTCGGGTGCGACTACTGGGCCGCCGATCTCCCGAACGACGCGAGCGCCATCGACAACATCTTCGCGTTCGCGTTCTCGAATGTGTCCGCGACCAAAGACGCCGCGGTCACGGTGACCTCCCCGTGGGGCACCGTCCAGCAGGTCACCGTTCCGGCCGGGGACCTCGCGACCCACAAACTACCGGTCCCGCGCTGGCTCTCGCAGATCACGACCGCCGGGATCGGGCGCTTCGGATTTCGCATCGAGAGTGACCAGCCGATCGCCGCGTGGATGTTCAATCCGCTCGAGCGCTACGACGTCACCGCCGAGGCGACCGTCGCCACGAACGACGCCTCGATCCTCATTCCGGCGCCATCGCTCGGGACCAGCTACCTGGCCGTCACCTGGAGCGATCCCGGCGAGTACTCGGGTCCGCCCTATGTGACAGTGATTGCCACACGCGACGATACCAAGGTGACGGTGACCCCGACCGAGACGATCCCGATCGCGCAGAGCCCGTACCTGCTCGTCAAGGGCGCCGCCGCCACCGTGACGCTCGACGCCTATGAGACCTTGAACCTCGAGCCGCCCGCGCTCCCCAAGGTCCGCAGCGACATGACCGGCACGCGCATCGAGTCCGACACGAACACGGTCGCCGTCTTCAGCGGCAACCGCTGCGCGCGCGTGCCGGATATCGGGCGCTTCTGCGACCACATCGAGACGCAGCTGCCCGCGCTCGAAGCCTGGGGCGACAGCTTCGTGGTCGCGAAGTTCACCGACCGTGGCGGCGAGGCCGACTACTTCCGCGTCGTCGCCCAGGTGGACGGGACGGTCCTCACGTTCGATCCGCCGCTCGCCTCGGGGCCGGAAGCGCCGACGCTGCAGGCCGGCGCATTTTGGCAATTTGCCTCGAAATCCGATTTTGCGCTGACGAGCAATCACCCGATCCTGCTGGCGCAGTTCATGGCCAGCGAGAGCATGACCACGCCGCCCGGGCCGTTCGGCGTGTCCGAGTACTGCCCGCCCGAGATCGGCGGCACCTGCCAAGGCGACCCCGCGCTGGTCCTGCCGGCCCCGGTCGCGCAGTGGCGCGCGGACCAGATCTTCCTCGGGCCCGACACCTACCAGCACCAGTTCATCAGCGTCGTGTTCGCCGCCGGGACGACCATGACGCTCGATGGCGTCGCGGTCGACACGAGCCTCGGGCGCACCGTCGGCAGCGCCGCCTGGCGCGCCGTGACCTTGCCGACCAGCGGCGGGCGCCGGACGCTCGTCGGCAGCGCCCCGCTCGGGGTGATCGTGTACGGCTTCGATCACAACATCAGCTACGCGTACAACGGCGGCCTCGACTTCCGGAACCTGCGGCTTCCGCCGCCGCCCTGAGGTCCTCAGGTGGCGTCGCGCGCGCACCAAACCACGGTCGGCGCGGCGCCCGGACGCCACTCGAAGATCGCGTCCTGCCCGAAGCGCGCGGCGAGCTCGAGCGCCACGTCGCGGCCGCAGCCCATCAGCGCGAACGACGGCTCGCGCCAGGTGCCCTCGGGGTTCCGACCCACGGCCGGGCGCGACCGGATCCGGCGGCGCGTGATGAGGCGCGCCATGGCGATGCTGGCGTCGTCGTTGTCGGCCTCGGCGCGGCGCGCGCCGCCGGGGTTGCAGGCCGTGACGATCCACATCGGCTCGTCGGGCGGCGGCGCGCCGTCGACCAGCTCGACGACCGCGGCGTCGTAGGTCGGGCGGACGGCGCGCTGGTGCGCGTCCTCGACGGTGATGACGACCGCGCGCGCCGGCACCTCGGCCCACACGCCGAGGACGCCGCCGCTGACGAGGGTATCCCAGCGTCCGAGCGCGTGGCCTTGCGCCCCGCGCGTGACGCGCACGCCGGGATCGAGCGCGAACACCAGCACGAGCCGCGCCGCGACCGTCGTGCATGGCGCGCCGCGCTCACGCGGTCCGAGAGGCACGACGCGTAGATCCGCGGCGGCGTGATCGCGGGCCACCATGAGGTTCAGGTCGCCGACCGCCCCATGCACCAAGTGGCAGGTCCAGGCCTCCTCGCCGCGAAACGCGAACGGCACGGCGACCTCGCCGAGGGTGACGCGCCGGCCGTCGTCGGCGTGAAGCGCGAAGCCCGCGCCGTCGAGGAGCACGATCGTGCGATCGACGCCGGGAAACAACGAGAACGGGCCGTCGACCGCGATCTTGGCCGATGACAACCGGACGGCGAAACCGTCGGGCCCGTCGCCATCCTTCCAGATCTCGTGCGTGATGCCGCCGCCGTTCTTCCAGGGCTGCGGTTGCCAGGCGTCGGTGCGGATGAGGCGCGCCATCGTGCCGTCCTTCGGGGCTACTGCGCCGTTCGCGGCGCTTGCACCGCGTGCGACACTTGCACCGCAGCGCAAGCATTGTCGACCAGCGTCGCGATCAGCTCCGGAAACGTCAGCCCCGCCGCGCGGGCCGACTTCGGCAGGAGGCTCTCGGCCGTCAGCCCCGGCAGCGTATTGACCTCGAGCACGACCGGCCCGTCCGCGCCGACCAGAATGTCCGTGCGGCTGTAGCCGCGCGCCCCGATCGCCGCATGGGCCGCCAGGCCGAGCGCACGCAGCGCCGCCTCCAGCGCCGGTGGGATGGGCGCGGGGCAGAGCTCGTCGCTCGCGCCCGGCGTGTACTTCGCGCCGTAGTCGAAGAACGCGGCCTCCTTGGGGCGGATCTCGACGATCGGCAACGCGACGGGCTGTCCATCGCGCTCGAGGACGGGCGCCGTGAACTCGCGGCCCGCGACGTAGGCCTCGACCAGGATGCGCTCGGCGTCCGCCAGGAGCGCCGCGATGCGCCCTCCCAGCGCCTCCCGTTCGCGCACGATCTCGACGCCGACGCTCGACCCCGATTGGGGCGTCTTGAGGACCAGCGGCAAGCCGAGCGCGGCGACGAGCGCCTCGGGATCGCAGGCCGCGCCGCGCGCCACCACGCGCTCGGCCGCGACGGGCACCCCGACCGCACGCAGCGCGGCCTTGGTGCGAATCTTGTCGAGCCCGAGCGCCGACGCCAGCACGCCCGACCCCTGGTACGGGATCCCGAGCAGCTCGAGCGCCCCCTGAACGCGCCCGTCCTCGCCGTAGGGCCCGTGCATCGCGATGAAGGCCGCGTCGGGCCGCCACGCCTCGAGCGCCGCGAGCGTCGCCCCGACCGTCCGCGTCGCCCCTTGCGACGTCGCGCCGCCGGCCCTGTCGAACACGATCGGCAGGCACGCCCAGCCAAGCGCCGCGGCCGCCTCGACCACCGCCTGCCCCGATCGGAGCGACACCTCGTGCTCGCCACTCTGCCCGCCCATGAGCACCGCCAGTCGCATCGCGCCCTCCTTGCCGTTGGCCTACCACCGTGCGCGCCGTTCGGCGACTTCCGGCGTGGCGTGCGCGAACGCCGCGCCACGCGCGCCTCATCCGTCTCTCGCCGTCTGTCGCCGTCTGTCGCCGTCTGTCGCCGTCTGTCGCCGTCTGTCGCCTTCTGGCGCCGTCTCTCGCCGTCTCTCGATCGGCGCGCGGGAAGGCGGCATTCGATGCTATGACCCGCGCGTGGACACTGAAGCGACCGCAGCACCCCCGCCCGAGCCCTTGCCCAAGCCTCCGCCCGAAGCCCCCGCGCCGAATCCGGCCGAGGCCGCCGCCGCTGCCCGCAAGCGTCTACATCGGCGACGCCTCGGGTTCCTGCTCCTCCTCGTGTTCGCCGGCGGCGGGTTCTGGCTCTTCGGGCAGCGCATCGCGCGCGACGCAGTCCTGCGCGTCGAGGTCGCCCCGATCGTGCGCAGCGGCGGCGTCGCCCTCCCACGGGCACAGCTGGTGCGGCTCAGCGGCGTCGTGCGCGACGAGGAGCGCACCATCGTCGCGACCTTCGACGTGCCGCTGCCTGCCGGCCTCGATGGCCCGCTCAGCCCGCCGGTCGCGCTCCACCTCGCGCGCGGTCACTACGTCGTCGTCGTCGTCGCCGAAGGGCCGGCGGGGACACGCGTGCCGCTCGAGGGAGAGTTCGACATCGACGGCGACGGCGCGACGCGCGCCTCGCTCCGCGGCGTCCTCACGCCCTGACGTGCCGCGAGGTCGTCGCGCCCCACACGTCTGCCGCACCTCTGCCACACCTGTGGTCGGCGGTTGCGAGCGCGCCGGGGCCGGCGTAGCGTGGGGTATGCTCATGCGACGGATCGCCACGTTCGTGATGTGTGCGCTCGTCGGGTGCGGGGACGAGGCGCGGGTGGGCTCGGACGCCGCGCCGACCGCGGAGTCCGACGCGCGCGACGAGACCGAGGACGCCGCCCCCGACGCCACTTCCGCCACCGTCGAGTCCGACGCGACCACGGGTGCGTGCGTCTACGTCGACGCGTGCGCCGAGGGCGCCGCGTGCGTTGGCGGCGCCTGCGCGTGCCCCGAGGGCTATCGCGGGGACGGCATCACGGGCTGCGCGGACATCGACGAGTGCGCCGAGCAGAGCGCCGGTTGCGACCCTGCCGCCGACTGCCTGAACCAGGCCGGCACCGCCGTGTGCGTCTGTCCCGACGGCACCTGGGGCGATGGCGCGACGTGTATCGCGACCGACTGCGCGTGCCCCTGGGAGGACGAGCGCACCTGCGGCCCGCAGCTCGAGCGCCTGCGCATCGGGGTCACCGATCTGTGGGGGCAGCTGGCCCCGGATGCGCGCGTGATGCTCGTCGACGCCGAGACCGACCAGGTGATCCTCTTCGAGGACTTCGTCGACTGGGCGATCGAGCAGCCGCTGTGCGCCGCGCACACGTTCTTCCTGTTCGTCGACGCCCCCGATCACCACCTCTTCGTCGGCACCCTCACGTGGCTCGAGGACGACCTCGTCGTCGACGCGACCCCCGATCCCGACAGCGCGTGGTCGCTGGGCTGGGACGCCGCCGGGCCGTTCGTGTGGGTCGGCCTCGCGCACCGCTGGTTCGCGTCGTCGGGGCGCCCGGCGCGCCGCGGCAACGACGTCACGCTGCTGATGGACGGCGAGGACGCCTGGGATGCGGTGCACGAGGCGCTCGTCGGCGCCGAGTCGCTCGTGACCGGCACGTCCTGGTGGTGGCAGAGCGACTTCGAGCTCGTGCGCGGCGTGGATCACAGGACGCTCGACGCGTCCGCCCGCTGGCGCAACACCGTCCTCGGCGTGCTCGAGGACCTCGCCGGCGTCGACCGCAAGATCATGGTCGGCCAGTTCGTGAGCCAGGATGGGCTCTTCTCGAACGTGACGATCGACGCCGCGCTGCGCCGAAAAGGCGAGGCCTGGGGCGATGACTTCGAGTACATGGGGCAGGCCAATCCGAGCACGGGCCGTTTCACCGTCACCCCTGCCGAGGTCGACTATCGCGAACGCATCGACGCGATGCTGGCCGCTCTGGGGGCCGTCGCGGGGCTCTTCGACGGGGCCGCCGCCGAGCCGTTTTCGGAGCCGATTACCGTCGACACGACGCGCGTTCCGCTCGGGCTCTCGTACGTCGACATTCCGCTCGCGAGCTGGCACCAGAAGTTCTGGACCATCGATCAGAACGTCGCGTTCATCGGCGGCATGAACGCCAAGGCGAACGACTGGGACACCAGTCGGCACGAGGTGTTCGACGCGCGCCGCATGCCCTTCGGGGCCGACGTCGAGGACCGACTCGCGGTGGCCCTGAAGGAGGACGAGCCTGATTTTCCGCCGCGCAAGGACTGGATGGTGCGCCTCGAGGGACCGATTGTGGCCGACGCGGTCGAGGTCTTCGCGCGGCGCTGGGAGTTTCAGCTTGGCGCCCGCGCCGAGTACGCCGACCGCTCGACGCCGATGCCGGCCGCGCACCCGCCGGACCCCATTCCAGGCGGCCTCCAGGCCCAGGTCGTCGCGACCATGCCGGCGCCGTTCGACGAGTACGCCATCCTCGAGACGCTGCTCCGCGCCGTGTCCCAGGCGCGGCAGATCATCTACATCGAGGACCAGTACTTCCGCGCCCCCATCCTCTACGACGCGATCGTGCGGCGCATGACGGACGTGCCGGCGCTCCGGCTCGTGGTCGTGACGAACGCCGTGTCCGAGTGGACCGATCCGGGGTGCTACCAGACCGCCATCGCGTATCAGATGTTCCGCGCGCTGTTTCCGGATCGCTTTCGCAGCTACCGCCTGCGCGCCTTCGACTACGTGCGCACCGACTGCACGTTCTGCATGGACGAGACCGAGGCGCATTTTGTCGACTTCGACCTGCACTCGAAGCTCGTCCTGATCGACGACGAATTCCTCGCCGTCGGCAGCTGCAACTCCAATAACCGCGGGCTCCTCTACGAGGGTGAGCTCTCTGTCGCCGTCCACGATCGGAGCTGGGTCATGGCCCAGCGCGTGCGCATCTTCGAGAACCTCCTCGGGCCGGGCTACGCGGGTGACATGGGCATCGCCGGGATCCTCGAGGCCTTGGACGAGCGCGCGTGGGGAAACCAGTCAGCCTATCAGGCCTGGGACCGCGAGGGCATGGATCTCGACCTCGACGGAGAGGCGGTGCCCGGCGCGATGCTCCCATCGGGGTTCGTCTATCCGCTCGCGTTCGATCCCCCAGACGCGTGCGCCATCGAAGGGATCGGCGCCGACGTCATGTGACGTCCCCTGGGCGGCGGCCCCCCGCTTCCGCCCGGGGGGCCGACGTGCCGTTTCTTGCGGCCGCGTCCCGGCGCTGAAAGTGAGTTGACCTGGTCGCAGCGGCTACGCATCCTCGCGCGCCATGCACACGCTCATATTCAGCTTCGGCGCCTCGTGCGCGCTTCTAGGGTCAATCGCCTGTGGGGACGATCACGCGCGCCTCCCCGACGTCGGGTCCCCGGATTCGCCCGACATCGCGCCCGACATCGTCGAGAGCGCTGACGTCGCGCATCCCGAGATCCCGACGTTGCCGGAAACCGACACGCCGGACGCTCGCCCCGCGAACGCGACCTGTCGCGCGCTCGCCCCGCCCGCCGACCGGCGCCGCGCCGCGCTGGTGCCCGCCTTCACGCATCTCAGCGGCGCCGGCGACGCGTTCCGGCGACTGACGGCGCTCGTCCCGTCCGGGCCCGATACGTTCTATGCCTCGGTGCTTGGGGGTCAGGTCAGCGCATTTTCTGCCGACCCCGCGCGCCACGAGATCCGGACGGTGCTCGACCTCGCGGCGCGCCTCGATCTCCGTTACTTCGAGAACGGACTCGTGTCGATCGCGCTGCATCCGAGCTTCGCCGAGAACGGCTACTTGTTTGCCGTCTACATCGTACCGGCCCCGGATCAGGGACGCATTCTCTCGCGGATCGGCCGCTTTACGCGCGCTCCGGACGGCACGTTCGACCCGGCGAGCGAGCGGGTGATCCTCGACGTCGAGAACGCCAGCCCGACCCACCACGGCAACCACATCGCGTTCGGAACGGACGGCCTCCTCTACTTCGCGATCGGCGACGACAAACGCAACTTCCTCGCCGACCCGAACATCGCCGTCGACGCGGCCCAGGATCTCGGCGACCTCCGCGGCAAGCTCCTCCGCCTCGACGTCGACGTCCCCGACACCGCCACGCCCGCCTACCGCGTGCCCGCGACGAACCCATTCGTCGCGATCGCCGGTGCGCGCCCCGAGGTATTCGCCTACGGCTTCCGCAACCCGTGGCGCTTCACCATCGCGGCGCCCGCGGGTGGCGGCTACGGCGCCATCTACCTCGGCGACGTCGGGCACGATAGCCGCGAGGAAGTCGACCACGTCGTGGCGGGTGGCAATTTCGGATGGCCGGTCTTCGAGGGCACGCGCTGCCATCGTGAGAGCGCTTGCACGGATCCGCAATACCTCGCCCCGCTCGCCGACTACACGATTGGCGGACCAAAGGCCGTCGTCGTGGGCGCGGTCTACACCAAGGCAGACGTCCCGGGCCTCGCCGGACGGCTGGTCTTCGGCGACTACATCGCCGGCCATGTCTGGACGCTCGACACCGCGACGGGCGAGTCCGTCCAAGAGGTCGAGGGGCGCTTCCCGATCTCCTCGTTCGGGGTCGGCGCCGATGGAACCGTCTATGCCCTCGCCTTTTCGAGTGGCCCCGATGCCGCGATCTATCAGCTCGCACCGGCGCCCACGGCGCCCGCGAGCGCCTTTCCGACGCGGCTCTCCGAGACGGGCTGCGTCGACCCGACCGCCCCGCATCTGCCCGCCCCCGGGGTCATCCCCTTCGAGCCGGCCGCGGCGCTCTGGTCGGACGGCGCCGAGAAGCAGCGATTTCTGGCCGTTCCCGACGATGCCGTGATCGGCGTCGGCGACGACGGCGACTTCGATCTCCCCGACGGATCGGTCCTGATCAAGCACTTCGCCTTTGGCGGCCTGAACCACGAAACCCGGCTTCTCATGCGCTTCGGCGGGGCATGGCGCGGCTATTCCTACCGATGGAATGCCGCCGGCACCGACGCCGAGTTGCTCGAAACCGCGGTCACCGCAACGCTCGCGAGCGGCCAGGATTGGACCTACCCGAGTCGCTCGCAGTGCGCGACGTGCCATACCGAGGCGGCCGGTTACACGCTCGGGCTCGAGGTCGCACAGCTCGACCGCCCGATCGGCCCCGCACCCGACGGACCGAACCAGCTCGCATGGCTCGCGGCGCACGGCTACTTGGCCGCGGCCGATGCGGATCTCCCGGCGTTGCGTGCGCGCGCGACGCCGCTCGCGGATCCACACGGCGCCGCTCCGGTCGCCGATCGGGCGCGTGCGTATTTGCACGTGAATTGCTCCGGATGCCATCGCCCGGGGGGGGCCCGGCCGCGGGGCGATCGACTTGCGCGCGGCGACGCCGTTTGCCGCGACCGCCTTGTGCGACGCGGAGCCGCAGACGGGGCGGATATGGGATCTCGGTAACTGGGACGCGCAGCGACTCCTGCGTCCCGGGCGGCCGGAGGACTCGATCCTCCTCTTGCGCATGACGATCCCGGGCTACTTCCGGATGCCGCCGCTGGGCACCGACCGCAGCGACGAGGCCGGGGCCGCGGTCGTCAGGGCCTGGATCACCGAGCTCGCCGGGTGTCCGCCAGCGCCGTGACGTGTGCGCCGCGGCAGCGCACGGCTTGTCTCACGCGGAGGTCCTCGGCGACAGTCGGGGCATGAGCAAGCTCCGACACGTCCTCACCATCCTCGCCGTCGAAGATCTCGCCGCGAGCGCCGCGTTCTATGCGGCGGCCTTCGGCTGGACCGCCTCGGTGGCGACGCCCGTCTACGTCGAGTTTGCCTTGCCCGGCGGGCAGCGCCTCGGCGTCTACGAGCGCCACGGCTTCGGTCGCAACATCGGCCAGGTGCCGGCGAAGCTGGGCGCCGGCGAGCTCGCGCCGACCGAGCTCTACTTCTACGTCGACGATCCGGACGCCGCGATCGCGCGTTTGCGGAGCGCCGGCGGGCGCGCGCTCAGCCCATGGGCCGCGCGTCCGTGGGGCGACGAGGTCGCGTATTTTGCCGACCCCTCGGGCAATGTGCTCGCCTTGGCCCGACCCGCCGGGCCCGCCTCAGCCTGAACGCGACCGCGCGCCGCCGCGCAGCGCGAGCGGGAGGAGCGCGAACGCCGACACCAGCGCGAGCGCCACGAACACGTAGAAGAGCGAGTCCCAGCCGAAGGCTTGCGAGACCTTCACGGTCACGACGCCCTGCAGGATGGGGCCGGCGGATCCGATGCCGTTGATGATGCCGGCCGCCGACGCGGCAGCCCCCGGGCCGCCGATGTCTTGGGCCGCGGCGCCCGAGATGAGCGCGTCGGGTCCGAAGAGGAGGAACCCGCAGAGGGCCATCGCGAGCCCGTTCGCGACGATGTCGCCGGTGGCGACCTCGTGGTTCGGGCCGGCCGCGGCGACCGAGCCCACGAGCTGATAGAGGACCAGCGAGCCGGCCAGCGCGAAGAGTATCGGCACGATGAGGCGCGCGCGGTTCTTGACGAACCAGCGGTCCGACACGACGCCGATCAAGATGACGCCGATGATGCCCCCGACCTCGAAGGTGATCGACACGTAGCCGGCCGTCTCCTTGGGGTAGCCGAGCCCCTTCTCGAGATAGAACGGCAGCCAGAAGAGGAGGCTGTAGCGGATGAGCTTGAGCCCGAAATAGGCGCCTCCCAGGGCCCAGAGGGCGGGCACGCGCAGCATGCGACGCATCGCGGTTCGGCCCGACTCGGGTACCTCGGCCGCGGCGCCGGCGACCGGAGCCTCGACCGGCGGGAGGCCGCGGTCTTGGGGACGCTCGACGAGGAAGAAGAGGATCACCGCGCCGACGCCGGCGACCCAGGTGGCGGGGATCGTGAACGCGCTCTCCCAGCCCACGTGGGCCACGAGGAACGTCGCGATCGCCGTCGCGACGAGGCCGCCGACCTGATAGTTGGTACACCAAAGACCCATCACGGTGCCGCGCTGGCGCCGCGTGAACCAGTGCGTCATGACCTTGATGTTGTTCGGCCAGCCGGTGGACTGAAAGAGGCCGTTCAGGCCGAAGCCGACCAAGATGGCGACGGCGCTGCCGAAGAGGCCGCAGGCATAGGCGGTCGCGGCCGAGGCGAGCATGCCGAAGGCGATGAGGCGTCGCGCGCCGAGCGAGTCGCCGAGGGCGCCGCTGACGAATTGCCCAATCGCGTAGAGCGCCAGGTAGAGCGTCTCGATGACCCAGAGCATGTCGTCGGAGGCGCCGGTCTCCTCCTGGATGCTGGTCTTGGCGACGCTGAAGTTCTTGCGCAGGAGGTAGTACGACGCGTACGAAATCCACGTCAGGACGAAGGCCCGCGTCTGGAGCGAACGCAGCTGGCGCTGCTGCTCCGGGGTGTATCGGGGCGTGTCGGTGATGGCGGAGTTCCCGGTGGCGTGCGTGGGCTGACGGCCGTCGCGATATCGGCTGATTATCGCCGTGCGGCCGCGAACGTCAACCGGCCCCGCTCAGGGCGTCGCGAGCAAGCGTTTCGGGCTCTTCGCGAGTGAATTCGACCGCAATCCTGCGCACTTCGTCGTCGCCCGCGCCTTGAGCGCGCCGGGGTCGCGTGTCATCGTTGCGCTCGGGAGGCGCACTCTCCTGCACCTCCGAGGTGGGCATCATGTGGCGCGTCGCGCGAGTCTCGGCGGTCGTCGATTGCGCTCGGTGGACTGTTCTGGTGTGCGCCTTCGTCGGCGGCTGCGCGTCCCGAACCGAGAGCAACGATCCTCTTACGCGTGACGCCGCGAGCACGGACGACGTGCTTCAGACGGACGAGACGACCGAGGGGGACGGGACGTCGAGCGGCCCCGAGGCCACCACGGATGCTGGAACGTCGATCGGGCTCGAGACCGCAGTCGCGAGCGAGACCCCGGCCGCGGAGGCGACGGGCGAACCGGAAGACGCCGAGCCGTCCGACGTCGAAACCACCGACCCACCCGAGACTGCCGACACGTCCGAGGTTGCCGGCGACGTTGCCACGGATAGCGTCCCGCCCGGCGACGGAGCGGGACCGGGCGACACGGGGAGCTGCATTCCATCGTCGCAAGCGGCCGACCAACCGCCCTGCACGTCCAACGAGGACTGCTGCTCGGGGCTCTGCATCGATGGCCGCTGCGCATGTCGAGGCGACCTCGGAGAACCCTGCACGTACGCCCACGATTGCTGCTCGCGTGTCTGCCTACAGCGTGTTTGCGCGTGCGTGGGGCCCGGGACCGCGGAGGCAGGCGCGCCCTGCGAGCGAAGTGGCGAGTGCTGCTCGCATACCTGCGTCAATGGCCGGTGCGGCCGTCTCGCCGATGGGCAGGCCTGTTCCACGGACGCTGCATGCTTCTACGACCAGTGCTTCGCGGGCGTCTGCGACAAGCCCGCCGCGAACGGCGAAGCGTGCTCCGCCACCGCCGAATGTGGCCTGAAGAGTTGGGGCTGCATCGACGGCATCTGCAATATCTTCGCAGCCGAAGGCGACGCCTGCTACTCGGACAACCAGTGCCCCATGATCCCGTGCAGCGAGGGCACGTGCGGGCGGCCGGACTGCATCATCACCGGCGATCCGTGCACGCAGGCATCGCAGTGCTGCTCCGGCCGATGCGCGGGCGGCACGTGTCACTGTCTCGCCGACGGTCTGCCGTGTTCGTCGGGCGCCGACTGCTGTGACGGGACGTGCCTTGATGGCGTGTGCGGCCCACACGCCGTGGGCGACGTGTGCGTGGCAGATCGGGATTGCTGGATGCGCATGTGCGTGGACGGCGCGTGCGCTGGTTGTCGCGTCGATGGCGAGACCTGCCACGTGGCGGGGCTCTGCTGCAACGGCCGATGCGTCGACGGCCGATGTGGATGTCACGCCGAGGGAGATACCTGCGCGGTCGATCAGGATTGCTGCAGCGTTCCTTGCCTCAGCGGGATCTGCGGGTGTCGCAATCCGGGTGAGGCGTGCTTGGACGAGAACGACTGCTGCGGTGGTCCGTGCGTCGAGGGTGTCTGCGGTTGCGCCCAGTTTGGCACGACCGACCCCGCCGACCGGTGCTGGACGTCGAGCGGCTGCTGCGAAGCGATCTGCGGACCGGGCACATGCGGGTACCTCGGTTCGCGATGTCTACGATGTCAGCGCCAGGATCTGAACCGGCCCTGCACGGAGGACCGCGACTGCATCTCGGGGCTTTGCCAGGACGGCCTCTGTAAGAACCCCTGCAGCCCCGACGGCGCCTCTTGTGGCGCGGCCTCCAGCTGCTGCTCCGGCCTCTGCTCCGACGGCCGTTGCGGCGCTCCCGTCTGCGAGAGTGACGGCAATGCCTGCACGACGCCCACACAGTGTTGCTCGGGGCAGTGCAATGGCGGCAAGTGCGGCGCGCCGACCTGCAGCCCCAACGGCGCCCCGTGTTCGTCGCCCGCCACGTGCTGCACGGGCCAATGCAGCGGCGGCACGTGCGGCGGCGCCCCTTGCGGACCCGCCGGCAACCCGTGCACGGCCCACGCCGAATGCTGCTCGAATTACTGCTACACCTACCCCAACGGCAGCGCGTACTGCCAGACATGCGCGCCCGACGGCCAGGCGTGCGCGTCCGCTGCGACGTGCTGCTCAGGCACGTGCGAGGCCGGTCGCTGCGGGCGGTGCGTCGACAACGGCGGGCACGTCGTCAACGAGCAGCCGCTCTGCGTCGGTTGTTGTTCGGAGTTCTGTGTCTGCAGCTCGGCGGATCCATACTGCACGTGCGCGTGCAAGAACGGCGGGATGTGCGACAGCACCAGCGACTGCTGTTACCCGCTCGAGTGCGTGGGCGGCAACTGTGTGGCGTACCAGTAGTTGCCGTTGCGCGCCCAGCGCTGAGCGGCGAGCCGCTGCGGTCCCGCTTGGTTAGGGCGTCGCGGGCTCGTCCGGCTCGTCGGCGCCGGGCTGCGTGACGGCATACACCGCGATCTCGCCGTCGAGCTTTTGCAGCTCCAAGCGGTCGCCGGGTCGCGCCTCGCCGCGCAGCACGGCGCGCGCGATGGCCGTCTCGCAGATGCGCTGGACGGCGCGCCGGAGCGGGCGTGCGCCGAGCGTCGGGTCGATCCCGGCCGCGTCGAGGACGTGCGCGATGACCTCGTCGGTCACCTCGTACGCGATGTTGCGCTCGCGCGCGAGCTGGCGCGAGCTGTCGCGGACGAGC
>SXIE01000338.1 GCA_005772945.1 Pseudomonadota bacterium
GCCAACGTCCATCAAGGCGGGGTGGCGCGCGCGGTCGCGCCGGGGGCGCTGCCGAGCGGCGCCGTGGAGCTCGCGCTGCGGGCGGCCGAGGCGATCGGGCTGCCGTTCGCGGGGGTCGATCTGATCGAGACGCCCGACGGCCTGGCGGTGCTCGAGGTGAACGCGAGCCCTGGGTTCCGCGGGATCGAGGAGGCGACGGGGCGCGACCTCGCGACGCCGTTTCTGCAGCGCTTCATCGCGTGGAGCGCGCCGTGAGGCCGGGGTTCGAAGCCGTCGCAAGGAGCAGTCGATGACCGACCAGACCGGCCAGACCGGCCCCACCGGCCACATTTTGGCCATGTTGAACCGCCAGACCGAGGGCTGGGACCACGCGATGGGCCTGCGCTTCACGGCCGCCACGCCCGAGCTCATCGAGGCCGAGTGGACCGTCGGCAAGGAGCACCTGCAGCCGTTCGGGCTGGTCCACGGCGGCGTCTACTGCGGGGTCATCGAGACCGTGTGCTCGATCGGCGCGGGGCTCGCGGCCGGCGCGCGCGGGGCCGGCGGGGTCGTCGGCCTCGAGAACAGCACGAGCTTCATCCGCAGTGCGCGCCTCGGGGCCGTGCTCAAGGCGCGCGCCACGCCGCTCACGCGCGGTCGGACGACCCAGGTGTGGCAGGCCGAGATCCGAGACGAAAAGGGCCAGCTCATTGCGACCGGCCGCGTCCGGACGTTGGCGGTCAAGCCCGACGGCAGCGGCTGACGCGGGCAGCCCGGCTTCAGGGCCCGAGGCGGACCCGTACCGGGCCTTCGCGAGGGATTCGTCGCGGGCAAGCGCGAAGCGCGCTCTTCGCGAGCGAATTGACGGTTCATTGACGCCTTCGTGCTGGTGGATCTGCGCGGAATGGACCACCCTGCCGCCCGCGCCGCGCTCGGCGCGAGGAGCTCGCATGCAAGCCGTCACGCCTGTCGAGGTGCGCGACCCCCTCGCCGCCGCGCACCACCCCCTGGAGACCCGCCTCGGGCGCCGCTTTGCCGGCATGGTCCGCGATACGCGTGACCTCCCGTTCGTGACGCTCATCTTCTCGGCGCTGGCCGTGCTCGTCCCGCTCACGGTCGCGATGTACCTCTGGCCGAGCCCGTGGCTGGCGGTCGCCTATCTGGCGGTCCTCTTCGTCGGCTTCTTCGATCGCTACACGCTGATGCTGCACTGCACGAGCCACCGTCGCCTGTTCGTGCGCCGGCTCGACGCGCTCAACCAGCTCGTCCCGATCGTGCTCGCGCCGTTCATGGGCCAGACCCCCTACACCTACTTCGCGCACCACATGGGGATGCACCACCCGGAGAACAACCTGCCGTCGGATCTCTCGTCGACGATGGCCTATCGGCGCGACAGCCTTCGCGGTTTCCTCCGTTATTTCGCGACCTTCTTCTTCGCCGGCATCTTCCAGCTCACGCGCTATCACTACGTGCGCAGGCACTGGAAGATGTTCCGCATGGCGCTTCTGGGCGAGGCCGGCTGGTACCTCTTCGTGGTCGCGCTCGGCTTCGTGAGCCTGCCCGCGACGCTCGTCGTCTTCGTCGTGCCCTTCGTCCTCTGCCGCTTCCTCATGATGGCGGGCAACTGGACGCAGCACGCATTCGTCGATCTCGCCGATCCCGGCAACCCGTATCGCAACAGCCTGACGACCATCAACTCGCGCTACAACCGGCGCTGCTTCAACGACGGCTATCACATCGGGCACCACGTGAAGGCGAACCGCCACTGGACCGAGATGCCGGACGACTTCCTCGCGAACCTCGCGACCTATCGCGACCAGGGCGCGGTCGTCATCGACGGGCTCGACTACTTCCAGATCTGGGCGCTGCTCATGCTGAAGCGCTACAAGACCCTGGCCGCGCACTACGTCGAGCTCGGCCCCACCCGCCGCAGCGAGGCCGAGATCATCGCGCTCTTGCGCGAGCGCACGCGCCACACGACGCGCGACGCCGCCGCCAGCCTCAGCGGCGGCCTCAGCGGCCGCACAACCGGTCACGCACCTCTTTGAGGCAGCGCTTGGCGGTCTCGAGGTCGCTCTTGCCGATGGCGATCATCGCGGCCACCACCTGAGGGACCTCCTCGGGCGCGGCGCCGCATTGCACGGCGAAATTGCGTGCATGCAGACGCATGTGTCCGCGCTGAATCCCTTCAGAGGCCAGCGCGCGGGTCGCCGCAAGGTTCTGCGCCAGCCCGACGGCCGCGACGATCTCCGAGAAGCGCGTGGCCTCGCTGACGCCGAGGACCTTGAAGTTCGCGCGCACGGCTGGGTGCACCGCGGTGATGCCGCCGACGGTCCCGAGCGCGAGCGGCAGATCCATGCGCCCGACCAGGTGCTCGCCCTCGATCCGCCAGCGGGCCAGCGCGCTGTAACGACCTTCATAGGCGGCGAAGGCGTGGGCCGCCGCCTCGACCGCGCGAAAATCCTGGCCGGTGGCAAGGAGGACGGCGTCGATCCCGTTCATGATCCCCTTGTTCGCGGTGACGGCGCGGTAGGGATCGGCCTCGGCAAAGCGTGAGGCCTCGACGATGCGCTTGGCCTCGTCCGGGTCCATCACCAGCTCGCCGCCGCCCGCGCGCAAGCGAACGCGACCGCAGACGTGAACGCGGCGATGCAGCGGCAGGTTCGAGAGGATGCGCAGCCCGACGCGCGCGCCCGTCCAGGCCTCGAACATCGGCGCCGCCTCTTCGGCCATCGAGTTGACGGCATTCGCGCCCATCGCGTCGCGCACGTCGATATGCAGATGCACGACGGCGATCGGCTCGCCGTCGGGGCCGCGCAACCAGCGCACGCGCGCGTCGCGGAAGCCGCCGCCGGCCGCGACCAGCCGCGGATGCAGCGCGTCGAGCGTCTCGCGCAGCTCACCGAGGTGATCGGCGAGCGCGCGCTCGAGCACCTGCTCGGGCGGGGGCTCGGGGAAGTGGATCTGTCCGATCATCAGCGGCTCGGTCGAGGTCGCGCGAATGCCGCCGTCCTCGCGCATGAGGCGCGCGGCGAATGACGAGGCGGCGACGACCGACGGCTCCTCGATGACCATCGGGATGACGTAGTCGCGACCGTTGACCTTGAAGTTCGTGGCGAACCCGAGCGGCAGCGAGAAGCGGCCGACATTGTTCTCGCTCATGTTCGCGGCGATGGCCTGCGGCAGGCCGCCGTCGATGCTCGCGAGCGGCTCGATCTCGTGGCGCTCGAGCCCGGCGAAGGCGGCGATCGCCTCGAGACGCTCCTCGGCCGTGAGCTTCGAGAAACCGGGGAGTCGGCTCGAGCGGTGGTCGCCGCTCATCACGACCAGGCGGTGCCCTTCGCGCGGGCGTAGGACGGGTACGGCGGCGCCGTCGGCGCGCTGGACCGCCTCGAAATCATTTGCACTCATACTATTTTCTCCGGCCCTCCCACACGTCGGGATCGGCCTCGGGATGGATGCGGATGGGCGCTCGCCTCAGCGCGTCGACGGTGCGCGCCCCCACCAGAAACATCGCGGTGCGGAGCGTATCACGAAACGCCCACATCGCGGCGGCCGCCTGGTCGACCCCCTCGGCGGCGGCCTTCAGAAGCGGCAGCGCCATCGCCGTCACGTGCGCCCCGGCGGCCAGCGCGCGCGCCGCGTCGAGCCCCGTGCGCAGGCCGCCCGACGCGATGACCGGACGCCCGCCCGCGTGTCGCACGCACGTGAGGAGGCTCGTCGGACTCGGGACGCCCCAATCGGCAAACAGGGCGCCCAGCGTTCGCCCCGCGGCGTCGCGCGCGCGCATCCCTTCGATGGCGGTCCACGAGGTCCCGCCCTGCCCGGCCGACTCGACGAACGCGAACGGCCACGCTGCTTGCGCGTCGGCGGGGGCCAGCCGCTGGAGATCGCGGGTCGCGAAGCCCGCGCCGACCTCCTTGATCCCGGTCGGGAGTCCGGCCGCCGCGAGCTCGCCCGCCACGTCGCGCATGCGCGCCGCGAGCCCGGCGAAGTTCGTGTCGCCCTCGGTCTGGACCGCCTCCTGCGCGGCGTTCAGGTGCATGACCAGCGCGTCGGCGGCGACGGCGCGCGCGAGGCCGAGCAGCTCCGCCGCCCCGAGCCCCCCGGCCTGCCCGCGCTGCGGATTCAGCTGCACCGCGCCGACATTGGCGATGAGGAGCGGCAGTCCCGGCGCCGCGTCGCGCATCGCGAACGTCGCGCTGACGGACGCGTCGCGCAGCATGACGCGCTGCGACCCGAGCGCCATCCCGATCCCACAACGCGTGGCCGCCAGCGCGAGCCGGCGGTTGAGCTCGCCAGCCTCGGTGGTGCCGCCCGTCATCGAGCCGACGATGAGCGGGAAAGCGAGCTCCTTGCCGAGGAACGTCACGCGCGTGTCGACGTCCCCCAGATCCAGCTCGGGCAGCGCGGTCGGCACGAGCCGAATCGCCTCCCAGCCGAGCGCGCTTCGGGCCTCAACCGGCTCGTGCAGCGCGAGCCGCAGGTGCTCGGCCTTTCTCTCGACGATGTCGCTCACGTGCGCCTCATGCGGTCCGGCTCCCGAACCCGGCCCCAACCCACCGGAGCACCTGGGGCGCAAGCTCGGCGGCCTGCGCGGCGCGCCCCGAAGCGCCCGCGAGGCGCCCGTCGATCGCCAGGAAGGCGAGGCCATGGCAGGCCGACCACGCCGCCAGCGCGAGCTCGCGTGCGTCGGCCTCGCGCGCGAAGGCGCCGGCATCCTGCGCCTGCACGATCGCGGCGTGCAGGACACCGAAGGCTCGGTCGGCGGCCGCCTGCAAGAGCGGCGGAGCGAACATGACGCGGAAGTGGGCCGGCCGCTCGGTCGCGAACGTCACGTAGGCGGTGACCGTCGCCGTCAAGCGCTCGCCGAACGCGCGGCGGCGATTCGTGGCCCAGGCGCTGTCCATCCGCTCGGTCAGAGCGGCGAAGCCCTGCTCGGCGACGGCCGCGAGGAGCGCCTGCCGATCCGCGAAGTGGTTGTAGGGGGCCGCATGGCTGACGCCCGCATGGCGCGCCACCGCGCGCAGCGTCAGTCCCTGGACCCCGACCTCTTCCACCAACGCGAGCGCGCTGGCGATGAGGGCCGACGGAAGGTCACCGTGGTGATAGCCGGGTTTCGACATGCGCGGCATGTTGTCACATGACTACATCGCGGTCATCAACCATGTTTGGGGCATATTGGGGGCATATTGGGGGCATATTTGGGGCATGCTCAGGGCGTCGACCCCGTCGACAGCGCGCACCCGGGGGCCCTTGCGAGAGGCGGACGCACAGCGCATAGTCGCCCCGTGACTCACCGCGACCCCATCAATCTCAATCATCTGCGCTACTTCTTCGAGGTCGCGCGTGCTGGCAACATGCGGCGTGCGGCAGCGCGCATCGGGATCTCGCAGCCGGCGCTCTCCAAACAGATCCAGGCGCTCGAGGACACCGTCGGGCTGCAGCTCTTCTTCCGCACCCCCAAGGGCCTGCAACCGACCAGCGACGGTGACCTCGCGTTCCATCATTGCGAGCCGATCTTCGGGCACCTGCGCGACCTCGAGCTGGCGCTCGACGCGCGCCGAACAGGCTCGGCGGGACGGCTGACGATCGGCGTCATCCACTCGATCTCGACGCACATCCTGCCGGCCTACCTGGCGCGCTATCGCGAGGCCCTGCCCAGCATGCGAACGCGGGTCGTCGCGGTGCGATCGCAGTCGGTCCTGCGCGCGCTCGAGGCGCACAAGGTCGACATCGGCCTCATCGCCGAGAAGCCGCCGGGCGCCCAGCTGGACGCGCAGGGACAGCCGACGCGCAGCACGCGCGAGACCGCCGCCGGCAAACGCTCGGCGCTCTTCGCGAGCGAGTTCGCGTGGCGCGCTTTCGACAAGGCGCCGCTGGTCGTCGTCGCGGCGCCGAAGCATCCCTTGCACGAAGCTGCAAAGGTCGGCCCGCTCCCGGCGAGCGCGCTGCATCACGCGGACATGGTCGCGTTCGACGCGCCGGCACCGACCCGACGCATGACCGATCGCTACCTCGCCAAGCTCGGCGTCGAGCCCCGCGTCATGTCGGAGTGCCCGAGCCTCGAGGCGATCAAGGAGCAGGTCGTGGCGAACCTCGGGTTCGCGGTCCTGCCGGCGCAGTGCGTCCTTGCCGAGGCGCAGAGCGGGCGACTGGCCGTCATCCCGATTCAGGACTGGGCCCTCGAGCGCACGCTCTACATCGTCCATCTGGCGGGCGCGCCGCTGCCGCCGGCGGTCCAGCGCTTCGCGGACCTGTTCCCGACGCTCCCCGCCTCCCCCGCCTGACCACCCCCGCGCCTCGCGCATCCGCCACGGAGAGTGCCCATGGGCAACGTCGACTTCGCCGGCCAAGTGGAGATCTCGTCGTTTCGGCAGATGGCCACGGTCGTGTGGGACCAGCCGTACGATCCGTCGATCTACGGATACCTCGACTTCGTGGCCGAGCCGCTCGAGGCGCACCTCACCAAGCTGCGGGCCGAGGGCGTGCGCGTGACGGTGACGCATCTGGTGGCGCGGGCGATCGCGCTGGCGCTGCAGCGGCACCCGGACATGAACGTTGTGCTGCGGCGGCGGCGCCTCTACAAGCGGGCGCGCATCGATGTGTTTCTGCAGGTCGCGATCCCGGATCCGACGGGGCTCGGCAAGACGGACCTCTCGGGGGTGAAGATCATCGACTGCGACCAGAAGGACGCCAAGACCATCGCGCAGGAGGTCGACGAGCGCATCGCGAAGGTGCGCGCGCACGCGGATCCGGAGCTGCAGAAGTCGAAAAACCAGATCGCGAAGATCCCGCGCTTCATGCTGAAGGGGCTCCTGCGCCTGACCTCGTGGCTGCAGCGCGAGCCGAACTTCCGCATGAAGTGGGCGGGGATGCCGAAGGACCCGTTCGGGTCGGCGATGGTGACGAGCCTCGGGATGCTGGGGGTCGAGACGGCGTTCGCGCCGCTGTTCCCGCTGGGGGGGCCGCCGATGATCATGCTGGTTGGGGCGATCCAGCCGCGGCCGTGGGTCGAGCACGTGGACGGCAAGGACACGCTCGTGGTGCGACGCATCATTCGGCTGTGCGGGACGTTCGACCACCGCGTCGCGGACGGGTACCACGTCGCGCGCTTGGCGCAGGAGCTGAAGCGCATCATCGAGCAGGAGCCGCACCTGCTGTAGTGTCCCCATGTCGTCGCGGTCGCGCCCCCGTTGCGTCGGGGGATCGCGCGGCCAGGAAAAGTTGGCGCGGGCGATCAAGTTGTTGGCGCCGCGCGGGGGACGGCCGTATCGTATGAGTGCGTAGGAGTCGGCGCGTGGCGCCGGGTCCAGCGGGGCAGAGTCCTTTGGAAGGGACGTCGAGCGATGTCCGAGCCCAGCCAGCAGGGTCGAGCCGCGTCGGGCTCTCCGAGCACGGTGTCGGAGGCGCAGCCTCCGAAGGAACGTGCAAAGCACGTGCTCTTTGGGCACCTCCTGCGAGGAAGCGACCTTGCGGGTGCCGCGCGGATCTTCGCGCGCCTGAACGCCGAGCAAGTGCGCGAGCTGGTGCCGCTGCTCGATGGCGCTGAGCGGAAGGTGCTCGCGGGCATCGCGTTCGCGCCTGAACGGGTCCAGGCGTCCGCGATGTTGCCAGTGGCAACATTGGAGATGCTGCTGGTGGCTGCGGGGCTCGACGAGGCCGAGCGCATGTTGCGCGCGATGCCCGAGGCGACGCGGCGCGCGCTGGTCGCCAAGCAGCCGCCCGAGCGCCGGGCGGATCTCGAGAAGCGGCTGTTCCCCGAGCAGCGCGGTCCCAAGACCGGCGCGCATGGCCGGGTCGGCACCGCGCTCCGGCTGCGACGCTTGTTTCGCGGCTGAGAGGGCCCCCTCTCGCGGCCCGCGTTCACGGGTTCGCCCGGGTGTGCTTGACAACCTCCTCGGGCGCTATCGATAGTCAGCCCTCGCAGCCACGCGCGAAGCTCTACCCGGCACCAGGCCGCTGGGGGCGTTTCGTGGGCCGCCGATCGCGCGCGACGCGCGTCCACGGCGGATCGACCAGCACAGTCTTTGGGAGACCTCGATGAAGCGCTTCTTCGTTCCGTTGTTCAGCGTCCTTTGCCTCACCACCGGCATCGCCTTTGCCGAGGATCCGGCACCGACGCCCGAGCCCGCACCCGCACCCGAGACCGTCCCGACCGACGGGTCGTGCAAGAAGCTGGTCGACGCCTGCAAGGCGGCTGGCTTTGTGAAGGGCGCTCACAAGACCGGCAAGGGGCTCTTCAAGGACTGCATGGAGCCGCTGCTCGCCGGCAAGACCGTCGAGGGCGTGACCGTGGATGCGGCCGACGTGACCGCGTGCAAGGCGCAGCCGCGTCCCAAGCAAAAATAAGAGGCGTTCGCGGGGCCCGTCGGTAAGGCGGCCGCGCAGCGCAACCCACCTCAGCCCGGCCTACCGTCTTCGGACGGCGGTCGGGCTGTCGTGTTTGTGGGTCAGGGCGGCGGCGTGACGGGAGCGGCGAGTGGCTCGAAGCCGAGCTTGCGCAGGAGTGCAACCGTCTTCATGAGCGGCAGCCCGATGACGGCGGTGTCGTCGGCCGTCTCGGGGTCGGCCTCGATGCGGTCGAAGAGCGCCAGGCCGCGTGCTTCGAGGCGGTAGGAGCCGGCGCAGTCGAGCGGCTGGTCGGCCTCGATGTAGGCGGCGATGAGGGCCTCGGACAGCGGGCGCATCCAAAGGATGTGGGTGTCGGTGGCGGTGTGGAGCTCGCGCTCGGCGTCGGGGCCCGCGCGCGTGACGGCCACCGCCGTGACCAAGCGATGGGCGCGGCCGGCCATGCGCTGGAGCTGCGCGCCGGCAGCGGCGACGGTGCCCGGCTTGTGAAGGAGTTCGCCGTCCAAGACGGCGACCTGATCGCTGCCGATGACGAGGCGACCGGCGTGCTCGGGGCGCGCGGCGACCGCGAGGGTCTTGGCGCGAGCCAGCGCGAGGGCCATCGCGTCGGGCGCGAGTCCGCTCCAGGCGGGTGCGCGCTCGTCGACGTCGGGGCGCGCCGTCAGAAACGGGAACGCGAGGCGCCCGAGGAGCTGGGCGCGGTAGCGGCTGGTGCTCGCGAGCACGATGCACGGGAACGGCGCACCCGCGGCGTGTTGATTTGGGGGATTCGACGGATTCACGGGGCGTGGCTTTCCCTTGGCCGGAACCCAGTCTATGCTGGCCGCACTTTGGAGGCTATCGCTCATGTCAGACACGCCCGAAACCGAGACGAGTCCCGCTGAGGCCACCGACACCACGCCGCGCTACGACGTGCTGATCGTCAGCAGCAACCGATCGTACAACGTGGTCGAGCAGGGCCTGCGCGCGGTCGTCAACTACCTCCAGGTGGCCAACGTCATCCGCATGCAGGACGAGGCGGTCGCCAAGGAGTGGACCGAGCTGTACGCGAAGTCCGGCCCGACCGCGCACGAAGCGTTCGTCAAGGGCGCGTACACCGGCACCAAGGACCCGTTCCTCGAGTGCGTCATCCACGCCAACAAGAACCCGATCGCGATGCCGTATGGGGGCGAGCCGGGGGAGACGAGCGCGATTCGGTTCTACCTCGAGTTCCGCGGATGCCTGTTCCAGGATCTCGCGCCGCGCTTCAAGAACCGCCTGCGCGAGGTGCTCTACACGCGCTTCGATCTGTACACGCGGCCGCACACGGGGTTGCCGGCGCACGCGGTCGTCCCGAGCGGCGAAGAGGCCGAGAAGCCCGAGCTCGCGCACAAGGACGCCGGCTCGCCGCGCGTCGGCACGGCCGTCGAAGAGTTCTGAGCGGCGACCGCCGTGGCGCTGAATTTCGTATGCCAGGACTGCCTGGGGCCGATCCCTGACGCGTACGTCGACTCGTGCGTCAACTGCGGCTTCGTTCGGCCACAGGACGGCTGGGCGCCCGATCCGCTGCTTGGACTGATCCTGGGCGGGCGCTATCGGCTCGAGGGGCGGCTCGGGGCGGGCGGGATGGCGGCGGTGTTCCGGGCGTCGCGGGTCGGGGCCTTGGGCGGGCAGGTCGCCGTCAAGGTGCTGGCACCGCGGTTCTCGCGCACGGTGATCGCCAAGCGCTTCGAGCGCGAGGCGCAGGTCATCAGTCGCCTCACGAACCCGCATATCGTGCGCGTCTACGACTTTGATGTGTTCTCGCTGCCGGGCAAGCAGCAATCGCTCTACTACATCGCGATGGAGCTGATCGAAGGGGTGACCCTGACGCACCTCTTGCGCAAGCAGGGGCGCGTCAACTTCCTCTGGGGGCTCGACGTACTGCGGCAGACCGCGCGCGGGCTGGACGAGGCGCACGCGCAGGGGGTCGTGCACCGCGATCTCAAGCCGTCGAACATCATGCTCATCCAGCAGCGCGGCGCGACGCACGTGAAGGTGTTGGACTTCGGGATCGCGGGCCTGGCGCAGACCGAAACGCCGGCCGGGGCCGAGCGGCTGACCGAGATGGGGGTGCTCTCGGGGACGCCCGATTACATGGCGCCCGAGCAGGCGGCGGGGCTGGGGGGCGCGGGTCCGCCGGCGGATATCTATGCGCTCGGGCTCATCGCGTACGAGATGTTCTCGGGGCAGCGGCCGTTCGCGTCGGGTGGGACGATCGAGACGCTCTTGGCGCGCGTGCAGAACCCGGCGCCGAGCCTGCGCACGGCGGTGACCGATCCGGAATTCCCGCCCGAGATCTTCCGCATCGTCGATAAGATGCTCGCGCGTGATCCGAAGCGTCGCTACCAGAATGCGGGCGAGCTGCTCGACGAGCTGGCGCCGTTTCCGACCATGCAGACGACACCGGACTTCATGCCGCCGTCGGAGCTGCTCCGGCAGTACTCGGCGGCCTCGACGCTGCCCGCGCAGGAAGAGGCGATGGCGCGGACGTTGACGTCGGCGCCGACGCCGACGGCGAAGAAGGCGGCGCGCACGGGGGCGCCGGGGGTCGGGGCGAAGCGCGGTGGGGCCTGGGTGTGGTGGGTGATCGCGCTGCTCGTTTTGGGGGGCGCGGGGGCGGCGATCGCGATCGTCGTCGCGAGGTCCGGCGGGAACGTCGGCGGGGATACTGGCACCACGGTGCAAGTGTCGGATGCGGTGGTGGTGGCGGAGGTCGAGGTCGAGGTCGAGTCCGAGGTCGAGTCCGAGGTCGAGTCCGAGGTCGAGTCCGAGGTCGAGTCCGAGGTCGAGTCCGGGGTCGAGTCCGAGGTCGAGTCCGGGGTCGAGTCCGGGGTCGAGTCCGGGGTCGAGTCCGGGGTCGAGGTCGAGGTCGAGGTCGAGGTCGAGTCCGAGGTCGAATTCGATATCGTGAGCGCGTCCGAGGTCGAGTCCGAGGTCGCCGTCATCAGCCCGGTGCTCGGACACGATCGCAGCCCGGTCGAAGCCGGCTTCAAGGAGCTGAAGCTCATCCTCGGACGCGAGCTGCTGCTCCTGGGTGTCCCCGAGACCTTGCCCGCCCTCTTTGCGCCGCTCGAGGTTAGGCTCGGTCTCGATCGCGCCGGCACGCCGCTGCGCCTCGTCGGCGCCGTGGCCAAGGTCACGCTCGTCCGAAGCGGGGCGGCCGCAGGCTCGGTGTCGGCTCGAGACTCGGCACGCGAGGACGGACGCCTCGCGCTCGCCCTCCCCGCGCGGCCGCTGGCCGATGTCTTCGCGATCGACCTGGAGCTGACCCTCGCCGGCGGCGAGGTCTACCGCGTCAAGGTCCTGCACGACGCCATCCAGGGCACCTTCAGCGTCGGTCGCTGATCGCCGCACGAACAGCGCGCGCGGCGCACCCCGCCGACTAACCTGAGGTTAGTCGCAACTACCCCGAGGTTAGTCGACAGACGTGGCGCGTCGCACGCCCCGACGCTACTGAAGGATGACGATGCAGGGCGACACGTTGGGGGCGTCCGCAATGACCCACGTCGTCGTCGTCGCACGAACGAGGCTCTTGCCAGGCGCACCCACGTCGGCGCTGTTGACGGGCGCGACCTGACCATCCGGGCCGCGAAATCCAGTCTTGTTCGATGGCCCGTAGACCACGATGTCGATCGGCAGCGTGGCCGCCGAAAGCGGCCCGGTGCGGGGCGCGAACAGGGCCACCGCGTCGGCAGGCTGGTCCGCCGCCGACGCCGAGTTCTGGAGGTCCTGATCGAGGTCGATCGACTGATCGTAGACCGGAGAGCCGTTGGCCGCGGAGGAGACGGGGCCGCCGACGATGAAACACGCCCCTGGCTGCACCGTGCCCACCAGATCGACGTGGCCCCAACTCCAGTCAACCGGCCCGCCCCACGCCAGGGAATAGCCCGCCAGATCGATGGCCGCGTCCGTGCCGTTGTAGAGTTTGACCCACTCGTAGGTCGAGTCGGTCGAGGGCGGGTTGTAGAAGACCTCGACCAGCAGCAGGCCGACCGGCTCGACGTCGACGACCTGCAGCGTGGCGGTTGCGGTGCCGGCGCTGGTGGCCGCCTCGATGGTGACCGTGCCCGCGGTCGCTCCGGCCGTCGCGGAGACGGTCGTGACGCGCTCGCCGGCTGCGACGATGGCGCTCGCCGGCACCGTCGCCGGCCCCGTCGTCGTGAGCGTGACGACCTGCCCGCCCGCCTTGGCTGGGAGATCGAGCGTGATGGTCACGTCGAAGTCCTCGCCGATCAGCACCGAGGCCTGCGCTTCGACGTCGACCGGCTTGGGCACGGTGTCTGCCGCGACCACGGTGAGGCTCGCGCTCTGCTCGAGGCCGCTGCCGATTTTGGCCTTGATGCTGATGGGGCCTCCGGCCACCTTGGCGTCGACGGCCAGCGCCGCGCTCGTCTGGCCGTCGGCGACGACGACATCCGCGACCGCCGCGATCGTCGGATCGGACGACGTCACCGTGACCGTCGTGGCGCCCTGCGCCGGCGAGGTCAGCTGAATCGTGAACGTCGCCGCGTTCGTGCCCGCGTACACGACGGCCTCGCTGGGTGCGATGGCGGCGACCTCCGGCGGTCCGCTCGCGACGTCGGCGGCCGAGCGCGGGAGCAGCTTGTCGCGGTTCCATCCGTACACCAGGATTCCGCGCAGCGCCGTGAAGGACTGGCCGACGGTCGCGGCCGGCGTGATGAGATAGAGCGCGTCATCGACGCGCACATCGCCCGTCAACACGAACTCGTTCGTGACGTTCTCGGTGCTGGTGCCGCTGGTGATCGGCGTCGGCGACGTGCTCGTCACGGTGGTGTTGCGGATCTCGACGAGCATGCCTTCGTAGGCCTTCTCGTTCGCGGCCCCCGGCGCGATGTCCGATGCGGTCACGACCACGGGCGCCGGGATCGCGACCGCTGTCGCGAGCACGGTCACGGTCGCGTCCTTGAGCTGGACCTGGCCGTGATAATCGATCGCCGTGCCGATGAGATCGACGTGATCCCCGAGCGCGGGCTTGGTCGCGGTCGCACCGGCATAGACGTAGAGGCCCGTGTAGAGCGCGTCCGCGCCGGTGACGCCCGGAACCTGGACCACGTAGAAGGCCGGCCCGACCGCGGTGACGACCAGGTTCGGCAGCGCCACCTTGGTGCCGGCCTTGATGTCGCCCTTCTTGACGGCCGGGACGGTCGACGAGCACGGGTGGCCGTTCAGGTTGGACTCGTCCGGGCACGCGTCGCACACGTCGCCGATGCCGTCGGTGTCGCGGTCCTCTTGCCCCTTGTTCGGATCCGACGGGCAGTTGTCGCCGGCGTTGAGCACGCCGTCCTCGTCGATGTCGTCGGGGTTGACCGACGCGCACGCGGTGGTGTTCGCGTTGAGCGGGCACGGGTCGCAGAGGTCGCCGACCGTGTCGCCGTCGGTGTCGGGTTGGGCCGCGCCGTCCATCGGGCGGATCGCGTTGAAGTACCCGGGGCAATTGTCCTGACCGCTCGGAACGCCGTCGCCATCGTCGTCGCTGCCGGCGCCGATGCCGTCGAACTCGCCCGAACGGAACGGCACGCAGCTCGGCTCGTTCGTGGGCGTACCGCAGAAGAAGAGGTCGTAGGTGTTCTGGCTCCCGAGGGCCGCGTTCAAATCAGCGAGCGCGTACGTCTCGTAGTACGTCGATCCTGATTTGAGCCCCTCGAGCTGCTCGGCGATGCAGAAGCTCTTCTGCTTGCCGCAGACGTCCATCTCTTCACAGGCGGGCGGCAGGCGCTTCTTGCCGGCGGCCGTGGCCGAGTAGACCGCCGGATCGTAGTTCGCGTAGTCGAGCTCGCGGTCGCTCAGCGCGGTCACCAAGGCCGCATCGCCGAAGAGCGGACGCCCGCGCCGATAATACGTCTGACCACCGATGCTGGGCGGCGTGCCGCCACGCAGTACGAGCGCCACGTCGGCCGCGCCCGCGTCGAGGATCGCGCGGAAGCCCTTGTGCTCGCGGGCATCCCAAAGCGCGAGGTCGGCGATCTTGCCGACCGCGAGCGCCCCCAGGACATCGTCGAAGCCGAGCGCCGACGCGGCCCCCGCGGTCGCCATCCCGACCAGCTGCGCGTCCGTGAAGTAGTTGCCCCAGCGCGCGTTCCAGTCCTGGGCGCAGCGCAGCTCGCGCAAGACGTTCATCGAGCCCGAGTAGGTCCAATCGGTCCCGATCGCGATCCGCGCGCCCATCCGATGGAAGATCGGCGTGAACGCGGTGAACCCGTAGAGGTCGGTGTTCGAGCGCGGCGACCACACGAGTGAACCGCCGTTTTCGGCGAAGAGCGCGATGTCGCGCGAGGTCGTGCCGACCGCATGGATGAAGGCGACGTTGTCCTCGACGAGGTCGATGCCGCCCTGCTGCTCGCCGTCGAGGCAGGTGAATTCGTTGCGGGCCCCGGCCGAAATGCCCTCGGCCACGTGCGGCACCCAGGCGTCCTGGTTGAGGACCGACGTCTCCGGCAGCTCGTACGAGCCGCACCCGGTGTCGTAGATGCCGCTCGAGCCGAGCGGGAACGTGTCGTAGTCGGCCGTCCCGTGCGAGAGCCCCTCGAGCTTCGTGCCGACGTCCAGGTTGCGCAGCATGCCGCGCTCGCCACCCGAGCCGAAGACGCTGGTCTGGCCGGCCATCACCTGCCGCATCTCGGCCCAGGCGTCGCCCATCCCGCCTTCGTTCTGGGTGTAGCTGATCTTCTTGGGGCCGGCGCGCCACTCGTTGCGGTGGTCCCAGCGTGTGGTGCCGTGGAGGATCGGATCGCCCTGCGAGAAGGTGATGTGATCGTGGGCGTTGATGAGGCCCGGCGACACGAGCGCCTCGGGGCAGTTGAAGACGGTCGCCCCGCTGGCTTCGGGTTTCGCGAGGCAGTCGCACCCGACGCAGGCGATAGCGCCGTTCACGATGAGGAGCTGGCCGCGCTCCTGGATCCCGTTCGGCAGGACGAGATCCGCGCGGATGAGGAGCGCCTGGTCGTTGCCGTCGACGACGCCACAAAGTGTGCCCTCGGGTGCCGCGGGGATCGGATCGTCGCACGTGACGGGGCCGACGACGTCGGTCTCGGGGTCGCTCGTGTCGGTCGTGTCCGTCGGGCTCGTGCCATCCGCGACCGTTTCGCTCGAGGTCACGTCCGACCCGTCGGGGTTGGTCGCGGCGGTGTCGCCCGCGGTGTCCGCGGCGGTGCCGTCGGGCGAACCTGTGGCCTTGTCGTCGGGGCAAGCGCCGAGGGCCAGGCCCCAGACGCCGAGAGGGAAGAGAATCGTGAGTCGCGACAGCTTCATGGGGACCTCGTGACAGGCGTCAGGTCGGCAGCCATAGCAGAAAGCGGCGCCCAGCCGGAAGCGATACGTCATCGGGCGCAACATCGCCCGTGGGCCTGGCCCTGTGCGCTCGCGGGCTCTCGCGGCCTGGCTCGAACCCTGATATGTGCGGGCGCATGGATGACACGCGCAGAAGCCACAGGGAAACGGTCGACGTCGGCGGCGAGACCATCGTGCTCGAGACCGGCCGGCTCGCGCGCCAAGCCCACGGCGCGGTGGTCGTGCGGCACCGGGCGACGATGGTGTTGGCGACCGTGGTCGGCGAGCCTCACGAGGTGTGCGAGGTGGGCGAGGTGGGCGACGTGGGCGGCGCGACCGCAGCGACTGGCGGCGGGCGGCCGGCGCGCGACTTCCTCCCGCTGACGGTCGAGTACCGCGAGCGCATGAGCGCCGGGGGCCGCATCCCAGGCGCCTACGGCAAGCGTGAGGGGCGCCTCGCGGACCACGAGGTCCTCACGTCGCGCCTCATCGATCGGAGCCTGCGCCCGCTCTTTCCGAGCGCGTTCGATCGCGAGGTGCAGGTGACGGTCACGCCCTACGCGGTCGACCCGCAGA
>SXIE01000339.1 GCA_005772945.1 Pseudomonadota bacterium
CGGCGCGCGAAGCCGCGTTGGTGGATCGCGTGGTCGGGGCCGCTGACGCTCCTCGCGGCGGCGGTGGTGGCGCTATTGGTGACGGCGCGCGGGCCGGATGGGCCGGGCGGGTCGGGGGACGCGGGCCCGGGGGGCGACGGGACGTATCAGGGCCAGGGGCCCGATGGGACGCGGGTCAAGGGTGGGGTGGCGATCGAGGGGACGCTCGTGCGCGACGGGGCGCGGGCGGCGACGGATGCGCCGCTGGGCGAGCTCGGGCGCTTGAAGCACGGCGACCGGCTGAAGCTGCGTGTGCGCAACGCGGACGGGCAGAC
Organism: Pseudomonadota bacterium; assembly: GCA_005772945.1. The sequence goes on from SXIE01000339.1 coordinate 315, forward strand.
GGTGCGGGTCGAGAGCGAGGAGCCGACCGGGTGGGTCACGCTCTACGCCGGGCTCATCGCGGGCGAGGGGCTCGTGCCGGTGGACATGGTGGCCGAGCGCGGGACTCGCAGCGTGCTGCGGATTTCGATATGTCCGATGGTCGGTGACTGCGTCGTCGAGACGCATCGGATGGATGTCGATTGATGCTGCCCGGTGCCATCACTGCCATCGTCGCGATTGCGCAGCTGACGCAGGCGCTCCCGCCGGCGGGCGAGACGCGCTATGCGCTGGTGGTCGGCGCGCATGTCGGGCGCAGCGACGAGACGACCCTTGCATATGCAGGCAAGGATGCGAAGCGCGTCTCCGAGGTGCTGATCGAGCTCGGCGGTTTTCAGCCCGACAACGTCGTGACCTTGCAGGACCCAGATGCGGGGCGCTTCCGCGAGGCGCTCGGGCGGCTCAATTTGAGGGTGCGGAGCGAGCGGGCGGCAGGGCGATCGAGCCTCTTGATGGTGTATTACTCGGGGCACGCGGATCAGCGCGCGCTGCACCTCGGGGAGTCGCTCTTGCCGTGGGACGAGCTCGTCACGACCGTGCAGGGGTCGGCGGCCGAGCTGCGCTTGCTGGTGGTCGACGCCTGCCGCTCGGGGAGCGCGACGCGCGTGAAGGGTTTTCACGCCGAGGAGCCGGCGGCGCTTCCGCCGCTGCCCGATCCGTCGGCCGAGGGCGTCGCGATCTTCGCGTCGGCGACCCAAGGCGAGGACGCGCAGGAGTCCGATGCGATCGGGGCGTCGTTCTTCACGCACCATCTGCTGGCGGGGCTGCGGGGCGCCGCTGACGAGGATGGCGACGCCGCGGTGACGCTCGAAGAGGTCTATCGCTATGCGCGCGACCAGACCGTCGCGAGCACGGTGACGACGCGGACGGGGGTGCAGCATCCGACCTACCGTTACGACTTCAAGGGCCGACAGAACGTGGTGCTGACGTCGGTGACGCCGAGCCGCTCGCAGGGGCGCGCGGTGCTGCCGGGCGACGGCGCGTTCTTCTTTCACGAGCGCGCGGCCGACGGGCCGCTCGCGGCCGAGGTGCACAGTCGCGGGCGGGGCACGCGCGTCCTGCTGCCGAGTGGGCGCTACGTCGTGCGTTGGCGTCGTCCCGATCGCTATTACGAAGGGCCGCTCGAGGTCGTCGCGGGCAAGGATGCGGCCGTGGACCCGCAGAAGATGCGGGTCTTCGAGTATGCGCGGCTCGTGCGCAAGGGCGGGGGACCCGGGCTGGCGGCGGGTCTCCTGACGTTCGGAACGGTCGGCGCGGCGGCGCTCGAGCGCTATGGGCCCGGGGTCGGCGCCGGGGTCGCGCTCGGGGTCGAGCTCGAGGCGATCGGGATCGACGCGGTGCTGTGGTACGCGCAGGCCGTGACGACGGCGGGCGCAGACCAGGCGGGGCTGGCGGCCATTCAGCGCGAGCTCGGGGTGCTGGCGGGGGTGCGCAAGGCGTTCGACTTCGGGCCGCTGGCGGTGTCGATCGGGCTGCGCGGCGGGGCGATCTTCACGCGCCAGGACTACGGCGATCCGAACGAGGCGGCGCGCCACACGGCGCTGCCCGCGCTGGAGGTCCCGCTGCGGCTCGATCTGGCGCTCGGCGGGCCGTTCTCGCTGGTGGCCGAGGGGGGCGTGCGTGTGCTGGGGGTCGAGGTGCAGCGCGACCTCGACACGACCGAGTCCAAGACGGTGCTGGTCGGGTGGGGGCGCCTCGGGCTCGGGGTGGGGCTCTGATGGGCGCGCATGGCGGCAGGCGGGTGTGGTTGGGGCTGGTGGCGGCGGCGGCGGCGGCGGGCGGAACGGCGTGCGATCCGCTCACCGAGGGCGGTTGGGATGGGACGCCCGCGATGGTCGTGCGCGGGTTCTTGCGGACGCTGGCGCCGAGCGCCGACGAGGTGAAGCTCGGGCTCGCGTTGGTGTGGACGCCGCTTGGCGAGGAACATGGGGCGCTGGATATCGAGAGCGTACGGGTCGAGCGGCATGTGGCGCTCGGCGAGTTCGAGCTCGAGGTGCGCGCGGCGCCCGCCCGGGATCTGCTCGCGGGGGACGTGCCGGTCGCGGTGGCGATGTTCGCGGTCGTCGACTTGAACGAGGCGGAGGAGGCGAGCGCGGCGGGCACGGCGCAGGCGCTGCGCGCGATCGTGCATGGCGTTTCGGAGGACCACTACCTTCTCTACGTGCCCGATGCGGAGGGTGCGCGCGCGTCGCTGGCGCCGTTCGTCGCCAACCCGATCGCGCTGCGCGACGGGTTCAATCTGGCCGTGGGCTTGTGTCGCGCGGGAAGGCCGAGTCAACTCCTGGTCGTATCGCCCGAGCCGATCGCCGTGGCCTCGCCCGACGAGGCGCGCACGGGCGCGTGCATCGACGTCTTCTGGGGTGCGTGGCGATCGGATTGAGGGCCGCCATCGAAAGCGTGTCCGCGGGAAACGGCTCGCGGGTCGAGAACGTGGAAGCCGAGCGACCTGGCTCGGACCGAGCAACATCGAGGGAGCGCGATCATCATGAAACTCCACCATGTCATCCTCATCTCGTCGCTCGCGGCCGGTGCTTGCACCGACGAGCAAGAACCGACCATCGGGCGTCCGCTGCCCGTGACGCCGGCGTCGGTCTCGGCCGCGTCGGTCAAGAACGTGCGGACCCTGGCCGAGCAGCTCTGGCGGGCCGAGAATTGGCTCGGCGAAACCAAGGGGATCGGCGGGCTCGGGGCGGTCTTCGGGTCGAGCGAGGAGGCGCCGATCGACGACGGGACGGGCTCGCAAGGCGATGCGCGGCAGCGGCTGATCTTGCCGGACGAGCAGGCGGACTTCGACGAGGTGATGGACAACGTCACCGCGTTCCTGAACGAGCGTGTCCTCGTCGCCTCGCAGATCGAGTCGAAGACGGATACGGCCGTGACCTACCGGCTCGCGCCCGCGACGTTCTGCGATCCGGAGTGGGAGCAGTTCGAGGACTGCAAGGAGGTCTTGGCCGCGATCGACGTGCGCGTGCGGGCGACCTCGCTGGCCGAAGGGGACGTCGATCTGACGCTGCTGCTCGGGGCCGATCAGAAGCGGGCTGCGGAGTTCGCGCTGCATGCGGATCTGCTCTCGGCGCAGGTCGAGCTCGGCGAGGCGGCGGATCTCTTGAACCGGATCTCGGTGGCGTTTTCGGAGGGGGAGGCGGTGCCGGTGTTGACGCGGGCCAGCGGGACGGCGGGGGTCTCGATGCGGCGCCTCACCGCGGAGGATCTCGAGCTGCAGGCGTTCGTCACCGCGCCGATCGCGCTGACGCTGACCGATGGGAGCGCGTCGCAGACGCTCGACGTGGAGAAGGGGCGGGCGTCGCTGGGTCTGAATGTCGCGGGGGACCGGGCGGTGGTCGATGTGGAGCTCGGCAAGATCGCGGTGCGCGGGGACAAGAGCCTGGTCGTGCCGAGCGAGGAGAGCGGGGGCGAGGCGTGCTTAGCGACGCCGGACGGTGGCTTCGAGTGCACGCCGGTCGAGCCCGAGCCGGCGCCCGAGGTGACGGGGACTTTCACGCTGACGGCGGGCCCGATCGCAGCCTGGGCGGAGCTCACGGATGACGCGCGCCACATCGATCTGAAGGGCCTGGTCGCAGGGCCGTTGGCGCTGGCGCTGGACGACACCAAGGTCATCGAGTTCACGGTGGGGGATCTGCGGCCGCTCGACATGCTGCTCGAGGTCACCGAGTCGCCGGTCCCGACGCCGGCGCCGGCGGACCCCCCGGTGGATCCGATCGATGGCATGGAGCCGGACGCCGCGCAGACGATCGACGCGACGTTCTCGCACGGGTTCGCCGTGACGCTCTTCGCGAAGCTGGCCGGACAGCCGGACACGTTCCTGCTTCCGAACACGAGCTGGACCGAGGACGAGGAGCTGGGCGCCCATGCCGATGGCGAGAAGCCGGCGTTTCACATCTCGGAGGCGGGCATGGTCGTGAGCGGCGCGACGCTGACCCTGACGAGCAAGATGCGGCCGACCGTGGTCGTCGCGGCCGGGCAGTGCGTGTCGGCGCCGACGGACGCGCCGCTGGTCGAGGGCGACGAGCCGACCTCGGACGACGAGCATCCCTGGGATCTGCGTGTCGGGGACCAGTGCCCGGCCGAGTGACGTGAGGGCGCTGGCGACCCCGGCACCTCGTTCTGTTAGGATGGGGTATGCGTGACGCGCCCACCGAAGCCGAGCAAGCACGAGCCGCCTCGCGACGCGCACATTGGCGGGCGGGCGTTCGTCGGCGGCCGGACCCCGCGGCCGGTGGCCCCGACGCCGCGGCGTTTGCGCGGGAGTTCTGGGCCGGCGCCGATGCGACTGTTCGCTTCGATGCGGTCGTGCAAATGGCCCTCGAATCGGAGATTCTCAAAGGCCATGAGCCTCCAGACCGACTTCAGAGATCTCTTGGCGGAGTTCGCCGCTGAGGGCGTCGCGTACCTGATCGTCGGCGGGTACGCGGTCGCGTATCACGCCGAGCCCAGGTTCACGAAGGATCTCGACGTGTGGATCGACGACTCCACGGGGAACCTCGAGCGTGTGCGGCGGGCCCTCGAGCGGTTTGGTGCGCCCCCGGAGCTGCTCGATGCGCTGGCCGATGCCTCCCCCACCGACGTCCTTTGGATGGGTCGGCCGCCGGCCCGCATCGACCTCTTGAAGGGCGTCCCCGGCGGCGTATTCGTCGATGCGTTTGCACGACACGTGCGGGCGGTTTGGGAAGGGGTACCGGTCGCCATCGTGAGTCGCGAGGACCTCATCGACCTCAAGCGGGCCAGCGGACGGCCGGTCGACCTCCTCGATGTCGTGGCCTTGGAGGCGATGCGACCGGGATCATGACGGAGCCGACGGGGTCCGCTATCGACGCGCTATCCGCCGAAGAGGCGGTTCCAGCCCTCGGGGAGCGGGCCCTCGAGGACTGCCTCCATCTTGGCCACGTCGGCGAGCGCGAACGAGACGCGCACCATGGCGCCCACGCGCTCGCCCTGGCGCAACGTCACCTGCACGGTGGCGATGGGGGCCGGGCGCGGGGTGCCGTCCTCGTTCGTGAGGGGCTCTTCCGAGACGATCTTGCCCTCGGCGACGACCTCCTTGCCGAGGCGCAGGCTCTGGATGTAGCGGATCTGCAGCGACGTGGTGAGGCCGATGCGCCCGCGCAGGCCGACCAGCGTCCAGCCCGCGACCTCGTCGGCGATCATCGCCTGTAGGCCGCCATGCAGGATCCCCGGCGGGCCGTCGTAGCCGGCGCCGAGCGTGAAGCGTGTGCGCACGAACTCCCCGTCGCGCTCGAAGCGCAGGCGCAGGCCGAGACCGTTGTGCGGACCGCAGCCGAAGCAGGTTTGCGTCGCGCCGAAGGTGTAGGGGTCGAGCGCGTCGTGCTCGGTCACGAGCGGCGTGAGCGGGGCGTGCGGCGGATGGTCGTGCGCGCCGTGATCCGCCGCGTGCGGGGGATCGTGAGGCGCATGGACGTGGGGCGGGTGCGACGGCGACGACGTGGATGACGATGACGATGACGA
>SXIE01000340.1 GCA_005772945.1 Pseudomonadota bacterium
GACGGCGGCCGCGGCGTGCGGCGCGGCGACCCCCGAGTGCATCGCCGGGACGTGCGCGGCGGCACAGGCCGCGCCCGCGGTGGCCGGCGATCTGGTCATCGACGAGCTCTTGGTGAACCCGGTGGCGGCCGGCGACGAGGGCGAGTGGATCGAGCTCTGGAACCCCGGTACGACGGCGCGCCTCCTCGACGGCTGCACGCTCAAAGACGACGGCACCGATCAGTACGTCGTCCCCGCCGCGGCCAAGCTCGTCGTGCCGGCCCACGGCTACCTGGTCCTGGGACGCTCGGCCGACGCGACGGCGTCGGGCGGGTTCGTGCCCGATCACGTCTATAGTGGCATCACCCTCGCCAACACGGCCGACGAAATCGCGCTCGTCTGCGGCGGCGTGGTCATCGATCGCGTGGCGTGGGTCGACGGCTGGCCGAGCGGCACCGGGCTCGCGCTCGGCTTGGACCCCGGGCTCGCGAACGCCGCCTCGAACGACGCGCCGACCGCGTGGTGCCTGGCCAGCGCGCTCTACGGCGACAAGACCAATCGCGGCACGCCGCGGCGCGCGAACCCGTCCTGCCACTGAACGCCCACGCCCGTCGCCGGCGGAGTCGCGGTCGGCGTCCCGAATAGCGAACCCGCGCTCCACCGCGGGCCGCCGCGGACTTGGGCGATTTCTCACAGCCCCTCTTCCGTCGAGGCGCCGCCGCGGCTAAACAGACGACGCCCGTCGCGGGATGGTTCGCGGCCCGGCGCCCGATCGGCGGCGTCCGCCCCCGGACCGGGACGCCACGCGGGCAGTCGACTCGACCTGCTGTCACAAGGAATCCCTTCATGCGCAAACCTCCGTTTCTTGCCCTCGTTTCGTTCGCCGTCCTCGGCGCCACGGCCTGCTCCGACGACGACGGGACCACCAAGCCCACCCCGACGCCGACGCCCACGCTGGCCATCACGGCTCCCATCGCGGGCGCCGCCGTCGCCACCGAGACCTTCGACGTGGCCTTCATGACCACGAACTTCACGCTGAAAGCGCCGGGCACCTGCGCGGGCGCCGCCAGCTGCGGACACGTCCACCTCCTCGTCGACGGCGCCGCCTGCAACGCCGACGGCGCGCCCTACAACAACGCCGGCGCGGCCAGCCCCATCGAGGCCGATCTGGGTCTCTGCGACACGGCCGCCGGCGCGCACGCCGTCAAGCTCGAGCTCCACCACGACGACCACTCGCCGGTCCTCGACGGCACCACCGTCGTCGCCGCGACGGTCAACGTCACCTTCGCCGAGGCCATCGCCGGCCCGGCCATCGCGATCACCTCGCCGGCGCCCGCCGCCACCGTCGACCTCGCCGCCGACTTCACCGTGCCGATCGCCATCACGCCGAGCAACTTCACGCTCGCGGCCCCCGGCACCTGCGCGGGCGCCGCCGGCTGCGGCCACGTCCATCTGCTCGTCGACGGCGCCGACTGCAACGACGCCGGCACGCCCTACAACAACGCGGGCGCGGGCAACAGCATCGCGGCCAAGCTCGCTCTCTGCGCGGACGTCGAAGGCGAGCACGTCGCGACTGTCGAGCTGCACAACGACGACCACTCGCCGGTCAAGGGCGCCGGCGACGCGACGGTCAGCGCCAGCGTCACGTTTACGGTCGCTTCGAGCAAGCCGCGGATCCTCATCGTCTCGCCGGCCGAGGGCGCCAGCGTCACCCCGAGCGGGGCCACCAACACCGTCCCGGTCGCCTTCAAGCTCGCGGGCTTCCGGCTCGCGGCGGCGGGCACCTGCGGCGCCGATTCCGCCTGCGGCCACGCCCACCTGACCGTCGACGCCGCGGCCTGCAACACGGCCGGCCGCCCCTACAACAACAACGGCGAGGGGAGCCCGATCGACGCCATCCTCTCGGAATGCGATACCGTTGCGGGCACCCACACTGTGTCGGTCGCGCTGGCCAAGGACGACCACTCGCCGCTCAAAGAAGGTGGCACCACGGTGCAAGCGTCCGTGACCTTCACGGCCCCATAGCACGCCGCCCGCGAGGCCCGAGTCGATGCTGTCTTCCTACGTCCGATCCGCGCGCGCCCTGCTCGTCGCGGGCGCGCTGACCGCTCCGGCCCTCGGCGCGTGCGACGACTACGACACCCAGGTTCCCCCCACGCCGTTCGTGGTCTGCGCGCGCGGCGTGGCGCCGACCTTCGCCAGCATCCAGGCGAAGGTGCTCGCGGTCTCGTGCGGCACGGGCGGCTCCGCGTGCCATTCGTCGGAGGGCGCGCTCTTCTCGGGCGAGCTCGATCTCGAGACCGACGCCTACCGAAACCTGCTGGGGCCCGATGGCAAGGGCGCCCCCGCGAACAACATCGAGGGCGACGTCACGGGCCTGCTCAGGGTCGCGCCGGGGAATCCCGACGCGAGTTTCCTCGTGACCAAGCTCGTGACGACGACCACGAGCGACGCTCACTACGGCGCCGGCATGCCGTTCGACGCGCCCGGCGATGTCTGCCCCGAGACGCTCGCGGCCATCCGGACCTGGATTGCGGCGGGCGCCGGGCCCTAATCCAGGCCCTGATTCATGCGTGATCGGCGCGGCGCGCTGTGGATCGTTGCCCACCCCGCGCCACACGCTCGGCGAACGGCGCGCACCATTGTAGAAGACGGCGCTCCTATCGGAGGGACCGCCATGCGACACGCTTTCGCCTTCGCCTTCGTCTGTCCGCTTGCCGCGCTCGCGGCCTGCCTCGCCGCCTGCGACGCGGGCGCCCTCGGCGCAGCGGACGCCGCCAGCACCCCCGCGGATCTACCCCCGACGCCCGACACGACGTCCCCAGCCGAGACGTCCGACGGCGATGCGACCCCCGAGGACTCCGCGGCCGACACGCTCGCCGAGCCCGAGGGTCACTCGCACGGCACCGGCGAGCTCGCGTCCCACATCCACGGCCTGGCCTTCTACCGAGGCACCAAGGAGATCGTCGTCGGCACGCACGAGGGAACCTGGCGCACGGAGGCCGGCGCGAGCGCGCTCGTTCGGCTCGCGACCGCCGGCGATTTCATGGGCTTCATCGGCGACCCGCACACCGCAGACCGCCTCTGGTCGAGCGGTCACAACGCCGCCAGCGGCTACCCGAACTGGGGCTGGATCGAGTCGCTCGACGGCGGCGCGACCTGGACCCCCATCACGCTCGGCCCGACCGTCGACTTCCATCTGACGGCCGCGAGCCGCGACACGGTCGACGTGGTCGCGGGTCTCTACGGCGGCACGATCTATTACAGCACCGACGCCGGCCGACATTGGACCCAATACGCGTGGAGCGAGCCCGCGAGCGCCCTCGAGATCGCGTCGCCCACCGGGCCGGTCTTCCTCATCGCCTCGGCCACCGGGCTCCGGCGTGTCACGGCGCCCGCCATGACCGCGAGTCGCCTCGTGACGGCGGACGTTTCGGCGGTCGCCCACTGGGGCGCGGGCACGATCTTCGGCACCAGCAACGGCAAGGTCTTCCTGTGCGACGCGGACGCCGCGAACTGCACCGAGCGCGCGGGACCGCGGGGGCAGAAGGTGCTGCGCTTCCTCGTCGATCCCGACGACCGCGACCGCATCTATGCGCTTGACGCTGGCTCGGGCGTCTTCCACAGCGATGACGCGGGCGCGAGCTGGGTCGCGGTGATCGGCGGCCACTAACCTGGGTCGCATTGACGCAGCGCGCGACCGCTCGGGGCGAATGAGATCTCGCCGTAACTTTTCAAGAACGACCGCCCGAGCCGTCCCCGAGTTCCTCCGCGACGCCGCTCACCGCGGCCGCGCGGGACGGCGGGTTCACGCATTCACCACGTGGTGACTTCGGCGGACGCATCGCGTTCGCGCCGGACTCTCGCCGTTTTCCTAAGCCGCTCGCTGTCACGAGCGCGCCTGGCCTCGGTCCAAGAAGGGAGTCGGTTATGGGTGCTTTGCGTTCACCGTGGCTCTTCGTTTCCTCCTTCCTCGCCTTCAACGCCGCTTCTGCCTGTGGCGGCGCCGATGATGTGCAACGTCACGCGAGCGACGACGTCCCGGGCGACACCGGCCAGGGCCAGGAGGTCTCGGCCTCCGGCCCGAGCCTGACCCTCGTCGCGCCGCTCGCGGACACCGTCGTCAGGGCCGGTGATGCGGTCGCGCTCACCGTGCTCGTCGCCGAGGCGGGCGCCGATCTCAGCACCCTCAGCGTCACGTGGACCAGCGATCGCCAGAGCGGCACGGTCGCGCGGGTGGATACCGACGCCGGCGGCCGCGCCACGACCTCCGTCACGGCCCTGGCGCCCGGACGCCACACCCTAACGGCCACCGTCAGCGACCCCCAGCTGCGCACCGCGTCGGCGACCGTCCACATCACCGTCGACGGCGCCCCGAGCGGGCTTGTCGTCGACATCACCCCGGCCGCGCCGACGACGCTCGACGACCTCGCGGCCGTGGTCACGACGCCCGCAGTCGATCCCGACGGCGACGCGCTCACGCTGCGCTACCAATGGACCGTCGACGGCGTCGACGCCCACCTCGCCACGGCGACCGCGCCCGCGGCTCGCACCGCCAAAGGCGAGCGCTGGAAGGTGATCGTCATCGCGTCCGATCCGGCCGGCCAGACGACGTCCGCCAGCGCCGAGGTGGTCATCGCGAACAGCGCGCCGACCTGCAGTCAGGCGATCGTACTTCCGAGCGCGGGCGACACCACGACGGACATCCGTTGCTCGTGCAGCGATCGGGACGACGCGGATCCAAACGACACCGAGGCGGACAACTGCACCTTCCTCGCAGGCGGCGTCGCGCTCGGCACGCCGGGGAGCTGCACCTTGCCGGCGTCGGAGACGACGCGCGGACAGGCGATCACTTGCGAGCTCACGCCGGGCGACGGAACCGACGCGGGCGCGCCCATGACGACGAGCGCGTTCAACGTCCTCGATGCCCCGCCGAGCGCCCCGGTGGCGGCGCTGGCGCCCGAGAGTGCCGACGCGACGACCGAGCTCACGTGTACGATCGTGACCCCGGGCGTCGATCCGGACGAGGCCGATGCGAGCTTCGTCAGTCACCTCATCGCGTGGCAGGTCAATGGCGCGACAGACACGACCAAGAGCACCGTGACCGTGGTGGCGGGGCTGCTGGTCGGCGCCGACGGCAAGACGGCGCATAAGGGTGACAAAGTGACATGCTCGGCGACCGCGACCGACGGCAGCGCCAGCTCGCGCGACGGGGTCAGCAACGCGGTCACGCTCGCCAACGCCGTGCCGGAAGTCGGCACCGTGCTGGTTGGTGTCCAGGGCGGCGGCGAGGCGGTCGCCGGTGCGACGTTGACGTGCAACGCGAACCACATCACCGATCGCGACGGAGACGCGATCACGGTCACCGCGTCCTGGTACGTCAACGACACGCTCGTCGTCGGGCAGAGCGGCCAGACGTTGGAGGGCGACTACTTCAAGAAGGGCGACGTCGTGCGCTGCGAGCTCGCGGCTGGCGACGGGACCGCGACGAGCGATCGCGTCGCCAGCAAGACCGCGCGCACGATCAAGAACAGCCTGCCGTCGGTCGACAGCGCCACGCTGAGCCCGACGAGCGCGACACGCAGCGGTACGCTGACGTGCAGCTACGCGGGGTGGGGCGACGTCGACGGGGACCTCCCAGAGGTCAGCTACAGCTGGTTCCTGGTGGGCGCGGGCGGGGCCGAGGCCTCGATCGAGGCGAGCGGCGCCACGCTGGCCGCGAGCACGGTCGTGGCCGGCAGCACCGTGCGCTGCGCCGTCACGCCGATGAACGGCCTCGAGGCGGGCACGAGCGTCGCGAGCAACGACGCGACCATCAGCAACACGGCGCCGACACTCGGGGGCGCGACGCTCGGTCCCGTCGATCCCTTGGCCGACGCGACGCTGACCTGCACCGCGACGGGCTACGCCGACGTGGATGACGATGCGCCGAGCTACACGTACAGCTGGACCAAGAACACGCAGCCGATCGCCGGGGCCAGCGGCGCGACCCTGGCCGGCAGCTTCGCCAAAGGGGACCACCTGCGCTGCAAGGTCGTCGCGAGCGATGGACTCGCGTCGGCGACCGAGCAGACCTCGAACGAGGTCATCATCGGCAACAGCACGCCGGCCCTCGCAGGGGTGACGCTGACGCCGACCGCCGGCACGACCTGCAGCACGTTCACGTGCACGCCGGGCGCGCTGACCGACGCCGACAGCGCGGACGCGACGAGCGCGACGTATCGCTGGGAGGTCAACGGCCAGACGCTCGCCGGCACCGCGGCGGCGACCCTGAGCGGGCGGACGTTCGCGCCCGGCGACAGCGTCAAGTGCTTCGCGACGCCCTACGACGGAATGGTCTACGGCACCGAGCAGAGCTCGGGCGCGGTCACCGTCGACAACGCGGCGCCTTCGATTGCTAACGTGGAAATCACCCCCGCGACGGTCGGCGTGGGCCATACGCTCACCTGCAAGTCGGCGGGCTGGACGGACGACTGCACGCTGAACGCGGACGCGACCTACACCTATGCGTGGCACGTCAATACCGCGCTGGAGGCCGGCGAGACGGCGTCCACGCTGGTGACCAACGACGCCGACTACGCGGTCGGTGACGCGATCCGCTGTCAGGCGACGCCGCACGACGCGCTGACGGCGGGCCATGCAGTCAGCTCGAGCACCGTGACGCTGGGCCAGGGCGATCCGACCGCCGCGGTCGTCACGGTGAAGGCGCCGAACCAGGCCCAGGGCGACGTGACGTGCGCCATCACGACCGAGCCGAAGTGGTTCGTCAATCCGACCTACACCTACCATTGGAGCATCAACGGCGGCCCCGAGACGGCGCGGCCGGCGACGCTGACCGCCGCGGAGGTGGCCGACTGCGATCGGGTAACGTGCCGCGTGGTCGTCAGCGACGCGAACGCCACGCTGGGGTCTAACACCGCCGAGCTGCAGCTGGCCGTGGGCGACGACTGCGAGGACGGCAACGACTGCACCTCGCACGTGTGCTCGGCGGGCGGCGGGTGCGCCGCGCCGGTGGCCGAGACGGGGCTGCCGTGCATGCCCGCCGATCTGTGCAAGCCCGCCGGGGTCTGCGCCGCGGGCGAGTGCGCGTCGACCGGCAATACGTGCGTCGAAGAGGCGCTGTCGACGACGACGCCGACCTGGCGACCGGCGCCGACCGCGTTCGGCAGCGGGGGCTATGCGGTCGAGACGAACGGGACCTGGGTGCGCGGCACCGACGCGAACGACAGCCGCGCGAACGAATGGACCACGGTCAACGTGCCAGCCGGAACCCTGGGAACGCGGACCATGGACGCGCATCCGATCGCCACGGCGGACGGCAACCTGTTCGCCTTGGCGATGAACAACTGCACGTATGGCGGCCACCCCAACAACTACGATTCGTGCGCTATCGTCGCCCAGCGCATCGCGCCCGACGGCACCGTGACCACGAGCCCGGCCGGCGGCATCATCGGCAACAACGGCTGCGGCAGCATCGTCCCGCCCAAGGGACACGCGCTCGAGCTTGCGGGGAATCGCGTCGCGATCGTGAGCTCGAGCTACCGCTACTACACCAGCACATATGGCTGCACGGCCGCCAACTCGGGCATTTCGCTCCTGCCGGTGGACGGGCTCGGGAGCGCCACGGTGCTCGTCCCGGGCACCGACTTCCCGACCGCGACGTCCTCCTATTCGGTCGTCAACGCCGCCTTCGACGCCGCCGCGACCCCGGCCGGTTCCTCGACGTTCGCGCTGGTCTGGGTGTCACAACCCGCGACGACGCTCTACGTTCGGCGCTCGACCTGGTCCGCCGGCGTCTTGACGAGCGGTACGAAGATTACGGTCGCCACCGCGACCACCACCATCTCGACGCCGCACGTGGCGTCCTTCTCGGACGGCAGCTTTCTGGTCGGGTGGAGCGATAACGGCGACGCCTGGTTCCAGCCCTTCGACAGCGACGGCGTCAAGGTCGGCGCAGCGATCCGGGCCAACGACGTCCAGAGCGGCACCCAGACCCTCGGCGGCCTCGCCACGTTCTCGGACTTCGGGTTCGTGGCCATCTGGGAGGACGGACGCTCCGACGGCAACGGCAACCAGGGGATCCGAGCGCAGCTGTTCGACGCGGCGGCGGTGCCCGAGAGTGCGGCGTTCAACCTGAACGCGTATTCGGCGGGGCAGCAGGGGTTCTCGGCGGTCGCCGCCCTCGAGGATGATCAGTGGGTCGCGACCTGGTACGACCCGACGCTCGTGCAGATCATGACGCGACGCTTCGAGCGGGACGGCACGACGACGCCGGGGATCCGCGAGATGCCGCCGACCCAGACCACGGCCGGCGATCAGTCGCGCCCCCGGGCGGCGAGCTCGAAGCAGGGAACGACGCTGCTCGTCTGGGACACGCCGCTCTACACGAACAAATCGACCGAGATCGGCGGACGCCTCCTGGGCCGCTCGGTGCTCGGCGAGCCGCGCGCCCTGACCGAGGAGCTCCAGCTCAACACGCTGATCGACTCGACGCAGAAGAACGCGGTCGTGGCGGGCGGGGACGATCGCTTCGTCGTCGCCTGGGAGTCGCTCAGCGAGGACGGCAACGCCTACGGGATCGTCGCGCGGATCTTCGACGCGCAGGCCGCGCCGGTGACCGATGCGTTCATCGTCAACACGGTCCGCACGGGCAACCAGCAGAAGCCGGCGGTCGCCATCCGCAACAACCCGCAAGGCGGGCAGCTCATCGTCATCGCGTGGCACGGCCCGGTCGGCACCGACACCGGCGAGATCCGAGCCAAGGTCTACGACGCGAACGGAGTCGAGCTCGTGGCCGAGACGCTCGTCAACGCGACCTCGACCAGCAGCCAGCAAGCCCCGGCGGTCGCGCCCTGGGGCGCCGGGTTCCTGTTCGGTTGGGAGTCGAGTGCGAGCGGCGACAACGACCTCTTCATGCGGCCGGCGACCGTGAACGGCGCGGCGTTCGCGTTCGGCGTCGAGGCGCAAATCAACGCGACCATGACCGGGGACCAGAAGAACCTCGCGCTGGCCGTCGCGCCGACGGGGTATGCGGCGGCCTGCTGGGAGACCCCGGATGCGAGCGCGGGGCTGGACATCAAGTGCTCGACGTTCAAGCCGACGACCTTGGCCACGCAGGTGGCCGAGTTCAGCCCGGCCACGACCGTCGCGGGGACGCAGCAGAGCGTGGCGCTGGCCCACGACTCGAGCGGCCGCCTGGTCGCGGTCTGGGAGAGCGACGGGATCGACGTGGGCGGCAAGGCGATCCTCGCGCGGGCGTTCAGCGCGCTCGGAGTGGTCACGGGCCCGCGCGTCATGGCCAACCGCTTCCAGGCGGGCGACCAGACGCGCCCGTTCGTGGCGCCGCTGCCGGGGCTCGATGTGTGGCTCGGTTGGCAGAGCGCCGCGCAGGATGGCGACGGGGCGAGCGTCGTCGTGCGCCTGCTCGGCGGGGATCTCCCCGGCCTGCCCTGAGCGCGTGCTCGGGCAGGAACGCAAGGTGACGTCCCGGCGCCAGAGGGCGCTGGGATGATCGCGACGGGGGGCGCCCTCGGCGAGCCGCGCGGGTCTTGATGTGGCGCAACGCTCGGCGGGGCCCGGCCAGGCATGCTCGCGCGCGTGCCCGCGAGCCCACGTCCGCCGCGCCGGCACGACCCAGAGGAGCATCGCCATGGGCTTCGTCAAGACCCGGGAAGAGCTGGCCCGTTACTACGAAACCCCGGCGCGCCTCTTTCCGGGGGCGCAGATGCTCGGCGCGCTGTTCCAGACCAAGCCGGAGATCATCGCTCGGCTCCTGCCGCCACCGCTCGAGCCGACCGACCTCCCGAATGGCTTGGTGTTCGTCGCGCAGTACCCCGAGACCAACCTCGGGCCTGGCTACCGCGAGTCGGCGCTGTTCCTGAACTGCCGTTATCGGGGGGAGGTCGGGACGTACTGCCTGGCGATGCCGATCGACAGCGAAGAGGTCCGCTGCACGAACGGGCGCGACATCTTCGGCTTCCCGAAGAAGCTGGCGACGATCGGCCTGACGCGCGACGACAACGTGGTCCATGGCTGGGTAGAGCGCCATGGCGTCCGCTTCTTCGAGCTGCGCGTGCGTCTCACGAGCACGCTGCCCACGCTGCCGCCGACGGGTCCGAACTTCCTCTTCAAGGCGTCGCCGCGCATCGATCTCACGCCCGGCTTCGACGGACCGGTCCACCTCTGCAAACAGAAGACGGAGGTGGTCGTGAAGCGCCTCGAGATCGGCGTGCCCGAGGTGACGTTCCGAGACGCGCCGCGCGACCCCTGGTCCGAGATCGCCGTCACGCGCGTGCTCATGGGATTCTACCTCGTGAGCGACAACACGATGCGCCCGGGCGAGGTCCTCGGCGAGGTCGATGGCGCCGCTTACCTGCCGTATTACTTCAAGATGTTGGACTTCCCGCTCGCGACGTAGAGGAGCCGGCCATGGTCGATTTCGCGGTGAACGACACGCAGAAACAGATCCTCGGCGTGGCGCGGGAGTTCGGCAGCCAGGTCCTCTACGGCGCCGAGATCGCGCTCGATCGGATCGCCGACGCCGACGAGGCGGCCGCGTCGGAGATCTTCTGGGACGTCTTGCGCCAAGCGTTCGAGCTGGGCTTCAACAAGATGGCGATCCCCGAGCGCCTCGGCGGCCTCGGGCTCGATCCGCAGACGACCGGCATGGTCTGGGAGGAGCTCGCGCGCTGGGGCCCTGGCTTCGCCGCGACGCTCATGCCCGGCGCGGTCGTGCCGCAGCTCATCTCGTTCCTTGCAGCAAACAACAAGGGTCTGGTCGACGCGTTCGTCCGGCCCTACACCGAGGACACCAGCGGCCGCCGCATCACCGCCTGGTGCAGCAGCGAGCCTGAGGTCGGCTCCGACGGCAGCAACTATCAGGACCCGCGGGTCCACCATCACACCAAGGCCGAGAAGAAGGGCGACACATTCGTCCTGACCGGCGCCAAGAGCGACTTCGTCTCCAACGGCGGCATCGCCAGCGCCTACATCGTCTTTGCGTGCGTCGATCCGACCCAAGGTTTGAAGGGCTCCGGGACGTTCGTGGTTCCGGCGGATCAGCCTGGGATCCGCAAGGGACGCGCCCTCAGCAAGGTCGGCTTGCGCGTCTTGAACCAGGCGCCCGTCTTCCTCGACGACGTCGCGGTCCCGGCGGCCAACCTCCTCTTCCCGCCCGGCCAGGGCTACCCGATGCTGCACAACTCGATCGTCACCGTCGGCAACCTGGCCGTCGGCTATCTGGCGGTCGGGATCATGCGCGCCGCGTACGAGCACGCGCTCAAGCACGCTCAGGACCGCGTGCAATGGGGCCGCCCGATCCTCGAGCACCAGCACGTCGCCAAGAAGCTCTTCGAGTGCCACCAGGCGATCGAGGCGTCGCGCGCGTATCTGTGGAAGGGGAGCTGGCTCTCGAAGCAGGCCTTCCCGGGCGATCTCAAGACCAGCCTCGGGGCCAAGATCTTCGCGACCGAGCTGGCCGTGAAGCACACCGCCGAGATGGTGCAGGTGCTCGGCGGCTACGGGATCTCCAAGGAGTACCCGGTCGAGAAATACGCGCGCGATGCGCTGCTGCTCCGCATCATGGACGGCACCAACGAGACGCTCATGAACAAGGCGGCACAGCACCTGACTTGAGGCGTCGGCACCTCAAAGGGCTGGGATGATGGCCACGTCGTCGAAGGTGGCCGTGATGAGGGTCGTCAGGCGATCGGTCGGATGCCCCTGCACCGAGAGCCACTTGCGCGCGGTCCGCGGCGGGCCGATGAGGGTCAGCCCGTCGTGCGCGGGGCGATAGAGCAGCGGCGCATCGTCGACCTGGAGCGTGAAGTCGCGGCCGTCCCAGTAGACCAAAAGGCGACGCGGCACGCCGATGACGGCCCGACCGTGGTCGCCGATCCACGAGCCCGCGGGGGAGCCGACGAAGGCGACGACGCGACCGCTGTAGATCGCGAGCTCGGCGAGGACGTCGCCGCGCGCGGGGTCGCCGCCCGGAACGAGGACCTCGCCGCGCCCGAAATAGCCGCCCGCGCGCGCAAGGGCGTTGCCCGCGGCGGCAGCGCTGGCGCGGCTCGAAGGGGCGCCGGCGGGCCCGGTGGGCCCGGTCGGATCGGCGACAACAATGAGCGTGGCCGTCGCAGCGAAGCCCGCGATGGTCTCGGGCGCCGCGAACGCCAGGCCCGTGTCGAAGTACGAGGTATCGCCTTGGGCCGAGGCCACGAAGGCGCCATCGACGATCGATGTCGCGAGCAGCGGCCCCAGCCAGCGGGCGTCGGCGAGGCGACCGCGGTCAAAGTCGTCCCAGGGGGCGCCATCGACGGCGATGTCGTCGAAGGCGACGGCGACCTGGAGGTCGAGCGTGGCCGCGGGGGCGGCGGCCTCGCCGAGCGCAAAGGCGCCGAGCTCGGCGCGTGCGAGCCAGCTGAAGTCGAGAACCGGAAAGGTGCTCCAGTCGGCGGTGAAGACGCGCGCATCGACGGTCCACGTGACCGCGCGCGCTGCGGGATCGATGGCCACCTCGAGGTGGTGGCGGGCGCCGACCGCGGTCGGGATCATCAGCAGGCCGCCGTCCTGGGCCACAATCGGCGGGGTCGCGTAGTGGGTCGTGCAGGTGACGTTGGCGCAGGACCAGATGGCGGCCGTCGCGACGAGCGGCGCCGTGGGGGAGTCGCGGCCGACGGAGACATCGAGCCCGATCGTCCCCTGGCGCGAGCTGCCGCGGTAGAGCGGGTCCTGGAAGACCAGGCGCAGGACGCCCGAAACACCGCCCGTCTGGCCCTCCACGGCGGTCACCGTGACGTCGCCGGCGAAGCGCCGTAGGACCGCCAGGTCGGCATCGACCCCGAGCCCGGCGCCGACCGGGCCGCGAACACCGCGCGCATCGGCCTTCATCTCCAGCTGGCCGTCGCGGATCGCGGCGGTCGCGCGCTGGGTCGGGTCGTCGGCCCAGAGTCCGGGCGTCCGCTGAGACGCGAAGTCATCGGCCGTCGGCGTAGTCGCCATGCGATCGTTGTCGGCGTTCACGAGGCTGAGGGTCCCGCCGCCGCGCGTGAGCTTGCTGGTGACACGCGCGGTGACCTCGTAGTCGACGTGCCCGTCGCCGAGCGCATCATCGAGGCCCGTGACGGCGATAGTTTGGAACACGTTCCAGGTATCGGGAGTGAACGTCACGGAGGCGGGTGTGACGGCGCCCTCGATGCCACCGTCGAGGGCGAGCGTGACGTCGACCGGCGGGGCCTCGGCGAGCGTCAGCGCGACCGTGACCGCCTTGCCGGCCTCCGAGGTATACCAATCGCTGGGCTCCGCGAAGGCGACCTGGACCTCGGGGCAAGCGCTCGGATCGGGCGCCTGGTCCGCCGGGTCACGCTCGTCGGGGATGCAGTCCTGGTCGACGTCGGCGCTGGCGGACTCGCGCGCGTCGATCTTTCCGTCGCCGTCGCTGTCGAGCGGTCGCGTCGTGTCGGGGCCGACCTCGACACCGTCGGGCTTGGCGTCGCCGTCGCTGTCGGCGTCGAGAGGATCGAGCCCGAGGCTCAGCTCGAGGCCGCTCGCCAGGCCGTCACCGTCGGCGTCCCCTTCCGGATCGAGGCACGCCCCGGCGTAGCACAGCCCGGACTCGCACTGCTCGCTCGCCTCGCACAGGGCCCCGAGTGGACGGCCATGGTTGGGACGGTCGGTGCAGGCGACGACCGACGCAAGAAGCGCGAGACACCGGAACGCGACGCGATGGACCATGACGCCTCCGAGACCGGTGGCGGTCGCGCGTGGTCAGCCGACCGCGGAGACTGCACCGCACCGTCGTCCTTAGCATATTTCCGCGCACGCTCAGCGCCTCCGCCGGGCCCAGCGGCTCGAGCGGGCTCCCGTCGCCGCGCGTCAGCGGTAGCGAGGAAACGCGGCGGCGAGCCCGCCGGCGGCCGCCAGCGCCGGGGCAATGACGCGGATCCGGTCGCGGTGCGGTTGGAGCTCCTCGGCGAGCCGATCGAGCGCATCGCGCTCGGCCTCGACGAGCAGCGCGAGATCGATGACCACGCGCTCGGGCTCCCGCCGCAAGGCACGGCCGAGGTTCCGCGCGAACGCGCTGGCGCCAGCATTCGCGAGACTCCCGGCGATGCGGACCCACACCGTGTCACCGGCCCGCCCCTCGACCTCAATCGAGCCCTCGGGTGCACGGCGCCGCACGCGACGCCAGGCGCGCGCCACGCCGCGCGTCTCGTCCACGCGGAACGTCCGGCGCACCAGCTTCGGGTGCTGGAAGAGACCCGCGCGCAGCGTGAACCACGTCCAGAGCGCCATCACGACGGCGACCAGCGACATCGCGCGCTCGGCGATCGTCGGCGACCCGAGCGCCGCATGGACCTGCTTCTGGAGATCGCGGATCCCGTGACGCACCGCAGCGTTCGGCCCGAGCAACCGGCCCGCGAGGAAGATCGGATAGGACTTCCGGATCTCGCGCCCGAACAGCTCCGACTTCGCCCGCAGGTAGGCGCTATCGCTTGCACGCAGCCGCAAGTGTCCCAGCAGCCACGTCTCGAGGCAACGATAGATCGACGGCCCCAGGCGCTCGAAGTCCTGCTTGAAGCAGTGCGCCTGCAGCGCCTCGATCGTCGCGGCCGACATGCTCGGATGCTTGACCATCGCGCGGAAGCCGCTCGCCTCGTGGCAGTAGCGCTCCATGTCGTTCGCCATCTCGGGCGACAGCAGCCCCTCGCGCTGGACCTGATCCCAGAACGGCGTGCCCGGGGTCGGTCCATAAATGAGAAACTGCGTCAGGGCCGGCTGGAGCGCGAGCAGCCCACTCAGCTCCTCCTCGATGATCTCCGGCGTCTGATACGGCAACCCGACGATCATCGACGCTAGGACCGTGATGCCGTGCGCCCGCAGCTCGCGGAGCAGGTCGTCCGCCGGACGCCCCTCCTGCTTGGCATAGCCGGCGCGCGTGCCTTCGTAGCCGATCCAGAGGCCGTCGATCCCCATCTCCAGGATCTCTTCGACCTTCAAGCGACTGAGCGCGCGAATGCTCGCGAAGCAGAAGATCGACAGCGGCCGCCCGGCCGCGAGCACGGCCTCGCGCAGCTCGAGCGCGCGCTTCTTATGCAGCAGGAAGTCCTCGTCGATGATGATCATCGACATCGCGGGATCCACCTCGAGGTAGCGCTCGATGAGGCGATGGATGTCGCCGCCGGTGGGCGCGAGGCGGATGTGCGTGCGCTTGAAGAAGTGCGACGTGCAGCAGAAATCGCAGCCGTTGGGGCAGCCGAGGCCCGCGCACACGACGCCGGTGCGCCCCGCCTCGATCCCGAAGACGCGCAACGCGTTGATGATGAGCGGGTGGCGATGCGGCATCGGCAGCTCGGACTCGCCGAGCAGCTCGCGCATGAAGCCGACCCCCTCGTCGCGACAGATGGTGTCGCCCCAGGGCAGCAGCATCGCATCGGGCAAGACCGTGCCGTAGCCGCCGAGCACGATCTTGGCGTTCGGCGCGTGCTCCCGGACCAGCGTCACCATCCGGCGCAGATGGTGATAGGTCGCCAGGATGAACGAGATCCCGACGATGTCGTAGCCCTTCTTCAGCTCGCGGATGAACTCGCGCTTCGACGGGTACTGCAGGACCGTCGTCGGCGCCTCGAGGTTCTCGGCGATGTACTCGAGCCCGAACTGCCCATGCAGCGAGCGCGGACTGAAGAGCCCCTGCGCGCGCGTCACCTGGCCGAGGAGGAGCTCGTAGCCGACGGCCGGGGCATCGCCATGACGCGGCCCGAGCGGTCGACACACACTGGTCAATAGGACGTTCTTCATGAACCCAAGAGCATCTCAGCTCGGATCCACCCCCGCCTTGATCCGCGACATGTTCGCGCAAATGATTCAGGCGCCCGCGTCCGGGGCCTCGCCGGCCTCGCCCTCGCCATTCCCATCGTCGGCGCGGTCCGCCACCGGCGCCGGATCCGCCGCCCCCGCCGGCAAATACCGCGTCCCGCGCGCCTTCCCGATGACGCGCAGCTTGCCCTGCGCCACCAGGAACTGCAGGTACTCCCGCGCCTCGCGCGTCGACACGCCGAGCGCCTGCGCCACGAACCCCGTCGTCAGCTGCCCATGCTGACCCGCCGCTTGGATGATCGTGTCGTCCAGACTCTCGGGCTGCGGCACCGGCTCGACCTCGAGCGGCGCCTCCTCGGTCCCGTTCTCGCTCCGATCCATGACCTCTTCGATGCGCAGCCGGCCCGTCCTCAAGAGCGGCGCCAACGCCGCGATGATCTCGGTCGGCGCCGTGTCGCCCGGCCCCGGACCCAGCGCCCGCAAAACCGGCAGGATGTCCTCGTGGTCCAGCTCCCCGCGCTCGACGCGGAACGTCATCGTCGGCAGCTCGCCGTGGACCCAAAAGCCGTCCTTGAGCCCGAGCGCCGACTCCGACGGATCGTTGCGCGGCGGTGCAAGCTTGCTGCTCGCCGCGCTCGCCGGCGACAGCTTCGCCAACATTGCCCCGCGCCGCCCGCGCACCTCCTCGACGAGCCACTCCTTGTCGCGCCCCCGCAGCTGCAGGAGCTTCATCGGATCGGCCTGCATCGCCTCGGCCAGGTGGATGTGCGTCGCCACCGCCCCCGTACACACGACCGCGTCTTCGCGACACGAGCAGTAGTTCGACAGATCGCGCAGATCGAACGGAAAGAGATCGTGGCCGGCCTCTTCGAACAGCTCCGCCATGCGCTCCGACAGCCGTCCGCGCAACAGATCCGCCGCCAGCGCGGCCTCGTCCGACACCGCCTCCGCCACCGCCACCCAGGTCGGTCCGTCGATCGCGTCCATGCGGATCTTCACGCTGTGAGACTCGCCCGAATCGCTCGTCACCTCGGCCGTCACCAGCCCCGGCCGAATCGTCAGGTCGCGCACCCAGCCCTTGCGCGCCAGGATCCGCCCGCGCCGCACCTGAGGGCGCAGCTCCGGAAGGTCGAGCACGGGCGCGAGCCAGCGGTCGGCAAGCCACGTGTCTTCGATCTTCTCGGGGCGCTCAAACCTGTCGGTTCTCTCGGGCATCTCAGTCGGCCTTCGTTCAATCCTCGAGCACGGCATCCTGACCGAGCGCGATCAGCGACTTCAGCGTGTCGTCGTCGAGCTCCGAAATCCACGTCTCGCCGGCCCCCACCACGCGGTGCGCCAACGAGCGCTTGTCCTCCAGCAACTGGTCGATCTGCTCCTCCAGCGTCCCCTGCGACACCATGCGATGCACCGTCACATCGCGCGTTTGGCCGATGCGGAACGCGCGATCGGTCGCCTGGGCC
>SXIE01000341.1 GCA_005772945.1 Pseudomonadota bacterium
GGCTCCAGCCGACCAGGCTCACGGGGCCCCCGGTGCCGGTCGCAAGCGTGTCGATGCGCGCATGCAGGGCGTCGACGAGGCCGCGTCGCACGCCGACGTTGCGCCCGAGCCCCCAGCCGTGGGCGACGTAACCGAGTTGCGTGAGGGCGCGGCGCAGGGCCCAGGTGGTCGGATCGGTCATGCCGTAGCCGGGGATGACGACGACCGCGTGACCGTCGCCGCGCGGCCAATCATGCGGTAGCGAGCGGGTCGCCGCGAGGAAGCGTGGCAGCTCGGCGAGGACGCGCAGCTCGAACGGCAGGTAGCGGACGGGGGCGGTGGGAGTGCCGTGAGGTGTCGGGCGCGTGGCGTTCATCGCGCGGGATGGTAACACGCGCTTGGGTGAGCGGGGGTCGCGGGCGCCAGCCGAGCGAGCCTGGTTAGCGCGTACGCAGGCCGACAGCGACTTGCCAGGGGCGAACGGCGCGCGGGCGCATTCCATGAGGAGATGCGGCCTGGAACGGTGTGTGCGTGGGGATGCGAAACATGCGGACTTGGATCGGATGCGTGCTCTTGATGGTGGCGCCGGCGTGCTCGACCGTGTCGGCCGAAATTCACGGGCCGCGGATCGGGATCGGCTTCGAGTTCGACCACGATCTGCGGATCTCGCCGCGCATCGAGCTCGGCTACGACTACGACCACTACAACAACGCCTTCGGCTACGGCGGCAGCGTCGCGGTCGCGTGGGCGCCACTGGTCGGTCGGTTCGAGGCGTTCGTCGAGGGGCGGCTCTTGGCGTTCCCGCTGTTCGCGTTCTTGCCGATCTCGCCGATCGCGCTCGCGTCGATCGCGACCTGGTCGCGCGACGATGGATGGACGCTGGGGGTGCGCGGAGGGATCGGCACGCTCATGTACATGCCGGGCGAAGCGTGCGTGCCGCCGTGGGACGGCGAGTGGGAGGGATGCCCGGCGGGGATGCCGACGCTCGATTCGGTGGTCCAGCGGCCGTGGCTCCCGCGCATCGACTACCGGGTGTCGGCCCTCTTCAGCGTCGAAGGCCGCAAGGGGCCGAGCGGCGCGGTGCGTACGACGATCATTCACTCTCTCGGGTTCGCGATGACCGGCGCGCTCTGGAAGCTGATGGGCACGGCGCCGCCCGTCGAGTGACCCGCGCCCTCGGCGAGGTCAGCGCGCCGGCGGGATGTCCCACTCGAACAAGATGAAGGTGTCGCCCGCCTTGGCGGGCTCGGCCTCGCACTGGCCGAGCGAGCCGGTGCCGCTGTTCTTGAAGTAGATGCGGCCGCGGCGCCCCTTGGCGATGTGGTCTACCGTCAGCTCGGCCGGATAGCTGGCGCGGAGGGTCGGGCGCGACGCGAGCAGCCGGCGCAGGTAGCTCTCGCCGGCGGCCGTCGGGAACGGGCGTCCGTCGCTGCCGATGATGCGATTGGCGTCCCATATCTGCACGAGCATGTAATACACCTCGTCGTCGGGCCACTCGCCGCGCATGAGCTCGTAGGTGTATTGGCAGGCCTCGAGCGTGCTCTTGAAGACCGGGATCTCGGCCTTGTGCTTGTCCAGGCGCGCCAGAAACGCCCGCTCCTGCCAGGTCGGCAGGATGGTCCCGGGCGGGCCGATGACCGGCGCCGTCTCGACGACCTCGGCGCGCTTCGAGGTGACCAGCGCCAGCGACCAGGCGCCGCGGCCATCGTTGCTTGCATTTCGGAACAAGAGTGCGAGGTCGTCCTGGACCGTCTCCAGCCGCGAGTCGAAGTTGCGGCCGTCGGTGGTCGAGCGGATCTGACGCCGGTACTTGATGCGCAGCGGGACCTCGACCGAGCTCGGGCTGCGCCAGCTCTGCTTCGCGTCGGGTGCACGCTCGGCCCCCTTGAAGTCGATGACGCGCGTGCCCGCGAACATCGGGGCTTCGAGGATGGCGGTGATCTGGAGCCCGAGCGCGTTCACGTCGAGGTCGGGCATGCCCTCGAGCCAGATGTCGCCGATGTTGAGGGAGTAGTAGACGCCGTCGTGGTACTCGGCCGTGCACGACGCGATGCGATGGACGCCCGGCCAACCGGCCTCGTCCGAGACGAGGCGCACGGGGAAGCCGCCGATGCGCATCTTGACGCCGCGCACGATCTCGACGCGCTCGGACCAGGTGCCGTCGGGCTCGATGCGCGCGCCGCCGGCGTCCTTGGCGGCATCCCGGCGCACGTCGCCGATCGACTTCGCGAGCGCGCTCGGCGCGGCGAAGAGGAGGGCGAGACCGAGCAGGGTAGAGGCACAGAATCGAGCGGCGCGGTGTGGTGCGAGCATGGGACCAAGGTAGCGGTCCGGGCGCGGGAACGTCAAACGGGGCCTGGGGTTTTGGGGGCTTCGACGGGCTGCCGGCGTCGCGAGCGCGGGATCGCCGCGCGCGTGAGGTGGCCGCGAGCGCCTCACTGTCACGGTCAGTCGCGTCTCATTCGTAATGATGGACGAGCGGCCGCACCTCGTCGCACGGGCGGCACATGGCATTCGCGAGGCCCGAGTTGCGGCGCGTGCGGCCGGCGACCATCTTGAAGACGGGGCCGCTCTGGGTCTCGTCGCAGGCGAGGCACGGATTGAGCGCGCCGTCGGGCGTGTGATACGGCGCATCGAGCGCGGCGAGGCAGGGCTCGAGGCAGACGCTGCGGGTGTGGAGCGTGTTGTAGTACCAGACCTCGGCGCAGGGGGCGTCGAAGCCGAGGGCGCGCAGGCATGCCACGTTGGCGTCCTTGCCGCGGCGCATGCCCTGGAGGCCGCATGCGCGGACCGGCTCGGTGAGGTCGGGCTGGGCGATGTAGACGGCGAGGTCGGCCAGCGGCGAGCAGACGCTGCAGTGCCCGGTGTGGGTCGGGGTGGCGCCGGCCTCGCGCGCGGCGCTCTCGGTGGCGAAGGTCTCGAGGCGATAGCGGCGCGGGCCGTTGCGATTGTGTTCGGGGACGACGGCGCAGACGGCCTCGGGCGCGTCGGCGACCACGACGATCGCGCCGTCGGCGTAGGGATCCGCAGGCGGCACGGCGTAGGGCGTCGCGAGCTCCCAGGTCGCGAGATCGGCCAGGAAGGCGGCGTCGTAGGCCGGCGGGGACCAGGGGGCCGCGCCGGCGCAGGCGCAGACGGGCTTGCATTGCTCGGTCGTGAGGCCGGTCCGGGCGTTCGGGGTGCCGAAGAGGCCCTGGCAGGCGGCCGCGGTCTCGGGCGCGGTGTCGGTCTCGGTCTCGGTCTCGGGCTCGGTCTCGGGCCCGGTCTCGGTCTCGGTCTCGGTCTCGGGCTCGGGCTCGGGCTCGGGCGCCACATCGGCCACCGTGTCGGCGCTCGCGCCGCGCTGCTCGGCCGCGATGCAGGCCGCTCCGAGGCCCATGCCCAGCGCGATGCCGAGCCGACGGAACCCGACCCCGAGCGATGAACCAAGGACCCGACCCACCCCGCGCATGAGGCCTCCGACGCCAGTGTGCCTCACGCGAGGTGCCGCGTCTCGCCGTTTCCCGCGGGCCCGCGCCGCCCCGACGGGCGCGCTTGCGTCGGCCCGCCGGCTGTGGCAGGGCCGTACCATGGAAGGAATCAGAGTCTTCTCGATCTTGGGGATCCCGGTCAGGATTACTCTGACCCTGCCGCTCATCCTCTTCTTCTTCGGCTCGATGATGCGTCACCTCGGGCCGCTCGGGATCACGGCGACGCTCGGCGCGCTGGTCCTGACGATCCTGGTGCACGAGTTCGGGCACGCGATCGTGGCGCGCCACTACCGCCTCTCGCCCGCCATTTTGCTGCACGGCTGGGGCGGGCTCTGCTTTCACGAGCGCGCGCAGAAGGACAAGCACGACGTCTTCATCATCTCGGCCGGGCCGCTCACCGAGATCGCGGTGGGCCTCTTGGTGATGGCGGTCGTGGCGGTGATCGGGCGGCCCGAGGACGCGGCCCTGACGCGCGAGGTCCTCATCACGGGCGTGACCGGGAAGGTCGCGCTCTGGCTCTTCATCGACAACTTCATCTGGTACTCGATCATCTGGGGGCTCGTGAACCTCGTGCCGCTCTGGCCGCTCGATGGCGGTCAGCTCTTTCGGCTGGCGATGCTGCGCGTCGTCAAACCCGCGGCGCAGGCCGAGCGCGTGACCCACCTGGTCGGGATCGGGCTGTCGGTCGTAAGCGCGACTCTGTGCTTTACGGTCTTCGAGATGCGCCTCTTCGGGGCGATGAGCCTCCTCTGGGGGTTCGAGAATTTCCGGCACATGCGCCAGGGATCGCCGGCGCCGGTCCGCGTCAAGAGCGAGCTGGCGACGCGCCTCTTGCCCGAGGCACAGGCGGCGGCCGCGCAGGGCGATTGGCGTGAGGCGCGGCGGCTGGCGTTCCAGGCGCGCGACGAGAAGACGGTGACCGACGACCAGCTGCTCGTCATCCACCAGATGATCACGGTGGCGAGCGCGGAGCTCGGCGAGTGGAACGAGGTGCTCGACTGGGAGCGGCAGTCCGGGACGAGCCTGCCGGTGGTGCTCGCGGTGGTGCGAGCGCTGTGCGCGCTCGGGCGGCACGACGAGGCACGGCGGCGCTGGGAGACGGATCCGGCGCGCGTCAAGGCCAGCGCGGAGGACGCGGCGCGGGTGGCCGCCTGGCTCGCGGGCGCGCCGGCCTAGCCGCTCTCGCGAAGAGCGCGTCGAGCGCTTGCCCGCGACGGCCGCTCAGGGACCGGACGGGTTGGCCACCTCGACCGGGGTCGGGCCCAGGACGCGCGCGAGCTCGGACGGCGCGAGCGAGACCAGGAAGCCGCGCTTGCCGCCGTTGATGTAGAGGCGCTCGAGCGCTAAGATGCTGGCCTCCGCGTAGATCGGCAGGGCCTTGCGCAGGCCGAACGGCGAGGTGCCACCGACCTGGTAGCCGGTGTGGCGCTCGGCGACCTCGGGACGGCACGGCTGGATCGCCTTCTTGCCGAGCTGGCGCGCGAGGTTCTTGGTCGACACGCTGCAGTCGCCGTGCATCAAGACGCAGAGCGGGTGGCCGCCCTCGTCCTCCATGATCAGCGTCTTGATGACGGCGTGCTCGTCGACCCCCAGCGCCGCCGCGCTGTGGTGGGTCCCGCCCTTTTCCTCGTAGGCGAAGACGTGGGGGATGTAGGCGACTTTGGCCGCATCCAGGGCGCGCGTCGCGAGGGTCGTGGGGTGCTGGGTCGTGGCCATGGGCGTGGGCAAATCCGTCGAAAAAGGGACAAAGTCGGGTTTCCAACCGGCCGAGAATATAGCCTGATGGGGCGGAACGGTGGATTGTGGCGTGCTGTCAGCGCTGCGATTTCGCGTCTCGCTAGTAAGGGGCCACTTCCCGTGAAGTCGTCGTTCATCGTCTTGTCTTGGTGGGTGGGCGTGGCGTTCGTCGGCTGCAAGGGCGGCGCCGACGGCCACGTGCAAGGCGACGTGGTCGCTCCGGAAGTGACTGAAACCGTTGGCGATCCCGACACGGCGCTCTCGAGCGACACGGGCGCGACCACGGTGATCGACGCGCGCGACGGGGCCGAGGCCGGGACCGCCGAGGAGGTGGGCGGCGACGTCGTCATCCAGCCGGGCGAGCTCGGGGCGCCGTGCGAGTCGCCCAACGACTGCAACTCCGGCTGGTGCCTCGCGGGGCTCGACGGATACGTCTGCTCGCGCTCGTGCGAGGAGAGCTGCCCGCTCGGCTGGGAGTGCCGACAGAACCTGGCCTCGCTGCCCGACATCGCCTACACGTGCATGCCCCCCTACCCGACGTTCTGCCGCCCGTGCCGGTCGAACGCGGATTGCCTCGTGTCCTACGACGGGACGGCACACGCCTGCGTCCCAACCGGCGACGGTGGCGCCTTCTGCGGCGCCCTGTGCGCGGACGAGGCCGACTGCCCCGCGGACGCGTTCTGCGCGAGCGTCTTTGATATCGCCGGTAATACCGTGTCGCAGTGCCAGCCGCAGAGCGGCGTCTGTGGCTGCTCGGCGCCCGCCATCGCCGCGCGCGCCGAGACGCGCTGCGCGATCGGGACCGTCTATGGCCACTGCGGGGGCACGCGTCACTGCGCCGAGGGCGGGCTGACGGAATGCGACGCCCGCGTCCCGGCGCGCGACGAGTGCAACGGCGCGGACGACAACTGCGACGGGGCGACCGACGAGGCGTTCGTCGCGGTGCCGTGCTTCGCCGAGAGTGGCGCCGGTCACTGCGAGGGCGAGACGCGGTGCGAGGGCGCGCTCGGGGTGGTCTGCAGCGCGCCGTCGCCGGGGCGCGAGCGCTGCGGGGGCGGCGACGAGGACTGCGACGGGGCGATCGACGACGAGGGCGCGCTCGACTGCACGCCGACCTATCTGGACCAGGACGGCGACACGCACGGCATCGGGCTCGCGCGCTGTTTATGCGCCCCCGAGGGGTTCTATCGGGCGACGATCGGCGACGACTGCGACGACACCTTGCGCAAGGTCGTCCCAGGCGGGGTCGAGAGCTGCAACGGCGTCGACGACGACTGCGACGGGGCGACGGACGAAGCGGGCGCGCTCGGGTGCCGCGCGTACCATCGCGATGGAGACGATGATGGCTTCGGGGATCCCGACGCCACGCAGTGCACGTGCGCGCCGGCGACGCCCTTCGACACGCTCGACGGGACCGACTGCGACGACGCGCTGAGTGGCGTCAATCGCGGCTCCGCGGAGGCCTGCAACGCGCGCGACGACGACTGCGACGGCCAGACTGACGAGGCTGGGGCCAGCGGTTGCGTCGTGTATTTCACGGACGTCGACGGGGACACCTACGGCTCGACCACCAAATTTGCGTGCCTCTGCGCGCCCGGCGCTCCCTACGTCACGACCGTCAGCGGCGACTGCGACGACGGGGATCGCGACACGAACCCACGCGCGCCCGAGGCCTGCGACGGCCACGACGACGACTGCGACGGCGCGACGGACGAGCTCGGCGCGAGCGGGTGCGAGCCCTACTTCCGCGACCAGGACGGCGACCACTACGGCCTGAACGGGGACCAGCGCTGCCTCTGCGCGCCGGGCGCTCCGTACGTCGGCGAGGTCGGCGGCGACTGCAACGACCAGAGCGCCGCGGCGTACCCGGATGCCGAGGAGGTCTGCGACGGCGTCGACAACGACTGCGACCAGGTCGTCGACGAGGCGGGCACCGGCGACTGCACGGTGTTCTATGAGGACCGCGACCTCGACGGGCACGGCGTTCCGGGCAGCCAGGCGTGCCTGTGTGGGCCCGCATTCCCGCATACGGCGGGCACCACCGACGACTGCGACGACCAGAACCCCTTTGTGAGTCCGTCGGCGCCCGAGGGGTGTAACCGCCTCGACGACAACTGCAACGGCGACACCGACGAGGGGGTCGAGGGGCTGTGTACGCCGTTCTACCACGACGCCGACTCGGACGGCTGGGGCGACGACCGCGACGCCATCTGCACCTGCGCGCCCGACGCCGAGCACACGACGACGCGCGGCGGCGACTGCGACGACACGCGCATCGACATCCACCCGCTGGCCGACGAGCTGTGTGGCAATGACGAGGACGACGACTGCGATGGCACGACCGACGGCGCGGGGGCGCTCGGGTGCCTGCGACTCTTCGCCGATCGCGACGGCGACAGCGCGGGGGATCTCCTCGATCTGGCGTGTCTCTGCGCGCCGACCGCGCCCTACACGGCGCTGGTGGCAGGCGACTGCGACGACACCGAAGCGGAGGTCCGACCGCACGCGGACGAGGCGTGCAACCTGCGCGACGACGACTGCGACGGCGCGACCGACGAGGCCGGCGCCGACGGGTGCGGCGTGTTTCTACGCGATCAGGACGACGATCAGTACGGGCTGGCGCTCGACAGCCTGTGCCTCTGCGCGGCCGACGACACGTATCGGGCGGTGTGGCCGGGCGACTGCAACGACCGGCAACTCGCCCAGAATCCGGGCGCGAGCGAGGTGTGCGACGGCCTCGACAACGACTGCAACGGGGTCGTCGACGACCCGGGGCTGGCGGGCTGTTTCACGTTCTATCGGGACGTCGACGGCGACACGTGGGGCGTCGCGGGCGAGGGCAATAGCCAATGTCTCTGCGCGCCGCAGGGGACGCTGAGCGCGGGGCGGATCGGGGACTGCGCGGATCTGGTCGGCTCGACGAACCCGGCGGCGCCCGAGCGCTGCAACGGCGTCGACGACGACTGCGACGACGCGACGGACGAACCGGGGGCGATCGGGTGCACGAACTTCCTGCGCGACGACGACGGCGACGGCTTCGGTATCGCGGGTGATACCAGCTGCCTGTGCGCGCCGGACGCGACCTATCGGTCCACGCTGCCCGGTGATTGCGACGACGAGGACGACGAGCGCAACTTCGGCGAGGCCGAGCGCTGCGACGGGAAAGACAACGACTGCGACACGGTCGTCGACCCGCCCGGGGTGGTCGATTGCGTCGTGCGCTACCAGGACCACGACGGCGATCAGGTCGGCGACCTCGAGACGGGCGAGTGCCTGTGCGCGGCGCCGGAAGCCGGTGAGGTGCTGGTCGCCGGCGATTGCGACGATGAGGATCCGGAGGCCAAACCGAGCGCCACCGAGGCCTGCAACGGCAAAGACGACGACTGCGACGGGCAGCGCGACGAGGCCGGGGCGACGTCGTGCACGACCTATTACCTCGACGCGGACGGCGACCACATCGGCGTGGAAGGGAGCCCGCTGTGCCTCTGCAGCCCGCAGGCGGCGTATTCGGCGACGGTCGTCGGGGACTGCGACGACGGGGATGGGCGGCGCACGCCCGGCAAGCCCGAGCGCTGCAACGGCATCGACGACGACTGCGATCTGACGGTGGACGAGGAGGACGCGATCGGGTGCTCGGGGTTCTGGCGCGACGAGGACGGCGACAGCTGGGGCGTCGAAGGCAGCGAGCGGTGTCAATGCGGCGCGGGCGGGGAAGGCGGCCTCTGGACGGCCACGCGCGCGGGCGACTGCAATGACGCAGCCGACGTGGTGAACCCGGACGAGGGCGAGGTGTGCGACAGCCTCGACAACGACTGCGACGGGGTGACGGACGAATCGCAGTGCGGGCTCCCGACGGCGAACTGGCCGACGTTCATGCACGACACGCGACGCACGGGGCACGCGTTGCCGTTCGACGGCCCGATCGCCGCGAACACGCCGCGCCGCTGGAAGGTGGCGCTCGGGCACGCCGCGGGCGTGAACATCGAGAGCTCGCCGATCATCGACGAGAGCGGCAACGTCGTCATCGTCGTCGGCGAGTGGGTCTATAAGCGCGCGGGGGGCGATGGCGCGACGCTCTGGGAGGCGCAGCTCCCGGCCGCGGCCTACGCGCGCGCGGGGGTGACGGCGCGGGTCGGCGGCACCTACGTCGTGCCCACGGGCAACGGGCTGCGCCTGCTCGCGGTGGATGGCACGACGATCTGGACCGCGCTGTTCAGCGACGGCGCGGGCGACCAGGTGATCGGCACGCCGATCGTCGACGCCAACGGCAACATCTTCGTCGTGTCGAACCAGCGCCTGCGCAAGGTCGAGCCGACGCTCGGCAGCGTCGTCTGGTCGGTCGAGTTCGAGGCCGGCCTCGCGCGCCCGGCGCACCCGTCGGACCCGGCCATCGGCCCCGATGGGCGCATCTACTTCGCGACCTCGCGGTACGTCCACGCCGTGCGCGCCACGACGATCGCGGGGATCGAGAGCGCCATGGTCACGTGGTCCTACTGCCCCTTGTCGGGCGCTGCGTGCAACGCGACCAAATTGCCGCGGGCTTCGGTCACGATGGACGAGATCGGGCGGATTCTGGTGCCCTTTGGCAACGCCCTCTACCTCTTGAACGACGCGACGACCTCGGCCACGGTGGCCAACGGGACGCCGGTCAGCTTCGTGACGGGCGGTCTCGCGGCCGAGGTCTGGGCCAACGCGCCGCTCTTCTCGGACGCCGCGACCTCGAACAACCCGTCGGAGTACCCGGGCGCGACGACCGCGGGCACGACCGGCTATCGCAGCGTGAACTCGGCGGTCACCGGGACCGACTGGACGGTCGCGTTCAACAAGCGCGCGGCCGCTCACGGCGCGGCGATCTTCGATCGCGACGGCGACATCTTCGTCGGCTCCGACGCGAGCGCGCCTGGCGGACAGGCCACGTTCTACGCCATCAAGAACCGCTCGGCCGCCGCCGGCGTGCGCGGGACGGTGCTCTGGTCGGTGACGGTCGACGGCAGCAACATCGACCAAGCGGCGGCTCTCGGGATCATCGGCGCGGCCCACGTCGTGGTCTTCGGCGATTCGACCGGCAACCTCTATTGCTACGGGAACTGACCATGCGCCTCCTTCTGGTGATCGGAGCCGCGGCCTGGGTCGCGGGGTGTGGGAGCGACGGCCAGGCCGGCGACCCGAGCCGGGATGCGCTGGGCGAGGTGCCCGACGGGGACGGCGCCGAGGTGTCGGGCGAGGTATCGGACGAAGCCGACGGGGGCGAGGACGGGGCGCCCGAGGCCACAAGCAGCGACGTGGACGCCTCGGAAAGCGGCGAGACGGGCGATGGCGACAGTGAGGAGACGACCATCGCGCCCGGCACCTTCGGCTGGGCTTGCGACGGCAACGAGGACTGCATCTCGGGCTACTGCGTGGATGGGTACGCGGGGCGCGTGTGTACCGAGACGTGCTCGGACGGATGTGCGGCCGGGTGGTCGTGTCGTCAGGATCTGAACGCCTTCCCCGACATCGTCTACGTGTGCCTGCCGAGCTTCCCGACCCTCTGCCGCCCGTGCGACGACCATGCGACGTGCGCGAACGATGGCTCCGCGGGCGCGCGCTGTCTCACGCGCGGCGACGACGGCGCCTTCTGCGGCGGGAGCTGCGCGGGCGGGGCCTGCCCCGACGGCTACCGCTGCGAGGCGGCGCGCGACGTGACGGGCAACGAGACGCCGCAATGCGTGCCGCTCGCGGGCGAATGCACGTGCTCGCCGGCCGCCATCGCCGCTGCCGCCGCCACGACCTGCGCGCGCGACGGGACGTTCGGCCGCTGCCCGGGCCAGCGGATCTGCAGGCAGGACGGCCTGACCGCTTGCGACGCGCCCGCGGCGGCGCTCGACGTGTGCAACGGCCGCGACGACGATTGCGACGGCGACACCGACGACGCGTTCACGCCCGATCCGTGTATCCGCGAGACCGGCGCCGGGCGCTGCCAGGGGATGACGGTCTGCGAGCTGGGGGCGAGCGGCCCGCGCTGCGACGCGCCCGATCCGGTCGCCGAGGCCTGCGGCAACGGCCGCGACGACGACTGCGACGGCCAGACCGACGAGGACGACGGCGCGCGCTGCCTGCCGACGTATCGGGACTCCGACGGCGACGGCGCCGGCGCCGGCGATCCCCGCTGCCTGTGCCAACCCGACGGGGACTACTCGGCGCGGGTCGGCGGCGATTGCGATGACAGCGAAGGCGCCGTGCATCCGGGCGCGCCAGAGATCTGCGACGGCCTCGACAACGACTGCGACGGCGCGACCGACGACGCCGGCGCGCTCGGGTGCAACGTCTTCTACGCCGATCTCGATCGCGACGACTTCGGCGACCCTACCTCGTCGGCGTGCCTGTGCGCGCCCGATCCCGACAGCGGCTACACGTCGCGCGCGCCGACCGATTGCGACGACGGCGATGACAGCCGCCATCCAGGCGCCTCCGAGGTGTGCAACGGCGACGACGACGACTGCGATACCCTGGTCGACGAGGACGGCGCGGCGCTGTGCACGCTCTACTTCGCCGACGGCGACCGCGACGACTGGGGCGACCCGACGCGCTTTGCGTGCCAGTGCGCGCCGAGCACGGCCTTTCCGGCGGCCGCAGGCGGCGACTGCAACGACTTGATGGAGAACATCCACCCGGGACACGGCGAGCTGTGCGATGCCCTCGACAACGACTGCGATGGGACCACCGACGAGCCGGGCGCCGACGACTGCACGGCGTTCTATCGCGACTCGGACGGCGACGACTTCGGCGTGACGGCGGACGGGCGCTGCCTCTGCGCCCCCGAAGCCCCCTGGCTGGTCACGCTTGGCGGCGACTGCAACGACGCGGCCCCGAGCGTGAACCCTGATCAGCGCGAGACCTGCAATGGCATCGACGACGACTGCGACGGCGCGATCGACGAGGCGGACTCCGATGGTTGCAGTACCTACTATCGGGACGTCGATCACGACAGCTACGGCCGCGACGAGAGCGCGTGCCTGTGCCGCCCGACCGTCCCCTTCACGGCCCCGATCGCGACCGACTGCGACGACGAGAGCCCGTTCGCGCACCCGGGCGCCATCGAGGTCTGTAACGGGGTCGACGACAACTGCGACGGCGATATCGACGAAGGGGTCCAGTCCGCGTGCAGCCCCTTCTATAAGGATGTCGACAGCGACGGTTGGGGACTCGCGGACGACGCACGTTGCCTGTGCGGACCCGACGGCGACTACCGCGCGGTCAAGCCCGGCGACTGCGACGACGGCGCGTTCGCGACGCACCCATTCGCGTTGGAGACGTGCGGCGGCGGCGACGAGGACTGCGACGGGCCCATCGACGAAGAGGGCGCCGATGGTTGCAGTACCAAGTATCGCGATCTGGACGGCGACGAGGTCGGGCTGGCCAGCGACGCACGCTGCCTGTGTGCCCCGGTCGGCGAGCACACGGCGCCGCTGGGCGGCGACTGCGACGAGACCGAGCCGGCGATCCATCCGGGCGCCGTCGAGGCCTGCAACGGCATCGACGACGACTGCGATGGGGCGACCGATCCGGCCGGCAGCGACGCGTGCGTCGACTACGTGCGGGACTCCGACGGCGACCACTTCGGCGTCACCGGCGATGGGCTCTGCCTGTGCGCGCCCTCGGCGCCGTTCAACGCGACCGCGGGCGGCGACTGCAACGACGCGGATCCCGACGCGAACCCGAGCCGACTCGAGATCTGCAACGGCAAGGACGACGACTGCAGCGGCGCGGCCGACGACCCGGACACGATCGGGTGCATCCCGTTCTACCGCGACCACGACCACGACACCTGGGGGGAGACCGCGAGCACGACATGCCTGTGTGGCCCGGTCGGCGAGCTGACCGCGACGGTCGGCGGCGACTGCGACGACCAGACCGCGGACGCGAACCCGGGCGTCATCGAGGCCTGCAATTTCCTCGACGACGACTGCGACGGCGACACCGACGAGACGGGCGCGACCGGCTGCGCGCTCTTCTCGAAGGACGCCGACGGCGACGCCTACGGGCAGGACGGGCAGTATCAATGCCTGTGCGCGGCCGGTCCCGTCTACCGTGCGACCGTTGGCGGCGACTGCGACGACGACCACGCGACCGCGCACCCGGGGGCGGACGAGGCCTGCGACGGCTTCGACAACGACTGCGACCGCAGCGTCGACGAGCGGGACGCGCTCCAGTGCACGCACTACACGCGCGACGTCGACGGGGACGGCTTCGGGGTCACGGGGGACAGCCGCTGTCTGTGCGCCCCGGGGGCTATCTATCGCGGGCTGGAGGGCGGCGACTGCAACGATGGCGCGGCGCTCGTGTCGCCGGCGGCCAGCGAGTACTGCAACGGGGTCGACGACGACTGCGACGCGGCGACCGACGAGGACGACGCGATCGGGTGCGTCCGGCGCTACGTCGATCAGGACGGCGACACCTGGGGCGTCGGCGCGGGTCGGTGTTTGTGCGCGCCGGTGGACGCGTTCACGGCGACGCAGGCGACCGACTGCGCCGACGGAGATCCGCTTCGTAATCCAGGACTTCCGGAGGTCTGCGGCGTGCCCGGCGGGGCGGGCGGGGCCGAGGGGGCTGAGGACGAAGACTGCGACGGGACCACCGACGAAGCCAACGCGGCCGGATGCGGCGATCTCTACCGCGACGCCGACCACGACACGTTCGGCCTGACGAGCTCGAAGACCTGCCTCTGTGGCCCGAGCGGGGACTTCACCGCCGAGGACGACGGCGACTGCAACGACGACGCGGACACGCAGAATCCTGCGCGCATCGAGACCTGCAACAGCGTCGACGACGACTGCGACGGACTCTACGACGAGGGCTGCGGGATCCTCGCGGGCGGGTGGCCAACGACGAAACACGACCGGCGCCGGACGAGCGCGACGGACGTCTACGTCGGCCCGCTCGGCAGCGGCGGAAGCCCACCGGCCGTTCGCTGGAAGCGGCTCCTCGGCACCGCGAACACGAGCGCCGTCTTCGACGCGGCCGGCGACATGGTCGTGGCCGTCGGCACCAAGCTCTACAAGATGGACCCGAGCGGCGCGACGCTCACCGATCGCCCCGGCTTCCCCGTGACGCTGCCCGCGGCGATCTCGAGCGCGGCCAGCCCGACCTTGCGCGAGGGCGGCACGATCGTGGTGCCGACCGGCAACGGGCTGGCGCTCTACGACGGCGACGGCAATCGCCTCTGGTACACGGCCTTCGCGGGCGACGCCACCGAGACCATCACCGGCGCGCCGCTGGTCGACGACGCGGGCGCGAGCTACGTGATCGGCTATCTGCGCGCCTACAAAGTCGACGCCGGCGGCAACGTCCTCTGGTCGATCAACGTCGCGAACAACAACTACAGCCCGGCCCACATCGCCTGGAGCCCGCTGACCGACGCGCTCCACTTCGGCTGCTCGAACCACACCGCCTACGCACTCGAGCGCGACGGGCGCATCAAGTGGACCTACTCGGTGCTGGGGCGCGACGTCGACGCCTCGACCACGGTCGGGATCGATGGCGTGCTCTACCAGAGCTTCGGCGATTACTACCGCGCGCTTCTCGACGGCGGCACCGCGGCCACGCTGATCGGCGGCGAGGTCCCGGCGGGCTCGGACATGGACACGCCGCTGACGGTCTGGAGCGACGCGACGACCGAGCACATCATCGCCAACCCGAACGGCAACGGCACGGGCCTGCGCTCGTACGTGCGCACGATCGGCAACGTCACCGCGACGCCGACGCTCGAGTGGACCTTCGCCACGCTGAGAAAAGACGGCTCGGCCAACTCGACTCCGGCCATCGACAAGAACCGCATGGTCTTCGTCGGCGACGACAACGACGGCGCGGGACGGGTCTTCTCGGTGTACGGATCGGGCGCGAACAAGGGCACCGCCAAGTGGACCTGGAGCTTGAGCGCCCAGGCGGCGCCTCACGGCACGGCGATCAAGGCGCCGGTGGTCCTACAGAACCGAGCGATCATCTTCGGCGACAACGCCGGCTACTTCTGGTGCCTCGCGGATCCGTGACCCGATCGGGCCGGGTGGCCCAGGCCATCGTGGTTGCCATCGGCGCCGGAAGCGTTCACGATGGCGCCACCTTATGAACGCGCTTCAGCTCCGGTCGGTCCTCGAAAGCGTGGGCGTCGGCATCATCGCCTGCGACCCCGACGGGCAGCTGTTGTACGCCAACGACGTCGCGCGCGGGTTCGCCGGCGCGCACGGCGTCACTGCGCTCTTGGGCGGTAGCGCCGTCGGAGGGGTGTTCGAGCCGTCGACCGGGGCACTGTTGCCGGCCGCCGATTTGCCGCTCGTCCGCGCGCGAGAGGGCGGCGTGGCGCACGACGTCTCGTTCGTCGTCCGCAATGACGAGGTGCCCGAGGGCCGCTTTCTGTGCGGCTGCGGATGGCCGCTGCGGGCCGCGGACGGTCGCGCAGTGGGGGCCGTCATGGCGCTGCGTGAGCCGGACCGGACGGCACAGGCGGAGGTACGCAAGCATCGCTGGTTCCTCGAGTCGATCATCGAGCACGTGCCCGCGATGATCTTCGTGAAGGAGGCGCGCGAGCTGCGTTTCGAGCGCTTCAATCGCGAGGGCGAGGCGCTGCTCGGGATGTCGCGCGAAGCGCTCCTCGGCAAGAACGACTACGACATGTTCCCGCGCTCGCAGGCCGACTTCTTCACGGCGCGCGACCGCGAGACGCTGGCGCGCGGCGCCATCCTCGACATCCCCGAGGAGCCGATTCAGACGACGCATGGCGAGCGTTGGCTGCACACGCGCAAGGTCCCCATCCTCGATGACGGCGGGCAGCCGGCCTACCTGCTCGGGATCTCCGAGGACATCACGGAGCGCAAGGCGGCGGTCGAGGCGCTGCGCGCGGCGCGCGAGGAGCTCGAGCAGCGCGTGCACGAGCGGACGCGGGAACTCGAGCGCACGAACGCCGAATTGCGACTCGAAATCGAGGTGCGCCAGAAGGCCGAGCTCGCGCTGAGCGTGAGCGAAGCGCAGCTGCGCCAGGCGCAGAAGATGGAAGCGGTGGGGCGTCTGGCCGGCGGGGTCGCCC
>SXIE01000342.1 GCA_005772945.1 Pseudomonadota bacterium
GCCCTGGCGGGGGTGTCGGTGCTCGGCGACATGGTGCTCGTGTCGACGATTCGGCGGCATCTGGCGCGGGGCGAGCCGGTCGCGGTCGCGGTCGAGGAAGCCGCGGCGCGCCGCCTACGCCCCGTGCTCATGACGGCGCTGGTCGCCAGCCTGGGTTTCATCCCGATGGCGCTCTCGACCGGGTTCGGGGCCGAGGTGCAGCGACCGCTCGCGACCGTGGTCGTGGGCGGCGTGCTCTCCTCGACGCTGCTCACGCTGTTGGTGCTGCCGGTGCTCTATCGGGTAACGGCGAGGCGCGCACGATGAGGCGTTGGCTCCCGTGGGTCCTCGCGGCGGTGGTCATCCAGGCGACGGTGTTGCTGCTCGTCTGGCGAAGCGGACACGAGGCGACCGAGCGGGCGTTCAGCGCCTGGGTGCCGACCACGCCGCGCACGGTCCGCACGCTGCCGCGACTCTCGGCGCGCGACGGGCGAGAGCTGCACATCGCGGGCGACGGGCGCCCCACCCTCCTCTACTTCTGGGGCACGTGGTGTGAGCCGTGCGTGCGTCACATGCCCGACACGCTCGCGCTCGCGACCGAGCTCCACGCGGAGCTCGACGTCTGGCTGGTGGCTCGCGACGCCGCCTGGAATGCGGTCGAGACGCACTTCGACGGCGACGTCCCGGCGGCGGTCGTCCTCGATCCCGCAGGGCGTCTCGGCGATGCGCTCGGCGTCGACAGTCTGCCGACGAGCTTCCTGGTCGACGCGACCGGATACGTCGTCGCGCGCAACCTCGATCTCCTCTCGAACGCCGACGCCATTCGCGCTGCGCTCGCCGCGTACCGCACCCGCTGACCGCGCCGATCGTCGCAGGTGCCCACATCAGGCCGCGCAGGGGCTCTTCCCGCGCGGCGCCCCCGCGCCCTGCGGGGTCACGTCAAGGCGTGGAAGAGCTCGGGCCGCGGATCGGGGATCACCACCGAGTTCACGAGCAAGCCGCGCTTGGCGACCACCTCGACCCCGGCCTCCATCGCAAAGCGCACCGCGTCGACATCGCCCGTGAACGTCAAATACGCCTTCCCGCCGAGCGCCATCGCGAGCCGACACCCGACCATCTCGACCAGCGCCGCCTTGGCGACCAGATCGATCGCCTCGACCAGCGCCGCCACCGAGAACGACTCGATGACCCCGAGCGCCCCGCGCACCAAATTCACGCTCGTGCCGGCGACCGCGGGGAAGACCGCCGGGTGCACGTCGGGGATGATGAAGTGATCGATGGTGCACTCGCGAGCGCATGCGAGGCCGGCTTGAACGCTGGCCTGCACGTCCGCGAGCTCGCCCGCGACCATGACCATGTACTTCCCCGAGCAGATCGTGCGGGCCATCACGAGCTTCACCTCGGAGGCCTTGAGCATGCGATCGGTCGTGTCGATGCCGCGCGCGATGCTCGACAGCTCGACGAGCGCCAGCGACGACGGAGTCTGCGCGCCAAAGCTTCGCCAGGTCATGGATTCCCCCTCGCCCTCACCGTTCCACCCAGATGCTCTTCTGATCGATGCGCGTGACCCGCCCCGCGATGCTGCTGTGCACCGGCACGCCGAGCTTGCCCTCGGGCGGCCGCCCGAGCACCTGCCCGAATGCCACCGTCGCGCCCTCGCTGACGACCGGCACCGCCGCCGCGCCGATGTGCTGCTGCAGCATGATCCGCACGCGCGCCGGCTCGATCACCTCGGCGGTCATCGGCGCGTGGACGTCCCAGTCCTCGAGCCCGAGGCGCCGCACCAACTGCGGGATCGGCACGCGCCGCGCGTCGCGCATCGGATGCACCTCGCCCGTCCCCGGCAAGGGCGCCGGCCGCTCGGCGAGCGCGCGCCAGATCCCCTTGGAACGGATGCACATGTCTTTCGGCGGGAGATCCTCGGGACACGCGTACATGTCGCAGATCCCGCACTCACAGCACTGGAGCCCCAGCTGGGCCCAGCCCTTCTCCTGCTCGCCCTCGAAGCCGACCGAGCGCATCACCTTGTGCGGCTCGATTGCATATCCAAGCAAGAATCGCGGGCAGAACTCCGTGCAGTACATGCACTGGTCGCACGCGCTCTTGGAGATCTGGACCTTGACCTCCATCGGCGCCGTCTTGCGCGTGATGAGCTTGTGGTCCTTCGCGAGCACGATGAAGCCACCCGAGGTCTTCGTGATCGGGGCGTCGAGGTCGAAGAGGACCTTGCCCATCATCGCGCCGCCGTCGAGCAGCGCCGGGTCCTCGACGGTCGCGCCGCCCGCGAGCGCGAGCACCTCGCGCGCCGTCACGCCGATCGGCACGACCGCGGAAATCGGCGTCCGCACGCAACCCGCGACCGTCAGCGCCGTGTGCGTGACCGGCACGCCTTGGACGGCGCGCGCGATGTTGATGAGGGTCTCGACGTTGTTCACGACGCAGCCGACATCGAGCGGGATCCCGCCCGGCGGGATGAGGCGCCCCATGACGTCGTAGACGATGATGTACTCGTCACCGGCCGGATAGAAGTTGTCGTAGTAGTAGAAATCGATGACAGGGCCGTCGCCAACGCTTGCATGACGCTGCAAGATTGCGATCGGCTCCTTGTACTTCTTCTTGATGGCGATGATGCCGCGCCGCGCGCCGGTCGCCTGCATCGCGAGCCGCAGGCCGTCGATGAGCTCGCCCGCGTGGGCCATCATGAGCTCCTGGTCCTTACAAAGGAGGGGCTCACACTCGGCCGCATTGCAGATGTACGTATCGACCTTGGCCTGCAGCTTCACGTACGTCGGGAACCCCGCGCCGCCCGCCCCGACGACACCGGCCTCGCGTACGTGGTCGGCGATCTCGCTCGCGGTAAAATGCTGCGCCATGCGAACTCTCCGCGTTGACCGGCCGAGACCCTAGCATGCGTCCCAACCCGCGACAACGCGGCGCGCCCGCCTTGTCCCGCACGATTCCGCGTGCCATACGGCGACCCACGGGCCGCCACTCGCGAAGGCCCGCAGGTGCCGCGATGCCCGAGTCTGTGATCGGCCCGCTCGCCCCGGACGAGCGGGCCTTCGAGAACGAATGGAACGCGCTCATGGCGGAGAATCTGCGTGGTCGCGCAGGGTGGCTCGTCCGCCTCCGTTGGTTCGCGGTCCTGGCCGTGGTGGTCGCGGCTGCCGTCGCGGCCGCGCTCGAGGTCATCGAAGCGCCGCTCACGATCGGGGTCGGCGCGGCCGTACTGGCGCTCGGAAACCTGGGTTTCTGGCTGGTCCTCCACCGTGCATCCGCCCGCCCGTCGGCACCGTGGTCACGCGGCCTGATTCTTGCCCAAATCGTCTTTGACCTTCTGGTCCTCACGGTCCTCCTCGAGCTCTCCGGCAGCATCGAGAACCCGTTCATGCTGCTCTACCTCATCCACATGGCCGTCGCGGGGATGCTGCTGCCGTTCGAGATGGCGCTGCTCGCGGGGGGAGCCGCGTGCGTGCTCCACGGGACTGCCGTCATCGGCCAGCTCGTCGGAGTGGTGCCGCACGTATCGCTCCAGCTCGGGCTGCACGAACTCGCCGAGAGCGACCCCGAGACACTCCTCACGCGCTCGCCGGTCTACGTCCTCGCACACATGGTGGCGTTCGTCGTCGCCGCCTTCTCGGTCATCCTTCTCATCCACCAGGTGGCGCGTCGACAGCGCGAGGCGGAGGCCCGGAGCCTCGAGCGCGAGCGCATCGCGAGCAGCCTGGCGCGTCTCGCGCGCCTCGGCGCGCTCGCGGCTGGGGTCGCACACACCGTGCGCAACCCGCTCCATGGGCTCATGAACTGCGTGGACATCCTCCGACGCGAGCTGGTCGCGGCGCCCACCTCGACCCAGGAGATCCTCGACATCATGGGCGAGGGCGTCGACCGGATCGAGACCGTCACGCGGCGACTCCTGACGCTGACGCGCGACGCGCCGCTCACCCGCGAAAGCGTCGAGCTCAAGGCCGTCGTCGAGGATGCGCTGCGATTCGTGCGCATGCGCTCGCGTGAAAGCGGCGTGGCCATCGAGCTGACGGTCGAGGGGCAACCCACCGCCGAGGTGGACGTCGCGCGCCTCGCGGAGGCGCTGGCGAACCTCCTGGACAACGCCGTCTACGCCTGCCGCGCGGGGGGCGCGGTGACGATCCGCATCGAGGACCTGCCCGCCGCCGGGACGATCTCCGTCGTCATTCGCGACACCGGCGAGGGCGTCGCACCCGATATCCTGCCGCGTCTCTTCGAGGCCTTCTTCACGACCAAGCCCGTCGGCGAAGGCTCGGGCCTTGGACTCGCGATTGCACGACGCGCAGTCGACGAGCACGGCGGCACGCTCCGACTGGCGAGCCGCCAGGGCGAAGGGACGACCGTGACGATCGAGCTGCCGCGAGAGGTGAGCCCCCATGACTGAGCCCGCAGCCGCGCCTCCTTTGCGCGTGCTCGTCGTGGACGACGAGCGCCTCTCCCGCGTCACGACGGTGCGGCAACTCCTCGACGCCGGATTCGTCGCGGAATCCGACGAGAATGCCATGCGGGCGCTCGAGCGCCTCGCGCGCGAGCCCTGGGATGTCGTCCTTTGCGACCTACGCATGCCGGGCATGGACGGAATAGAACTCCTGCGTGCCGTGCGCGCAGCGCATTCCAGTGTCGAGGTCTTGCTCATGACCGCCTACGGCACGGTCGCGAGCGCCGTCGAGGCCATGCAGCAGGGGGCCGTCGACTACATCACGAAGCCGTTTCACGTCCACCAGCTCGAGCACCGCCTGCGTCGCCTGGCCGAGCTTCGCGGCTACCGCGACGAGGTCGCGCGGCTCCGCGAGATCCTCGCGGCAAGCCCCGCCACGAGCGGCCTCTTGGGCCTCGCACCCGGGATCGTCGAGGCCCGCCACAAGGTGCAGATATTCGCGCCGCACGCAGCCCCCGTCCTCGTCATCGGCGAGACCGGCACCGGC
>SXIE01000343.1 GCA_005772945.1 Pseudomonadota bacterium
AACCTGAACCTCCTCGGCACGCGCGAGCCCGGACTCTACGGC
This sequence comes from Pseudomonadota bacterium, assembly GCA_005772945.1. The sequence goes on from SXIE01000343.1 coordinate 43, forward strand.
GCCCACACCCTCGCGGACGTCGACCGCGCGCTCGCCGACCTCGCGTCCGAGCTCGGCGTCGACCTGACGACCGCGCAGAGCAACGCCGAAGGCGCCTACGTCGACGCCATCCAACAGGCCGCGCGGGGCGGCGCCGACGGCCTCCTCCTCAACCCCGGCGCCTACACCCACACGTCGATCGCCATCCGCGATGCGCTCCTCGCGGTCGGCCTTCCCGCCGTCGAGGTCCACCTGTCGAACGTCCACGCGCGCGAGCCCTTCCGCCACCATTCCACGATCGCCGACGTCGTCGTCGGGCGCGTCATGGGCTTCGGGCTCGCCTCGTACCTTCTCGGCCTGCGCGGCCTCGTCGATCGCCTGCGGGCTCCGCGCCCGGCCTGACCCCGGCGCGCCGTCCGAGCCTGCCGACCGCCATGCATGCGCCTCCGGGGTCGGGTGGCGGACCGCCAGGCGCCATGCTAACGTCCCGGGCCGTGGAACGAGACCGCATCGCGCAGAGCGTCGCGAAGTATGTTCGGCAAGGACAGCTGAAGCGCGCCATCCCCGAAATGGAGAAGCTCGTCCTCGGCGAGCCGAGCAGCGCCCGGCTGCGCCTCGAGTTCGCCGACCTGCTCCAGCGCGCCGACGATAAGGACCAGGCGGTCGAGCAGCTGTGCCAAGTCGCCCGACGCTACGAGAAGGACGGCTTCGGCATCAAGGCGCTCGGCGTCTACCTCCAGGTCCAGCGCCTCCAGCCCGCCAACCGCGAGGCCGCCCTCGCCCTTGGCCGCCATTACTGCGATCACGGCCGCTTCACCGAGGCCGCGCGCGCCTGGGACAAAGCCCTGCAGGCCGCACCCGACGCGGCCGCGCGCCTCTCGGTCGTCCAGGCCATCCTCGATCACGACCCCGACAACATCACCGATCGCGTGCGGCTCGCCGAAGCCTACAGCGGTCTCGGCGCTTTGCAGGACGCCGCGCGCGAGCTGCGTCGCGTCGCCGACATGCTCGAGCACAAGGCCGGCGACGCCGACTATCCCAAGGTCGCCGAGCGCCTCCTCTACCACCAGCCGGACGACGCGGCGGTCGCCAAGAAGCTCGCCGCGATCTACCTGACGCAGGAGGAGCCGCAGCGCGCGCTCCCCAAGCTGCGCAAGGCCTACGAGGCGCGTCCGCAGGACCTCGAGATCCTCGGGCTGCTCGCCGAATCGTTCAGCCAGCTCGGCCAGGTCCACAAGTCGGTCGCCGTCCTCAAGGAGATGGCACGTCTCTACGATCAGAGCGGTCTGCTGCACGAGCGCGACGAGTGCTGGACCCGCGTCCTCATGCTCGATCCGACCGATCCCCAGGCGCGCGAGGTGCTGCGCGGACCCCAGAACGAAGCGGTCGGTACGACCATCGAGGTCCCGTACCACACCGGCCAGGCCGCGCCGCCGACGCCGCCCCCATCCTCGCCCGACGTGGTTTCCGTCGCGAGCCCGCCGATGGCGTTCGCCGCCGCACCGGCTGCCAGCACCACGGCCCCGACGCTCCGCCAGAAGAGCGACTTCGACGACTTCGAGCTCAGCCTCGACAGCGACGAGCCTGGCTTCGGTGGCACCGTCGAGAACACGATCGTCGACGACGCGTTCGTTCCCGATGACGCCCTGGGCGCCGGCCCGGAAGGCGGCCTCGCGCTTCCGGGGAGCGCCGCGGACAGCGTCTCGGGCGCACTGCAGGAGGACCTGCGCGAGCTCGATTTCTATGTCAACAATGGCCTCGCCTCCGAGGCCGACGCGCTCCTCAAGGAGCTCGTCCAGCGGCACGGCGAGCACCCCTTGCTCGATCGGCGTGCGCAGCAGGTCGCTAAGCTCCGGTAGACGTCACGCGGAAGGACACCATGGCGGAAAAGCAGTCGCTCGCGATCGATGAGCAAGCGCTCTACGAGCAAGAGCAGGGCGTGGTCCAGATGGAGGACCAGATCCACGCGCAAGAGCAGGGGCTTGCGCAGATGGAGCGCGCTTTCCTCAAGAAGAACCGGGCGCTCATCGCGTTCGCCGCGCACGTCCAAGAGGAGGAGGCGAGTCTGCTCCGCCGCGCCGACGGCATGGGGCCGCGGGCCGCGCAGCTCGTGCAGAAGCTGCTCGCGAAGTCACAGGCGCTCGACGGTTTCGACCTCGATATCGAGCGGGCTGCCGACCGACAGCGGCTCCTCGACCAGCGGCGCGAGATCCTGCAGGTGCGCATGAGCCTGCTCGAGGAGCGCGAGCAGCTCTACGCGACGCGCGCCGAAGCGATCGAGCGCGCCGATGTGTCCGTCGCCGATGTCGAGCAGAAGCTCGTCCGGCGGCAGACCGATATCAGCGGCGCGGCGCGTCAGCTCTTCACGGCCGGTGTCGGAGATGACGACGACGAAGGTGAACCTGAACCTGAACTCGCGCCGGACCATGAGTCCGAGTCGACGCCGACGGCGGCCGAGCTCCGACGCCAGACCGAGGCCACGTCGCCTGGCTTCATCCCGCCTAGGGCGGCGGGGAGTGCACGCCAGGCGGAGTCCAATGGTGCGGGCTTCGGCACGCCGCGCGCCGCGGGAGCGCCGTCGGCCGCGCCGTCGGCGTCCGTGGCCGCGAGCAGCGAGACCGCGGCGATCGAGGAACGACCGCAGCGCAAGCGCACGCCGCGCGCCAAGATCCGGACGAATCAGTACAAGATCCCGGTTGAGGTCCAGCTCGACGGCCCGGGTCCGGGACCGGACCATTTCTTCGTCTACGAGAACGATGGGCCCGACGACCTGCCGGGTCTGTTCCACGCGACCCCGAACCTGCTCAAGGTCGGGCGCGAGGTGCGCGTGCGGATTGGGCGCAGCGGACGCTTCGTCGAGGCCGTCGGGATCGTCGCGTGGCGCAGGCAGCGCGGCGAGCCGGGCGGCGATCCCGGGATGGGAATCGAGCTCCTCAAGCTGACCGATGCGGACCGGATCCTCGTGGTCCAGTGGGCGACGGATCGACCCGCGCAGATGATTTGAGTACCAACTATGTCGCGCGCGGTCACGCCAAGGTCGACGGCGCGCAGAGTGTTCGGAACTGGTGAATGGGGAGGCGCGGATGTCACGCAAGAAAGGGACGACGACGACGACGGCGGCTGCGGCCGGCGGAACCAGCAAGCGCCGCGGGAGCGAGGCCAAGGGCAAGGCGCTGGCCGTGGCGGTCGACGTGGAGACCGGGGCTGGCGCCGACGAGCGCGAGGGGCGGCCCACACGTTCCTCGTCGGAGTCCAAGCGCCTCGAAGACGTGATCGCGCCCGTGGCGATTGCGCTGCTCGACGAGCACCCTGAGCTGCCCGCCAAGGACGGCGTGCTCGCGGGGTTTGGCGATTACTATCGTGCGTGCCTCGACCGGCGCGCGGGCCCCCGCGTCCCGCCGAAGGCGCCGGAGGCGAACGACGAACCGCGCGGGGATTCGCAATTGGCTCGCGCGCCCGCGGCGTCGCAGCAGGAGCTCGAGGAGGCGCATCCCACCTCGACCTTCAGCTTCGACGACGAGCAGGCGCCGCCTGCGTCCGCGCCCGCCCAGAGTGATCTCTTCGCGGTGTTGGCGGGCGAGGCCGAGCATGCGACGGCCGGGGGTGGACGCGCGTTCGCCTTCAGCAGCGAGACCGAGTCGATCATCGTGTCGGACGAATCGCCCGAAACCGATGCGCAGACGGCCGGCACCGTGATCGTGCCGACCGAGTCGCTCTTCGGGGACGGCGAGACGGCGGCGGCAGACGATGCGACGACGGCGCTCGAGGCCTTCGACGACGCGCCCGTCGACGGTGCGACCTCGATGATGCCGGCCTTCGAGCTGCCGGAGGACGAGCCCGCGGCGGCGCCCTCCGAGGCGACGGTCGTCGTGCAGGCCATGCAGGAAGAGCCCGAGGGCGAGGCCGAAGCCGAGAGTCGTGGCGCCAAGAAGTCCAAGAAGACGTCGCGCAAGAGGAAGGCCTGAGGCGGGTGGGGGCGTCTCAGGGCCGCGCGTGAATCGGGCGTCCGTGAGAAAGCGCGCAGGGGGCCTCGATGCCGCTCGGCGTGGTGCTTACCTCGGCCCGGCGTGGCGTTGCGCGTGGGCATCGTTTGAGGTCCGTGACGCGCTCGCGTGCACAGAGGAGGGCTCGTGAGTAGTCACGCTGGTTCCGGGAATCGCGTCCCGATCGACAACGTGAACCAGCTCGTCGCGCATCATGCGCGCGGCGAGCGTGTCCGTGGCGACTGGAAGGTCGGCACCGAGCACGAGAAGTTCGGTTACGCGTGGCCGAGCATGACGCCGCTCGCGTACGGCAGCTCGCCGGGGATCCGGGCCGTCCTGGACGGCTTTGCCGAGGAGCCCGATTGGGTTCCGCAGGTCGATCACGGGCAGGTCATTGCGCTCGCCGGACCGCGCGGCTCG